>NZ_FMXF01000011.1:0-188301 GCF_900103435.1 Sinorhizobium sp. NFACC03
GCCGGCCTCGCTCCGGTCGCTCGCCAGTCCGGACAGTGGATCGGCCGCGCCTTCATCCGCGGCGGCCGGGCCAATGTCCGACGAGCACTCTACATGCCCGCGCTCGTCGCCATCCGCTTCAATCCCGACCTCAAGGCCAAGTACGACCGGCTCAAGGCCGCCGGAAAAGCCTCAAAACTCGCCATTACCGCCGTCATGCGAAAGCTCATCATCATCGCAAACGCATTGCTCAGGGATGGCCGCATATGGGAACCAACCCGTACTTGACCAACACGGATGCTCTGGGATCGCCGCTCTCTACTGCAGCAGGGCGCAGAACGTCGCGAGATCGACATTGCCGCCGCTGATCACGATGCCCACTCTTTGCCCGGCGCAGGGAAGCACGCCCTGCAGCACGGCCGCCGCCGCCAGGCATCCGGTCGGCTCCACGATCATTTTCATGCGCTCGGCAAAGAAGCGCATGGTCTCCACGAGTTGGGCGTCGCTCACCGTGACGACCTCGCGGACATCGCGCTTGAGGATCGGGAAATTGTGCTCGCCGATATGGTTGGTCAGCGCCCCGTCGGCGATCGATTTCGGCACCGGGATATGGACGATCTCGCCCTTCCTGAGCGACTGCTGTCCGTCATTGCCAGCCTCCGGCTCGACACCGACGACGACAGCGCCGGGCGAACGTTCCTTGGCGCTGAGTGCCGTGCCGGCGAGCAGGCCCCCGCCGCCGAGCGGCGTCACAATCAGGTCGAGTTCGCCCACCTCCTCGATCAGTTCCAGCGCCGCCGTCCCCTGCCCGGCGATCACATCAGGGTGGTCAAAGGGCGGGATGAGGACGGCATCGCGCTCGGCCGCCAGCTTCGCGCTGATCGCCGACCGGTCCTCGGTGTAGCGGTCATAGAACACGACATCGGCGCCATAGGCGCGGGTCGCCGCCACCTTCATTTCGGGCGCATCCTTCGGCATCACGATCGTCGCGGCAACACCCTGCAGCCGCGCGGCATAGGCGATCGCCTGCGCGTGGTTGCCGGAGGAGAAGGCGACGACGCCCCGCTTCTGGCCGCCTTCCTGCAAGGCGGCGATCGCGTTGTAGGCACCGCGGAATTTGAAGGCGCCGGCGCGCTGGAAATTTTCCGCCTTGAAGAAAAGCCGCGCGCCGGTGGCGGCATCGGCTGTGCGCGAGGTCAGCACCGGCGTTCGATGCGCCATGCCGGCGATGCGGTCCCGTGCCGCCTGCACGTCGTCGAATGTCGGAAGGCGCAATGCCGCCTCTGCCGCTGAAACTGCCATGAGCCTCTCCCTGAGCTTGCCACTTCCGAGGCTATTGAATGCGGTCCTGCAAGGCAAGGATGCCAGCGCGGCTACCCACCGCTGGAAACGACAGTGCGGTAGTGATCGACCGCGAAGCTGAAAAGCACCTTCAGCATGAACAGGGCCGACACCGCCGCCATCGCCGGCGTCAAGCCCGGCAACATCGGCAAGCCAGTGAGGCCGACCGCCAGCAGCAGCCCGCCGACAAAGGTCTGTGCGGCGCGTCCCGCAAGCAGATTGACGACCGCGGCCGCAGCGATCGTATAGGCCCAGACGGCGACCGCAGCACCGAGCCCGGTGCCGACGAGCAGCGCGACGATGACCACATGGAAGTGGATCGCGATGAAGATCCAGCGATTGCGCGGCCGCGCCGCGTAGAAGTCGTTGGTCGAGGGCGTGAAGTTGGCGATGCAGCCGGCGGCGATATCGAGGACGAGGACAAGCGCCAGTGCCGCCCGCCACCAGGCAAGGCCTGCCAGCATCTGGCCCGCCGACAGGGCAAAGGTGGCCGCGACACCGACACCAAACAGGAGATCGCGAGCAGATAGGCCGGCGGCTGCTCTTCACCGAACATGTCGTGAAGCTGGGGATGTATGCGATGAGATCTCATGAAGGCCACACCGCCACACTGAAGAGTTGGCCACTATGAGCAGACGCAGCCAGGGCGCAAGCAGCTAACCGTAACGCGAGGCCGGTTGCGACCTTGGCCTGCACCCTGTTTGCAGGCCCCAGCTTGCAAGCCGGTTGCCCGTACTAGGTTGCGACCCTCTTGACGGCCGTCATGATCTCCGCGGCGCTCGGGAACACGCCGAGTTCGTCGGGGCCGAACCGCGCCTCGATCTCGCTCCAGCTGATGATGCCGGCTGCATCGACCAGGAAGTGGCCGACCAGTTGCGTTCCGTGTTCGGCAAAGATTCGCAGATCGGTCTCGTCCGGCTCGAAGCCTTCGCGTGCATTGAGCAACTCATTGGCCCGCATCGGATGCATCGGTTCGGCGAGCTCGCCTGTCGGGTTGATGCGCGCTGCGGCGAAATCGGCAGGCCGCGTGCGATGGGGCCATTCCGGCGTCTCCGTGCTTTCGGGCGGAAGCAGCGCGGCCTGTGGCGCGCCGAAATCCCTGTGCGTCTGGCAGTCCGGATCCGCAAGGACCGTGACCGGCGTCGGCTGGAAGCGGAAATAGAGGCGCGCCCGCTCGACCGGGGTGTTGACCACCGCCAGCGTTTCCACGCCGACGGCACGCAATGCCGGCTCGACGGAGGAGAACTGCCGCATCTGGCGCCGGCAGAACGGGCAGTGCAGGCCGCGGAACAGACCGATCAGAAACGGCCGGCCGCGAAGGCTCGCAAGCGAAACCGGACCGTCCCGATTGGCGCTTGCAAGCTCGAAGGCGGGTGCGGGTTGTCCCGGCTGCAACGGCTGCACTCTCCGGTCTGCCATCTGCTCCCCCAGTCGACGCCCCTGCGCCGCTCTGTCCCTGCCCGTGATTTTCGCTCCCATTGCCGCCCGCCCGGAGGCCGGTCGATGGCGGAAGATAGCCCCACCCTACCACAGGTGGACGGACGGCCCACGTCGAATGGTGATCTGCATGGCGTTTTGTGCCGCCGGTGCTAATCGAACCAATCACCCAGCAGCTTCGCGAGCGCCGCGACACCCTGACCGATCTGCGGCACTTCGAGGCTTGCATAGCCCATGACGATGCCGGCGCGGTCCGGCCGGTGACCGGCATCATCGGCACCGTAGAGGGGCGAGATCGGATAAAGGCCGATGCCCGCTGCCCGCGCCCGCACGATCAGTTCGCCTTCCTGCGTCCGGTCCAGCCGCTCGAACCAGACGACGACGTGCAACCCGGCGTCGGCGCCCGATATCGTCACGCGGCTACCGAGTTCCGCCTTGAGCGCCTGAAGCAGCGCCTGGCGGCGGCGGCCATTGCTGCGCCGGCTCCGGCGAATGTGGCGTTCATAGGCCCCGCTTGCAATCATCGCCGCCAGCGCCTCCTGCTCGAGGCTGGGCGAATGCCGGTCGACCAGCTGCTTGGCGGCGGCGAAGACGGGGTAAAGCAGCGGCGGCACGACGAGATAACCGAGCCGGAGCATCGGCGACAGGCTCTTCGAGATCGTGCCGAGATAAAGGACGTTCTCCGCATGGCCCATCGTCTGCAGCGGCGGGATCGGCCGGATATCGTAGCGATACTCGCCGTCGTAATCGTCTTCGATCACAAAGGCGCCGCTGCGTTCCGACCAGGCGAGAAGCTCCTGCCGGCGCCGGGCCGAGAGCACGCCGCCGAGAGGAAACTGATGCGAGGGCGTGACATAGGCAAGCCTGACGGCGTCGAGCCCCGCGAGCGCATCGGTCTGCAGCCCCTCCTCGTCGACGGCAATCGGAACCACCTCAGCGCCGGCGGCCGCAAACACCCGGCGCGCCATAACGTAGCCGGGATCCTCGATCGCAACGCGGTCGCCGGGATCCAGGAGCACGCGGGCGGCAAGATCCAGTCCTTGCTGCGAACCGTTGACGATGATGATCTGGTCCGGCGCGCATCTCAGCCCGCGCGCCCGCCAGAGATAGGCCTGCAGGGCTGCCCGCAGCTCCGCCGAGCCGCCGGGGTCGTCATAGGCGAGCCGCGGTTGGCGTCGCCGAAGTGCGGCGTTGACCGCCCGCCGCCAGGCCTCCGCCGGAAAGTCGGCCGCCGACAGGTCGCCGTAGCGAAAATCGGCGATCAACCCACCGGACTGCGGCGGCACCCAGGACGGCCCTTCACCAAGGGTCGCTCCAAAGCGCGACAGGCGAACGGGTGCTGCCGGTCTCGGCGCAAACCGGGAAGCCGTCCCTGCGGAAAGCGGCTTGGCACCCTCATGCGCGTGCAGCAGCGCCACTCTTGAAGGCGCGCCCTGCCGGCTCTCCAGAAACCCCTCGGAAAGAAGCTGCTCATAGGCTGCGGTCACGGTGGTGCGCGAGACACCAAGCTCGGCCGCAAGCGCCCGCGTCGATGGCAGCCGATCTTCGGGGCCATAGGTGCCGCCGAGGATCTGCGCCTTCAGCGCGTCGTAGATCCGCCGGGTGGTCCCGCCCCTCGCCTCGTCCTTCTCCGTCACCAACTGGCCCACTCATTTATGCGGAAACTGGATATTCGTTCTGGTCCAGTTTGCATCTATGACAGGACAAGCACAAGGAGCAAGATCATGTACACACCCCCGGCCTTCAAGGAGGAAACACTGAGCGTGCTGCACGCGATCATCGAGGCCGCATCGCTTTCCACTTTCGTCACCGCAACGGCCGAGGGCCTGCTGGCCACCCCGCTGCCGCTGCTGCTCGATCGCGACGAAGGTCCTTATGGCACACTCTACGGCCACCTCGCCCGCGCCAACCCGCAAGGGACGACCTCGCCGATCGGCGCAGCCATGGCGACCTTCATGGGACCGGATGCCTATGTCACCCCCTCCTGGTATGCCTCCAAGCGCGAGCACGGAAAGGTCGTGCCGACCTGGAACTATTCGGCCGTGCATGCCTATGGCGAGGTCGAGTTCTTTACCGACGAGGACCGGCTTCTCGATGTCGTCACCCGCCTGACCAATCGTCACGAGGCGGCGCGTGCCGAACCCTGGCAGGTGAGCGACGCGCCACCCGCCTTCGTCAAGGCCCAGCTTCGCGGCATCATCGGTCTGCGGCTGCCGATCGACCGCCTCGACGGCAAGCGCAAGTTCAGTCAGAACCGCAGCATTGAAGATCGTCAGGGCGTGGCCGCAGGGCTCGCAGCCAGCGCGCAGCCCGAGGATCGCCTCGTCTCCGGGGAGATACCGGTCTGACGCTCACGGGGGGCGCTCCGATTTCCCGTCAACTTTCCCGCGCAAGACCTTAGAACGACTCTCGAAAGAGGCCGCGCATCAGCAGACGAGGTATCCCATGCCATCGCTCGACATTCTCCTCACCTTCTTCGTCACGACAGCGATCTTCGCCTATATCCCCGGACCGGCGATGCTCTACGCCGCTGCGCAGACGATGGCGCGCGGCCGTTTTGCCGGGCTGATGGCCTCGCTCGGCATCCATCTCGGTGGTTACGTGCATGTCCTTGCGGCCGCCGCCGGACTTTCGATCCTGTTTCATGCGGTGCCGACACTCTATCTCGTGGTGAAGCTTGCCGGTGCCGCCTATCTCGTCTGGCTGGGCTTCACGCTGATGCGTGCCAAGGCGAGCGGCGACGGTCACCTGCCCGCGGTCGAGGCGAAATCGGCCCGCCGCGCCTTCTTCGAAAGCATCACCGTCGAGGTGTTGAACCCGAAGACCGCGATCTTCTTCGTCGCCTTCCTGCCGCAGTTCACCGATGCCTCTGCCGCCTTCCCGGTGTGGGTGCAGTTTCTGCTGCTCGGCACCGTCGTCAACCTGATGTTCTCCTCCGCCGATCTCGTCTGCGTGTTTCTCGCCGATGCCGTCGTCGTCAAGATGCGCCGCTCCACCCGGGCACAGCGCCTGCTGCAGCGCGCCGGCGGCACGGTGCTGATCGGGCTCGGCGCCCATCTCGCCTGGCAGCGGACGTAACCCCACTTGGGCGGCGCATCGAGCGCCGCCGCAAGCCTACCTTGCACCCGCATCACTTGCAGCTATCATGCGTGAACGCCATCGGGGGACACGCGCATGGGAGAAGGCGGCCAACCTATTCGCACCACAGGTGCGGACATCCTCGTCGATACACTTCTGGCAAACGATGTGAATGTCTGTTTTGCCAATCCCGGCACGTCGGAAATGCACTTCGTCGCCGCCCTTGATCGCAAGCCGGAGATGCGCTGTATCCTCGGCCTCTCCGAAGGCGTCGTCACCGGTGCGGCCGATGGTTATGCGCGCATGACGGGTTGCCCGGCCTCGACCCTGCTCCACACCGGTCCCGGTCTCGCCAACAGCCTTGCCAACCTGCACAACGCGCGGCGCGCTCGCACGCCTGTCATCAACGTCGTCGGCGACCATGCCTCCTACCATCTTGCGCTCGATGCCCCGCTGACCAGCGATATCGAGGGACTGGCACGCCCGATGTCGAACTGGGTGCGGCGGGTGAACGACCCCTCCGACGTGGGGCCGACGGCGGCCGCCGCCTATCGCGCGTCGTTGACGCCACCGGGCGTTGCCACCATGATCCTGCCGGCAGACGCGTCCTGGGGCGCGTTTTCCACCGACGCGCCAGTGCAACAAGTCCTGATCGAAGCCCCGCGGCCGGCAAGTGCGGAAACGGTCCGCGAGGTCGCCCGCCTCGTCCGTGCGAATCCTGCAGGGGTCGCCATGGTCTTAAGCGGCGCCGCCGCAAGGGCCGAGAGCCTCGCCATCGCCGGGCGGATCGCGGCCGCCTGCAACGTCCAGCTTTTCAACGAGGTGCTAGTCGCCCACACCCAGCGCGGCCGCGGGCGGGTGGCGCCGCGGCGCATCCCCTACCCGATCGACATGGCGCTCGAAACGCTCCGCGACGTCAAGGTTCTGATCCTCGTCGGCGCACCGGAACCGGTGGCTTTCTTCGCCTATCCGGGAAAGCCCGGCCGGTTGGTGCCGGAAGGCTGCGCGGTGGTCACGCTTGCCCGCCACGGTGAAGACCTGAAAGGAACGCTCGAAGCGCTGCGCGACGAACTCGGTATCAGCGCCACGCTGCCCCTGCCGATGCCAAGCGCCCCCACAGACGAGGGCGAGCCTTCGGGCGCGCTGACCGAAGACGCAATCGCCGTCATCGTCGCCCATAAGGTGCCGGAGAATGCGATCGTCTGCGACGAGGCGGCCACTTCGGCCCGGCGTTACTTCGCACTTTCGGCCTTCTCTGCGCCGCACGATTTCATCATGCAGACCGGCGGCGCGATCGGCGAAGGCATCCCGCTTTCCACCGGTGCCGCGATCGCCTGTCCCGACCGCAAGGTGATTTGCCTGCAGGCCGATGGCTGCGCCATGTACAATATTCAGGGCCTGTGGACGCAGGCGCGCGAAAACCTCGACATCGTCACCGTCATCTTTTCCAACCGTACCTACGCCATCCTGCATGCCGAAATGCGCAATGTCGGCGTCGAAGAGATCGGCACCAACGCGCGCCGCATGCTGAACCTCGACAACCCCGCGCTCGACTGGGTTTCGCTCGCCCGCGGCTTCGGCGTTGAAGCTGCCGTCGCGACCTCCTGCGAAGCCTTTGCAGCGCTCTTCGATGCCGCGCTATCGCGGCGTGGGCCCTTTCTGATCGAGGCTCGCCTCGTGTGAATTTCCCTGCCGTTTTTGCACTGCGTCGAGCACCCGCGCGTCGTAAGGATGATGCCCCTGACCGATGGGATTTACCGGCCTCCTGGCGCGGAAATCACAGGGTAAACGATTGATTTAAATAGGCATTTCACAAAACTTCGGCCGCAAACTTGCGCCCGGAAACTTCTCGCTTATATTAGCGGCGCCCTAGGTTCGCGCTCATCTGTCCGAGTCGCATTTCAGTTTTGGGCCCCCTTCAACCGACAATGTTCTTTGTCGGTGGACCAACGAAGGAGACACTTCATGTCCTTTAAGAAAGACCTAACCAAGGCCCCCGGCGCATCTCTGTCCCGCGTCAATATCGGAGCCGCCATCAAGCATTCGCGTGAAACCGCCGGCTATACGGTCGACGATCTCTCGGTCACGACTGGCCTGACGGAAGTTGAAATCTCAAAGATCGAGCTTGGCGCCGATACCGATCCCGCCAAGCTGCAGCGCATCGCCGCCGCATTGCAGGTCTCGCCGCAGACCTTTACAAGCGCCTGACAAGCGGGGGCGGTGCGCCGAAGACAGCGCGCCGCCGCCTTCTACCTTCGCGCCTCCTGTCGCGACCGGCCGCTTTGGTCGAAATGGCCAGCGACAGCCCGCTTGCCGATCCAAGAATCCGCTTGCCCGCCCTCAAAGCAGCGCCTGCCTTTTCATTCAGCAGCTATGCGTCCGGAGCACCGCGCAACGACGGGTCGCGGCGTGGCTCACGCGCACAGCGTCTGGCTCTCGAGAAGCCGTATCAGCTTGAATAACAAGAAAAATAAATGGACGAAAAACCCGCCATTTCAGGCCTTTGCAGATGTTTTCGCGATCGCTCAAAATCAAATAATTTAATATTTTCATTGAGTTTCAAAAAGTATCGTCTATATATCACCTCATCGAATATTGCTTGTGACCTTTGACACGGCGCTTCCGCGCGGCCAGATCTCCTCTCAAATATCGATCACCGCCAGAGAAATATTTCTGGTAAATTCAGCGATTGAAAGGAAATCGTCATGGCTTCAGGCACGGTAAAATGGTTCAACGGCACCAAGGGCTTCGGCTTCATTCAGCCCGACGACGGCAGCACGGACGTGTTTGTACACATCTCCGCGGTCGAACGGGCTGGCATGCGCTCGCTCAACGAAGGTCAGAAAGTGACCTTTGACGTTGTTGCCGACCGCAGAACGGGCAAGAGCTCGGCCGACAATCTCAGGGCCGAATAATTTGTCATTCGCCCTCCTCTGACCACGGATGTACTGGCAGGGAGGCGCTTGAATGACGGGAAGAGGTCGGGGAACAACCCGGCCTTTTTGCGTCTCAGGGCCCTTTTCAGGAGACCACCATGAGCCGCAAAACCTATGAGATTGGCGACAAGGTCACGCTGAGGGCGAGTGCCGCTCAGTCGACCTTGAACAGCCGTCTTGGTCTGATCGTCGGCCTTTTGCCCAATGATCGTGGCGAGGCGCGCTTTCGCGTAAGGGTCGAAGGCGAGACGTTCGAACGCTGCGTGCTGGAGACTGACATCGAGCATGCCGAGACTTCGAAAGAGGACGCCCCCCAGGCGGCCATCACCGGGCCCTGGCTCAAAAAATTGAGCACCAAACCCGGCAGATAACCGCGGCTACAGGGAAAGCCGCGACCGACAACAGGAGAACATCTTTTGCAGGTACTCGTTAGGGACAATAACATCGACCAGGCCTTGCGCATCTTGAAGAAGAAGATGCAGCGCGAGGGTCTGTTCCGTGAATTCAAGGCGCGCAGCAGCTACGAGAAACCTTCGGAAAAGCGCGTCCGCGAAAAGGCAGAAGCGGTACGGCGCCAGCGCAAGCTGCAGCGCAAGAAGCTCCAGCGCGAAGGCCTGCTGCCGGGACCCAAGAAGGCAGCGCGACCTTCGCGCTGAGGCTTGGGGTCGGCAAAAATCCGCCCGTTTCAGGAGACAGGTCATGACGCCACACCCCAACACGGCATTTAAACCGGCCAAGACCTCCGCGAGCGAGAAGGCCTCCGCCACCGATCACACGGCGAGAGCAATCGTTGCTGCCGAAAAGATCGCCCGCGACAAGAAGACCGAGAAGCTCAAGGCCCAGCGCCTTGAGCGCGCCGCCGCCGAACCGCCTGCGGAGGTGCCCGCAAGCAAACCATCCCGAAAATCGCGCCGGCCGTAATATCGACTGAAACCGAACGCGCAGGCCCGGACATGGGCATAAGGCCTTGCGCAAGCACCGACAGCGCCGCGCGTCTTGTCAGACGCGCAAAGGCCGCCGTAGACTTTGACTTGCTGCATGTCTTCGTCCTTAAATCGAGATCGATTGAAGGAGACATGCAGTAGGAGAGAATTGTCGGAGCGTCCTTTGTGCGTTCAGATGAACGTACGGCGCCCTGGACGCGCCGAAAACGACGTTTCCCGTCAACAGGAGGTGGCTTCATGTCACCCGCTCAGCGGCATCCATTGGCTCCCTCCGACCTGGCAATGCTCGATGGCGTGTTGCGGCGCGCGGGCTTTCATCAGCGCGTCGACCTTGACGATCAAGACAGCCTTCGCCTTGCCGCCGTCTTCCTTGTCAGAAGGTTCCAGGCGGGCGTTACCACCGCGGATATCCTGCTTGCTGAACTGCAGAACCGGGATGGGCAGCGCACCCCGCGGCAGATTGAAACCGCAAATCTCGAACAGTGGGAAAACGACGGCGGCGCGCCGCAAAGACCCAGCGCGATTACCCGCTACACCGGTGCCCGACGCCTCCCCTGGCCGGGCGTGATATCGCCCCTGAACCCGACACCCCGTCCCGGCAAGGGCCCGAAATCCGGCAAGGCCCCGAAATCCGGATAGGCCCGTAACCCGGACAGGCCATGAGTGCCGGAACGTCGAAGGGATGTCCTTCGAAGGGGATCTCCCTTGTGCTGGACACATTTGAGGCGCATGGTTCGACGATCGACACTGGCCGACTTGGCATATCGCGGTGGGGGGCTCCCGACCGCCAATTTCCTCCTTTATCGACAGCAGTACGTCCGCGACGTTGCGCGGAGGCGAGAGGCAACCGTGAGCCGAACGGGTGTGTAACGGGTGTGTTCGGGGCTGAGCAGACAATCTCGCCACAGCGAATTTACGGGCGCTACATTTTACGGGCGCCGCATTGCGCTTGAACGAACGGCGAGGAGCCGCAGATCCCTTACGATTGGACGAACACATGTTCCAGACGCTCACACACAGACTTCGCCGATACGACTATACTCTGGCAGCCATCAAGGCATCGCTCGTCCTGTCCCTGCTCTTCATCACGCTCATGACATTGAGCGGCCTTCTCTGGTGACGGGCGCCGTAGACCCATAGTATCCCACGACAGGACACGGCCATCCGCGACTGTACCCCTCCCGTGTTGCGTTGAACTAGCGATCAGGGGCAAATTGCTTCAAGATTCTCCCGCAGGAGCCATTGCAACAAACCGGCCTCCAGCACCGCGCGCTCAACGGAACATCCCATGGCACTTCACCTCGAAACTCCCCTCCTTGAATCCCGCCCGCTAAGCCTCGCATCCGATTGCTCCATCTGGCTAAAGATGGAGGCGCTGCAGCCGCCCGGTTCGTTCAAGATCCGCGGCGTTGGTGCTGCCTGCGAGCACCATGCGCGAAACGGCAAGCGGCGTTTCGTCTCCTCCTCCGGCGGCAATGCCGGCATGGCGGTTGCCTATGCCGGCCGCCAGCTCTCAATCCCCGTCTCCGTCTTCGTTCCCGAAACGACCACCGAACGGGCAAAGGCGCTTATCCGCCAGGAAGGCGCCGAGGTGATCGTCCACGGCGCCGCTTGGGATGAAGCGAATGCCCGCGCGCTCGCATCCGTCGATGCCGAGACCGCTTTCATCCATCCCTTCGACGATCCGCTGCTGTGGGCCGGGCACGCGACGATGATCGACGAGGTGGTCAAGGCCGGCCTCGCCTTCGATGCGGTCGTGCTCTCTGTCGGCGGCGGCGGGCTGCTGTCGGGCGTCGCCGAGGGACTGGAGCGCAACGGGCTCCGAGAAATTCCTATTGTCACTGCGGAGACCGAAGGCACCGCGTCCTACCTCGCCTCCGTCAAGGCGGGAGAGCTGGTGGAGCTACCCTCGATCAGCGGCGTCGCCACTTCGCTCGGCGCCCGAAAGGTCTGCAAGCGTGCCTTCGAGATCAGCCAGATCCGGCCGGTCGAATGCGTTGTCGTCAGCGACCAGTCGGCGGTCGACGCCTGCACCCGCTTCCTCGACGACCACCGCGTGCTGGTGGAACCCGCCTGCGGCGCCGCCCTGGCCATCGCCTACGAGCACGCCGATCAACTCCTGCGCTTCGAGCGCGTGCTGATGATCGTCTGCGGCGGCGCGACGACGACCGTCGAACGGCTGCAGGCCTGGCAGGCCTGATCCTTAGGCGGCACCGGCCCTGCTCGCCTGCCGTGGGAAGACAGCAACCAGTCCCCAAGGTGCCAGCGCTAAAGGGGAACCGATTGGGAGGCGTCCGCCGCCCAACGTTGACCATGGTCTGGCGCTCAGGCAGTCTCTTGCCATGGCAAGAGGCGTGCTGCTCGATCTCTCCGGCGTGCTCTATGACGGCAACACGGTGTTGCCGGGTGCCATCGCGGCGGTGCTGCGGCTGCGCGCAGCTCGCCTCCCCGTCCGCTTCCTGACCAACACCACCCGCCAGTCGAAGCGCCAGATCGTCGCTCACCTGCAGCGCCTTGGCTTCGATTGCGCTGCCGACGAGGTGTTCACGCCGGTTGCCGCCGCGCGCGCCTGGCTCAAGGCGAACAGCCACCAGCCGCACCTGCTCATTCATCCCGCGCTTGAGGAAGACTTCGCCGATTGCCGCATGGACGGCCCCGTCGCCGTCGTGCTTGGCGATGCCGCGGAGCGCTTCAGCTATGAGGGCCTCAACGCCGCGTTTCGCGCCCTGATGGCTGGCTCGCCGCTGCTGGCGCTCGCCCGCAACCGGTTCTTCCGTGATCGCGACGGCGAGCTGAGCCTCGATGCCGGCCCCTTTGTCGAGGCGCTGGAACATGCGAGCGGCATCAAGGCGAAGCTCTTCGGCAAACCCTCTGCCGATTTCTTCCTGGCAGCAGCAGCGAGCATGGGCCTTGACCCGGCCGATTTGGCCATGATCGGCGACGATGCCGAAAGCGATACCGCCGGTGCGCTTGCCGCCGGGATCGGCACCGCGATCCTCGTGCGCAGCGGCAAATATCGCGATGGCGATGAGCAGCGTTTCCAGCCGGCGCCTTCGGCGGTTGTCGACGACATTACGGCCGCCTGCGATCTCATCCTGGCGGCGCAGCGGGACTGACACCCGAGGTACAGCGCCGCGCGCCTTATCAGACGCGCAAAGGTCGCTGTAGCACTTTGATTCGCTGAAGCCGATTAAAGGAGACATGCGGTAGCCGAAACGGAACGGCCCTCTCTTCGGACCTCCTCGCTCCTGGCCCCTGGCGATCACGCATACGCGAACTTATATGCTGAAGTGAACCATAGATTGTTCTGCTCTCAGCCAGGAAGGCAAGCATGCGCGAGACGTTCCTGTTTATCGTTCGGGTCACAGTCGTCTGTGCGGCGACCGCCTTCGGCGCCCTGCTCGGCTGGCAAGGTCACGGCTGGGACGGAGCGCTCGGTTTCGGCGTGGTCGGCTTCGGCGCCGGTTCGGCCTCTGTCGCCTTCCCTGGCTTTTGGCTGGATCTGCTTGGGAGTCTCTGTTTGGATCTGCTTCGGTTTCTCTGGGAAGTCGTCTAGGGCGCCGTGCGTTCAGATGATCGCACCAATCACGCTCGAGTGCTTTGGTTCTACAGCGCCGCGCGTCTCATCAGACGCGCAAAGGTCGCTGTAGCACTTTGAAGTGCTGCATGTTTTTGTCCTTTAACCGGCCACGATTAAAGGAAACATGCAGTAGCCCATCTTTCTGTCTCAACTGGTTTCACTTCAGGCAGGATGCTCCAGGCCGACTGCTTGCATCTTGCCGCCGCACGCCGTCAGGCTGCCACCCGTCTGCCTCGACCAATCTCGCGCCGATCCGGCAGCAATGACGCGGTTTTGCAAGTGGCCTGCCCGGGTCACGAAAAAAGCCGGGGCACTGCCCCGGCTTCCTTCATTCAATCGTTCGATAAGGCTTAGTTCTTCGCCTTGTCGACCAGCTTGTTCTTGCCGATCCAGGGCATCATGCCGCGGAGCTTCGCGCCGACTTCCTCGATCTGGTGGCTGTCGTTGACGCGGCGGATGCCCTTGAAGCGGGCGGCACCCGACTTGTACTCCTGCATCCACTCGGAGGTGAACTTGCCGGTCTGGATGTCCTTGAGGACGCGCTTCATTTCGGCCTTGGTTTCTTCGGTGATGATGCGCGGGCCGGTGACGTATTCGCCCCACTCGGCCGTGTTCGAGATCGAGTAGTTCATGTTGGCGATGCCGCCTTCATAGATCAGGTCGACGATCAGCTTCACTTCGTGCAGGCACTCGAAATAGGCCATTTCCGGAGCGTAGCCGCCTTCAACCAGCGTTTCGAAGCCGGCGCGGATGAGTTCGACGAGACCGCCGCAGAGAACAACCTGTTCGCCGAAGAGGTCGGTTTCGCACTCTTCCTTGAAGTTGGTTTCGATGATGCCCGAACGGCCGCCGCCGACGCCGCAGGCGTAGGAGAGCGCGAGGTCAAGGGCGTTGCCCGAAGCGTCCTGGTGAACGGCAACGAGGCAGGGAACGCCGCCGCCCTTCTGGTATTCGCCGCGAACCGTGTGGCCCGGGCCCTTCGGCGCGATCATGACGACGTCGAGCGAAGCCTTCGGCTCGATCAGGCCGAAGTGAACGTTGAGGCCGTGGGCGAAAGCGATCGCAGCGCCGTCGCGGATGTTGCCGGCGATGTCGGCCTTGTAGATTTCGGCCTGCAGTTCGTCAGGCGTTGCCATCATGATCAGGTCGGCCCACTTGGCGGCTTCCGCAACCGACAGAACCGAGAGACCGTCGGCCTCGACCTTGGCAGCCGTTGCCGAACCCGGCTTCAGCGCGATGCGGATTTCCTTGGCGCCGGAATCTTTCAGGTTCAGCGCATGGGCGCGGCCCTGGCTGCCGTAGCCGACGATGGCGACCTTCTTCGACTTGATCAGGTTGATATCGGCATCACGATCGTAATAGACGCGCATTTTCGTGGTCCTTCCCGTTTGCTTGTCAGTTTGTCGATGGCGAGGTTCCCCCCGCCGTTACCCTTTCGTGCCGTAAAGCGCGAGGAAGGCTGAAACCGCCTGCTCCGCCTTGCGACTGAAACTCTTCTTCATCTCGCCGGCCTCTTCGCCGAGCAGCATCTTCAGGTGCCAGTCGGAAACGACAAGCCCATAAAGTGCCCCATAGGCCTCGTCGGCGTCGTCGAACCTGAGCAGCCCGGCTTTGCGCCCGGCCTCCAGCAGTGCGGCCGCACGGCGGCCGATCTGCCGGCGTCCGCGTTCCTGCAGCATGTGGCCAAGTTTGGAGCCATCGCGGCTCGCCTGGCCGATCGCCAGCCGGTTCAGCGCCAGCGACACGTCGCCCGAGAGAACCTCGAGCAGATCTTTGGCGAAGACGATCAGGTGTCGCTCCAGGCTCTCGGCATCGAGCGCCTTGGCGGCGACGTCCTGGGTGCGCACCTTGCTCGCCTGGAAACCGATCATTGCCGAGATCAGCCCGTCGCGATCGCCGAACCACTTGTAGAGGCTTTCCTTGGAGCAATTGGCCGCGCGCGCGATGCCCGCCGTCGTCAGCGCCTTTTCGCCGCCGTCGACCAGAAGACGCAATGCCTGTTCGAGAACGGCGCCCTGACGTTCCGTCAGCCCCTCCCCGGCATTCGCCTCCCTTATCGCCGCAGTCATCTGCACGTCGCCTCGCTCCCGATCAGTACCGTACGGTACGGTTCGCACTCTTCTAGTGAAGCGCCCCGGAGGCGTCAAGACGATTCTCACAACGGGGCGAAATTTCGGCGGTGACGGCGAAAGGCGGAGCCCATAGGTTTCGAGCCGACTGAACGAGATCGACCTGCCACCGCCCCTGGGTCTTCTGATTGGAGGAAGTTCACACGTCGGCAAGTCGACATTGGCTAGCGCTCTGGCAAGCTCTCTCGGTCGCGAGCTGATCTCGACGGACAATCTGGGCCGCCATCCCGGCAGGCCGTGGCCATCGGTCCGCCCGCAAGTCGCCGAATATTATGCCAGCCTGTCCGACGAGACCATTCATTGGTTCCTGAAGGTTCACCATGAGAATATGTGGCCGCGCATCCGCCAGATCATCGAAAGCCATCGGCAACTGGCAAAGCCGTTCGTGCTGGAGGGCGCCGCGCTTAGACCGGAATATGTGGCTCAACTCGAACCGGGGAGCGTTGCCGCCGTGTTCCTCTACGCGGATGAGGATTTCCTGCGTCGACGGATGATGGAAGAAGCTGGACACTCAGATGCGGACGAGGCGACAGCCGCGATTATCGCGAAATTCATCGAGCGCTCGATCCGAGAAAATAGAGACATGCTTGAGGCTGCCCAAGCGGCCAACATCCGGTGTGTCGATGTCGCAGCACCCGGAACGCTTGACGCGTTGACGAAAGCGTTTTCGGCGGCTTGATCGCCGAAGAGTGATGGCCGCTTGGGCCGTCGGCGGTCACTGGGGCACGGTGCCGCTCAGAGCTGAAGGCCCCTCATCTGCCAGCCGGCACCTTCTCCCCGCCCGCGGGGACAAGGGCGGCCACAAGTCCGGGCCCAAAAGCGGAACTATGTAGCAATCGCCGCCAAATCGGTCATTTGAACGCGCTGAGACGGCAATGGGACTTGGATCTGAGATGGCCGTTTCAACTTCGCCTCATGCAGATTCCACATCGTCAGAAACAATGTCGTCACGGCAAAAAAGGCCAGCGCTGCCAGGTGGATCTTGCCGATGCGGCGCGCGAAATAGGAGCTGGCTCTCGCCTCGATGGCTCGACCTGCGGCTCCAGCCTGCCGGGCATTTTCATTCATATAGCGGGTTATTCGTCCGCCGGAACGGTCCCGCGCGCGGGCCAGATCATCGTCGCTGGGCCCCGCACCGAGTCCAGCACGCACAGCGCTAAAGAGCAGGATCGCGAACAGCACCCAGAACACCAGAAAAGACAGTGCAGCAAGCTGGCCGCTGGGGGTGTTGGTATCCATTGCCGTGTCCGGGCTGTGCAGCAATTATCGCCTGTACCGTCCAGGCGCTTCCTTTGCCGCGTACTGAAGACATTGTCCCATTTGGCATAGAACTTTCAAGCCTAGCTCGGAAGAGTTGCAGAGGGTGGCAAAGCCGAACGCCTACCGCCACCCCCTCATCGCCTCCTCGATGAAAGCCGCCACCGCCGCCACGCTCTGCACGCGCGCCCTCTCCGGATGCATCATCAGGAAGACCGGACGCTCGGCTGTCGTCTCCGGTTCGTCCACCGCTTCGAAGCGGGGGTCGCGCCTCGCGGAGACCTCCGGCAGCATCAGCTCAGTGCCGAGCGAAAGCGCCGCCTCCATCAGGATTTCCAGCTTGTCGGCGGTCAGCGCTACGCGCGCCTCTGGCCGAAGCCGGTCAAGCGCCTGCATCTCCGGCACGTGGGCAAGCGCCGGGCCATAGCGCACCACGGGACAAGGCCCCGTCCCTAACCCCTTTGGCCGGAAAAGCCGGAAGCGAAGCGTGCCGAGGCTTTGAACCCGCACCGAATCCTCACCCGTGCGCGCCATGCGGATGGCGATATCGGCCTCGCGCCGCTCAATGCTCAGCATCTGGTTGTCGGCAACGAGATCAAGGGTGAGGCCCGGATGGCGCTGCTCAAGGCGGGCAAGCGACGGCGCCAGGATGGCGCTCAGCACGAAGCCGATGCTTGTCACCCGTACCTGGCCCTTCAATTCCGCCGTCCGCCGCAAAAGCGTCGCGAGCGACAGCGACGCTTCTTCGGAGATCGTCCGCAACCGCTCGACAACAGGGGCAAGCACCGGCGTCGGTGTCAGCCGGCCGTCGATGCGGTCGAAGAGTGCTGCCCCCACCCGCCGCTCCAGCGCTGCGAGCCTGCGCGAAACCGTCGTCTGGTCGACGCCGAGCGAGCGGGCGGCCTGGCTGAGCGTCGCGCCGCGCACCAGATGATCCAGCAGCTCGAGATCTGCCCACGTCCCTGCATTCATGCAGATCATTCTCCGAAAACTTCGGGTCACTCTGCATCAATGCAGTCGCTAAGATCAAGCCCGTCGACAGACCGCTTTGACGACCCGGTTCACAACGGCCACTTCGACCAAACCAAGGAGCCTTCCCATGTCCGATTCCGCCACCCTTTCGCCCGCCGCCCCGGCAACCCTCTTCGCGCTCGCCGGCGTCACGCTCACCCCGCCGCCGCTTGGTGATGCGACGCTGATCCTGATCGACTATCAGAACGAATACCTGGCCGGCCCCTTGCGGCTTTTCGAACCGGAAGCCGCGGTCAAGAAGGCGCGCGAGCTCTTGCTTGCAGCCCGTGCCGCGGGCGCCAAGATCATCCATGTCGCCCATCGGGGTTCGGCCGGCGGCGTGTTCGACAGGGCGCAGCATCGCGGCGCGATCGTCGATGCGCTGGCGCCGCTTGCAGGTGAAACCGTCGTCGAGAAGCCGCGGCCCAACGCCTATTCGGGTACCGACCTTGCCGAGATCGTCGGTCCGGCCGGCACGCCTGTTATCATCGCCGGTTTCATGACGCACAATTGCGTGTCCTCGACAGCCCGCGCCGCCAAGGACCTGGGCTACGGCATCACCATTGCGGCCGACGCCTGCACCACCCGCGACCTGCCCTCGCCGAACGGAACCGTCTCGGCGCGCGCCCTGCATGATGCAGAGCTCGCCGGCCTTGCCGATCACCACGGCGCCGTCGTCGATGTGGCTGTGCTGGTTGCCCCGCGGGGCTGACAAGCTCGCCCTTCGCAATCGAAACTCGGGCGTCCACCGATCGTGGACGCCCTTTGTTTCCCCGCAGATGACGAAGATTACGAAAATATAATGATCTCAATGCTTTTCGCCGCGTCCATTCGCTTCTATTTTTGACCTATCCATTTTGGCATCGACGATGCCGGTTAGGCGCAAGCGATGAACAAGACAGCAAAGACGGCGCGAGCCGACACCACCCCCCGCGACGACGCGGCTCCCAACGTCACCTTCATTCCCGGTGCGGTGCAGAAGCTGAAGCGCAAGCGTCGCAGCCGGTCCTGGCTTTGGCTGCCGGTCGTTCTCGCCGTTGCCGGTGCCGGCTATTACGGCTGGGTGCGCTACGGCGAGGAACCGGCAACGGCTGCTATGGTGACCGATGTGGTGACGCGCGGCGACATCGAAAACAGCGTCACCGCCGTCGGCACGCTCGACGCGGTCAAATCCGTCGATGCCGGCGCGCAGGTCTCCGGCCAGTTGAAGGCGCTGCATGTCGAAATCGGCGACAAGGTCACTCAAGATCAACTGGTCGCCGAGATCGACCCGGCAACGATCGAGAACCGCATCGAGATCGACCAGGCGGAGCTCGCCAATCTCCAGGCGCAACTCATCTCCAAGAAGGCGCAGCTCGTTCTGAAACAGGCCAATATCGACCGTCAGCGCAATCTCGTCGAAACCAAAAGCGTGGCGCAATCGACGCTCGACCAGGCGATCGCCGATCTCGCCGCGGCTGAAGCCGATGTCAACGCCATCGAAGCGCAGATCCGCAAGCAGCAGGCGACGCTTGCCGGCGACAAGGTCGATCTCGGCTACACCAAGATCTATGCGCCGATGACCGGCACCATTGTCGCCAACCCGGCGAAAGAAGGCCAGACGCTGAACGCCAACCAGACGACGCCGACCATCGTCACCATTGCCGACCTCTCGACCATGACGGTGAAGGCACAGGTTTCGGAAGCCGACGTTACCCGGCTGAAGGTCGGCATGGAGGCCTATTTCACGCTGCTCGGCCAGCCGGGCAAACGCTTCGTCGGCAAGCTCCGGCAGATCCAGCCGATGCCTGACACCGCCAACAACGTCGTGCTCTATTACGCCCTCTTCGACGTCCCCAATCCCGAGGGCGAGCTGATGATGTCGATGAGCGCGCAGGTGTTCTTCGTGCAGGCTGCCGCCAAGGACGTGCTGATCGTGCCGAGCGCCGCGCTGAGCCAGCCCGCCAAGGGTACCGCCGAAGCGGCCGGCCAGGGAAGCGGCCGACGCGACGGCCAGGGCAATGGCCAGGCGGGCGGCGCACGGGGTGAAGGCCGCAAGGCGCAGGTCACCGTCGTCGCCGCCTCCGGCGCACTCGAAACGCGAGACGTCGAAGTGGGTATCCGCAATCGCGTCAGCGCCGAGATCAGGAGCGGCCTTAAAGAGGGCGAGAAGATCGTGGTCAGCACCGGTTCCGGCAGCAGCGGCAACGCCCGAGACGGCCGAAGCCAGCGCGGCATGCGCATGCCGCCGATGTTCTGAGGTTGGCCATGTCCCCGCTCATCTCGCTCAAGCACGTCAGCAAGACCTATTTCAACGGCGATCTCGCCGTCGAGGTCCTGCACGGCCTCTCGCTCGATATCGAGGCGGGCGAGTTCGTGGCGATCGTCGGCCAGTCCGGCTCCGGCAAGTCGACGCTGATGAACATTCTAGGCTGCCTCGACCAGCCGACCGGCGGCGACTACCTGATCGACGGCGAGAGCGTAGCCGATCTCGACACCGATGAGCTGGCGGCGCTGCGCCGCCGCACCTTCGGCTTCGTCTTCCAGAGCTACAACCTCATCCCGACGGCAAGCGCGAAGGAGAATGTCGAGGTGCCGGCGGTCTATGCCGGCATGTCCGCGCGCGACCGGCACGACCGCGCCGAGGCGCTGCTCGAAGCGCTGAAGCTCGGCGAGCGGCTCGACCATCGGCCGAACCAGCTCTCCGGCGGCCAGCAGCAGCGCGTCTCCATTGCGCGCGCGCTGATGAACGGCGGCCGGGTGATCCTCGCCGACGAGCCGACCGGCGCGCTCGACAGCCAGAGCGGCTCGGACGTGATGGCGCTCTTACGCGACATGAACAACCAGGGCCACACGATCATCGTCATCACCCACTCGCGCGAGGTCGCCGAGCAGGCCGTCCGGCTGATCGAGATCCATGACGGCCGCATTGTCGCCGACCGCGCCAAGAAGAGCCGTAGCAATGCCGAAGGCGCAGCAGCGCTTGCCCACCATGTCAGCGAGGGTTCGGCGGCAATCGCCGATGTCACCGAAGCGGTCAAGATGGCGTTCCGGGCGCTGAAGGCCAATCTCTTCCGCACCATCCTGACGCTTCTCGGCATCGTCATCGGTGTCGGCTCTGTCGTCGCGATGCTGGCGATCGGCACCGGCGCGCAGGATTCGGTGCTGAGCCGCATCTCTTCCATGGGGTCGGACCTGCTCGTGGTACGCCCCAGCATGGCGAATTTTCGCGGCAGCGCCGGCGGCAGCAACGTGACGCTGGTCCCGGCCGATGCCGATGCGATCCTCGAAGTGCCGAACGTCGCCTTCGCCGTGCCCGAGATGACGAGCTCCGTCACGCTTCGCCACGGTAACATCGACTACCAGACGACCGCCAACGGCACCGTGCCCCAGTTCACGACGGCAAAATCCTGGAAAATGGCGAGCGGCGAGTTCATCAACCAGAACGACATGGACACTTACGCACCTGTCGCCGTCCTCGGCCAGACGGTGGTGAAAACCCTCTTCCCCGATGGCGACAATCCGATCGGCCAATATGTGCTCGTCAACAAGATCCCCTTCCAGGTGATCGGCGTGATGGCGGAAATGGGCGCGACGTCTTTCGGCAACGACCAGGACGACGTGGTGCTGGTGCCGCTGACGACGGGCAGCATCCGCCTCTTCGGCCAGCGCAACATCAGAACCATCACCGTGCAGGTGAAGGACGGCTCGGCGATCGACATAACCCAGCAGACGATCCAGGCGCTGCTCGACCAGCGCCACAAGCGCCAGGACACGCAGATCACCAACATGTCCTCGGTGCGCGAGGCCTTCACCGAGACCTCCAATACGCTGAAGCTGTTCCTGGGTTCCGTCGCCGCGATCTCGCTCTTGGTCGGAGGCATCGGCGTCATGAACATCATGCTCGTCTCGGTCAGCGAGCGCACCCGCGAGATCGGCGTGCGCATGGCGACCGGCGCCCGCCAGCGCGACATCCTGCTGCAGTTCATCATCGAGGCCCTGGTCGTCTCGGCGATCGGCGGCGCGCTCGGCGTGCTGCTCGGGCTCGGCACCGGCGCGCTTGCCGGCCAGTTCGGCATGCCCGTTTCCTTCACGCTCGGACCCGTGGCGCTCGCGTTTACCTGCGCCTTCCTCACCGGCCTCGCCTTCGGCTTCCTGCCCGCCCGCAACGCCTCACGCCTGCAGCCGGCGGTGGCGCTGAGTGCGGATTAAGCGGCGCGCGGCCCTCGGCGGGGCCGTGGACAAATCGAGTGCCACCACCGAAGATAGCAACCGGGCAACCGGGATGATTCGCGACGTGGAAAGCGTTTGCAGTACTTTGCGGGCTGATTTTCTTTTTTCTCCTGTCATTGGCTTTTGTCACGTTGCCACCTGAAATAGCACGCCAGCTGTCGTCCGCCGACCGAGCGATGTTCTATGTAGGTCTGGTCGTGGAATTTGCGGTCACAATAGGGCTGTTTGCCTACGCCTTCGACCTGACGATCCCGCCCTTTCCGCTGTGGCGGCCGTTCAGTTGGTTTCTCGCTGGCTGGTGCCTCTACACCTCGCTGGCCAAGGTTTGGGACCTCGTCTCACTCATCACCGCACCCCAAGGCGGAGACGAAAGTCTCCTGTCAGGGTTTTTCGGTTTGTTGCTCTTGCTTCTGCTCAACTACTTCGGCTGGCTCGGAGTCTGGCGCTACGGGCAGCGTGTGTCGCAGCAGCAGGCGCGGGCAAGCTAGAAAACGGAACGTTCGGGAACGGCGTGAAGACTGGACAATCCCGTGCGGTCGCAGGCGCGGGAAAGCAGGAGGTCAAGGTGGTCAACCTCGTCCTCTACAGCGATCAGCTTTTCCCGAAATGTTCGGCGATCGATCGAAGGCTCGTGGAAATGCTTGAGGCGCTTGGGCCGGGACGCCGCATCGCCTATGTCGCATCCGGCCCGGAGCCGGACCGCAGCTTCTTCCTTGCTGCCCGGTCCTATTACGGCCGATACGGCCTCGACCTCGCGCCGTTCTTCGATCTCGACCAGCCGCATCCGCCAGACGACTTCGCCGCGCTTTTCGCCTGCGACGCCATTCATCTTTCAGGCGGGCATACCGGCGGATTTCTCGAACGGCTGAAGCAAAGCCGCATGCTCGGCCCGATCCGAGACTGGGCGCTCGCCGGCGGCATCCTCATCGGCGTCAGCGCCGGCGCCATTCTCATGGCCCTGACGATCGCGACCGATGCGCTGTTTATCGGCCTGAGGCCCGAGGACATTGCAGACGGCGACGCGCTCGATCTGGTGCCGTTCGCGTTCTTTCCGCATCTCAGCGACGACGACACCCACCTGCCCGCGCTCTTGCGCTACAGCACGCATACGGCACAGCCGATCGTCGCCTGCAACGATGGCGACGGCATCGTCGCCATCGTTGCAGGCGGGTCGAATGTTTTGGAGATCCCGTGTGGATCGCCGCTGGATCCGTGCAAACGGCGGGCGATATCAGGCTCGACGGATTCTCGATATCCAAGGCGTGGCATGGCAGATCCTGAGATCCTCTCACACCGAAGGCAACATCCGATGCGCGAGCACGAGGAGCTGCGGGCCATCGTCCTCAAGAGCCCGCTACTTTCTCCGATCCTCGGAAACTGGGAGAAGATTGCCCTGCCGGCTGGCTGGCTGGTGGCCGGGGCAATCGCACAAACCGTCTGGAACCATGCCTTCGATTTGCCTCCCACACATGGGATCAGCGACATCGACATCGTCTATTTCGACGGTGACGACCTTTCCGAAGAGGCGGAGGCCGCGCACGCCACCCGGATCGGAAACCTGTTCACTGACTGGTCCGTCCGGATCGATGTCAAGAACGAGGCGCGCGTTCACCTCTGGTATCAGGAGAAGTTCGGCAGCCCCATCAAGCCCTATAGCTCGATGGAAGAGGCCATCGCGACATTCCCGACCACAGCAACCGCCGTCGGCATTCGCCCGTCATCGCGCGGTCTGGACGTATGTGCGCCCTTCGGCCTTGGCGACCTGTTGGCCCCCATCGTGCGGGCCAACAAGAGCCAGATCACGCGCGAGGTATATGAGCGCAAGGTCAATCGGTGGAGCGCTCTTTGGCCGTGTCTCCGGATCGAACGCTGGGATGAGAACCCTGATTGAGTCAAGGCTTTCACACATTTGGCCGGCAACCCTCGCCTCGCCGCTTCAAGCGGCGAAATGGTCGCCGATACCTGCAGCGACTACATCGCCCCGCACAGCCTCGGCATGCCGTGTGGGCATTGCGCTTTCTCGCGCCCGCACCGGGGCTGCCTTGCGCCTTCCAAGCTGCGCCTCGGCCTGTTTGATGCCGATGTCGGCAAGGCGCTCCGCGTCCAGTTCGCGCAACTGCTGCAACTGCCAGTACCGCGACTGCGGCGAGGCGACGAGATAAAGGCCGATTTCCCGGAACATGTCGAACACCCATGTTTTGTTTCTCACCATGGGCACAGTCTGCGCCTCGACATTCCATAAAAGAAGCTTAGCTTTCATATCCAACGCATAAGAGAAACTTTGATATGAGCGCTCTCGATCTCGATTATCTCAAAACCTTCACGCTGGTCGCCGAACTCGGCAGCTTCTCGGCGGCCGCCGAGCGCCTGGGACTGACGCAGCCGGCAATCAGCCTGCAGGTGCGGGCGCTGGAAAAACAGCTCGGCGTGCGCCTGGTCGAGCGCGTCGGCCGCACGGCAAGGCCAAGTGCCGCCGGCGAGGAACTGCTTGCCCATGCCGGCCGCATCGAGGCTGCAACCAGCCAGGCCATCGAAGCGGTGGCGCGCCATGCCAAGGGCGTTCTTGGCCGGGTGCGGCTCGGCACCGGCGCCACCCCTTGCGCCTTCCTGCTGCCGCCGCTGCTCGCCGATCTCAAGCGCCGCTTCCCCGACCTCGACATCACGGTAACGACCGGCAACAGCGCCGACATCGTCCGGGCGGTCGATGAAAACCTGCTCGATATCGGGCTGGTCACCCTGCCCGTCACCGGCCGCATTTTCGATGTCGCGCCGCTCTTCGACGAACGCTTCGTCGCAATCGCCCCTCTGGGAACCGATCTCCCCGAGAGCGTGACCGCAAAAACCCTGGCGAAGTACCCGATGATCCTCTACGAACCCGGCGCCAACACCCGCCGGATCACCGATGAATGGCTGGCGTCGGGCGGCACCGACGTCAAACCGCTGATGTCGTTCGGCAGCGTCGATGCGATCAAGGAAATGGTCGCCGCCGGCCTGGGTGCTGCCCTCGTTCCGGAGATCGCGCTGCGCGCCGGGGATCGCGAACGGCTGGAGGTGCGGCAAGTTACGCCGCCCTTCTCACGCCGCTCCGCCCTGGTGCTTCGCCGCGACAAGCGGCTCGATCGGGCGCTGCGCGAAACGCTGGCCGCCCTAAGGACGTTGGCGAATCTGGACGAAGACTAGCTTCATCGTCCTTGAGAAGTTTCACTAGGGCCTACCAGCCCCTATCGATGCCACCTCTCGGGGACGGCACCGTTCGAGATCACGCATTGCGTCCAGTTCCTGCAAGAGTTTGAAGCCGACGTAGTCACGGCGCGAGAACTGCCAGCGGTAGTAGCAGTCCCAATAGCTGGTAACTCGGTCACAGGTGAGCTTATAAAACACCGGGTTCGCCCTGATAAATGTCGAGACGACGTCCCCGTCCAGGTCGGGCAGAGCCGCTTGGATATCCCGGACGATTTCAACGACGTATTCGCCGATCAGCGCGATGACGAAGGGAATGGACCAGGGCTGATTGATGCGAAGGACTTCTTGCAGAGCGGCCTGGCGTTGGAAGCCGTCCGTGCTGCGCGTGAGCAAGCAAAGGGCCATCTGCCGCTCGAACAGGCTCAGTCCCGGGAACTCCGGCCTTGCCGATAGATGAACTCGGTTGGGTATGCGCAAGGTCTCGCCGAGAATGTTGACCGAAAACTGGCCGGATACATAGTCGGAATTCAACCTGAGTGCCGAAACAGCATTCACGGACTGACAGCGAAGTGCGATCGGGAAAGCCTCAGGAAACGTATTTTCCACCATCAATCAATTCCAGCCCTACAAATGCCGCACCTCGGCCGGCATCGAACCCCAGTTGTTGTTGAGCCCATCGCAATAGGTCACGGGGGCTGAGACTAACTCGTCAATATCGACGCCATCGAGGCAGGCGACGTTGATGTTGTAGTAGGTCTCGTTGGTCATGTTCGGCGCGTCGATGCGCTCGAATGGCCTGACGCCGCACTGGCTGCAGAAGAAATGATGGGCGACCAGGTTGCGCCCGCGATAGTCCGTCAACGCCTCCTCGCCGGCGATCAGCCGGAAAGCCTCGGGCTTCACCACCACCGACCAGAGCCGCATCTTCACGCAGATGGTGCAATTGCATTTCCCGGTGCCGGCGCTGATGTCCATGTCCGCCTCGATGCGCACCGCGCCGCAATGGCAGCTCCCCCGATAGGTCTTCAGCATCCCGTTCCTCCCTGCCCCTCTTGGCGGCTCGGACTATGCCACCGGCCCCGCCGATTGAAAACCGTCGTCCCTCAACCGTCTTCCGAATTGAGTGGACGGAAATCGGGTGGGCGCTGCCATCCGCCGGCAGTAGTCAGGGCGCACTTCAACCAAGAGAAGGGATAAGTCCATGACCATGCTGCAAGACAAGATCGTTATCGTCACCGGTGCCTCCTCGGGCATCGGCCGGGCGGTCGCCAAGCTCTTCGCCGCCGAGGGTGCGAAGATCGTCGCCAATGCCCGCGGCGAAGCGCAGCTTATGGCGGTTGTCGAAGCGATCCGCGAGGATGGCGGCGAAGCGATCGCCGTCAGCGGCGACGTCACCGACGAAGCCACCCATATCCGGCTGGTGGAAGCGGCCCTGAAACATTTCGGCGGTCTCGATATCGCCGTCAACAATGCCGGCGCCGTCAACGTCATGAAGCCGGTCGCCGAGATCACCGCTTCGGAATGGCAGCAATCGCTTGCCACCAACCTCACCTCCGCCTTCCTCGGCGCCCGCCACCAGATCCCGGCCATGCTGAAGCGTGGCGGCGGATCGCTGGTCTTCACCTCCACCTTCGTCGGCACCAGCGTCGGCATCCCCGGCATGGCCGCCTATGGTGCGGCGAAGGCCGGGCTGATGGGACTCGTCAAGGGCATCACTGCCGACTATGGCGCAAAGGGCATCCGCGCCAATGCCCTGCTCCCGGGCGGTGTCGATACGCCCGCAGGCGGCAGCAAGGAACAGAAGGAATGGGTCGCCGGCCTGCATGCGATGAAGCGCATTGCCCAGCCGGAAGAAATTGCCCAGGCCGCCCTCTTCCTCTCCGGCCCGATGGCAAGCTTCGTCTCCGGTGCGGCGCTCTTTGCCGATGGCGGCAATGCTGCGGTGAAGTGACGGTCGCGACAGTCTTGTGCGCCGGGGCACGTTGCCCCGGCGCGAACCAAGCGCGCGGCGATACCGAGTGTCCCGATGCGACCCTACCCCAGCGGAATCTCCGTCGTCTCCTTGCCGGTGCGGATCACGAACGCCGTGTAATAGCGCGCAACGTTGCTCTCTTCCTTGAAAAGCCGCTCGGTCAGCGCGTCGAGCTCGTCCATGTCTTTCAGTCGCAGCATCAAGAGCGCATCGGTCTCGCCGCTGACGCTATAGGCCTGGATCACCGCCGGCTCCTTGGCGGCCATGTCGAGGAAGCGGCGGACGAATTGTTCGCCGTGACGCTCGAGCTCCACGGTAATGATCGCCTTCATCGTTCGCCCGGCCTTTGCCGGATTGAGGACAGCGACAATCCGGTCGATGACGCCGGTCTGGTGAAGGCGCCTTATGCGGCGCAGGCAGCTTGACGGCGAAAGGCCGACTTCAGCCGCAAGCTCGGCATTGGTGCGCGAGGCATCCTCCTGCAGCAGCCTCAGAAGCTTGCTGTCGATCTTGTCCATGCCGAATCCTCCCACTTGTGGCGCCGTGCAATTTTATTGCATGAAAGTGCATATTTTGACCACAACTGCGAAGGGCCTCGCGCTAGTCCTTGGACAACACATTCAAGGAGACACCGTCATGGCCGTTCACATGATTTTCTACCGCAAGACGCTCGCCACACTCGAAGTCTACTTTGACCTGGTCCGCATCATCGTGCCGGTCACGATCGTTACCCATGTGCTGCAGGAACTCGGCGTGATCCGCGCGGTCGCACCCGCCTTCGAGCCGCTGATGACACTCGTCGGGCTGCCGCCAGAGCTTGCCTTCGCCTGGCTGACCGGCCTGCTTGTCGGCATCTGGGGCGCCGTCGTCGTTGTCTTCGCGCTGGTCCCGGTCTCGGAGCTGACGACTGCCGACATGACCGTCTTTTCGGCATTGATGCTGGTGGCGCATGCCATCCCGATCGAGCAGCGCATCATCCAAAAGGCCGGGCCGAGCTTCCTCGTCACCGGAGCATTCAGGATTGGCGGCGGCCTCGTCTTCGCGGCATTGCTACACCAAGTCTTCGCGGTAACCGGATGGCTCACCACGCCGCTGAATCCCACATGGATACCGGTCAACGAGGGCTCCGGCTGGCTCGCCTTCGGCTTGAGCACGCTGAAGACGCTCGCCACCATGCTCGTGGTGCTGCTCGCCTTGAGTTGGACGATCGAGATTCTGAAGCTCGTCGGCATCCTCGGCTGGCTGAACCGGGGCATGGCGCCACTCTTCCGCCTTGCGGGCATCCAGTCGCAAACGGTGCCCTTCGCCGCCGTCGGCGTGCTCCTCGGTATCTCCTACGGTGGTGCACTGCTGATCCGCGAGGCCCGCGAAGCCAAGGTCGAGCCGCGCCAGGTCTTCCTCGCCTGCGTCTTCATGGGCTTTGGCCACAGCCTGATCGAAGACACATTGGTGGTCGTCGCGCTGGGCGCGGATTTCACCAGCGTCTTCTTCGGGCGTCTCGTCTTTGCCATCGCGGCAACAGCCATCGTCGCCCGGATCATCGTCTCGGCGCCGGACGCCGTGTTCTTCCGGTCCTTCTTCCGCAGGGACAGTGGCCAGATGGCGCCATCGGAAGCAGGCTAGCGGTTGAAGCAAGTCCAGGAAATGTGTGAAACGGTTTTCCTGGACTTGCTTCACTTTGAAAATGCGGTATCGCAAATGCCACCAGCGGCACGGCCCGCCCCTCGATCGATCCCGACGAGGGCCGTAGGACAGCTTTGGATCCGAGGCGGTCGTTCCTGATGACGAACTTGGATGTCCTGAATACGCTTGAAAGCTGCCATCAGGCTCCTTTGAGACCATCCAGCGTCAAGGCGATGATGCGTACGTAGTCGCGAGTGGTCGGGTTGAGGGCCTTGGCGTCACGCGCCGCGACTGAAAGCAACTCAAACAGGCGCGCGCCTGCGATAGGCTTGAAAAGGAGGCTTTTGGCGCGAACCTCACTGAAGACGTCGACGGGTGTGAGAATGCTGACGCCACCACCCTCAGCGACCATCGCTTTCAGAACAGTCACGGAGTTGGTCACTACCGCTCTGATTGGTGGCCTGCGGGAGCGCTCGAGCCATTTCGTCCACGACCGGCCCCATTGTCAGCGTGTTGTCAACAACGATCAAAGGATACTCAAGCAGATCCTCGAGATGCAGCTCTGCGCGGCTCGCCAGTGGATGGTCCGGCCGCATGACGGCGCCTCGTTGCACACGCACCTCATGCATCACCTTAAGGCCGATGTCTTGCGGCGCATTGAAGGTGATGGCGAGGTCGATCTCGTTGGCCATCAGCCGAGCGGTCAACTCGGCTGTGCTGCCGACGATCGCGCGAAGCGATGCGTCGGGATGACGCAACTGCAATTCGCTGAACGTCCGCGGCAGGAATTCCGCGGCCAGGCACTCCATCAAGCCGATGCGCATTTGGTGGCCGCCCGTCCCTTTTAAGTGTTCGACGGAAGCCAAAGTCCGTTGGTTGTCGCGTTGCCATTCCCTGACCTGCTCGACGATGATTTTTCCAGCTTCTGTCAACCGCATCCCGCGAGGCAACCGCTCGAAAAGCTGTGTGCCAAGCTCGGCTTCGAGATTCAGGATTTGGCGGTTAACTGCCGATGGGGCCGAGTTGACGCGTTCAGCAGCGCGGCGGATTGAACCGTAGCGCGCTACCATTTCGAGCACCTTGGCTGCCTGCGTGGTTAGGGGCATCGGCACGATCCACCTTACTGTCCTATTTTTGCGAACATTATGCACGAGTCTATGCGCTTGTCGTCACTCCTGATGCGTGTAGCTTTGGCTCCATGACAAAAGACCTTCTCGTCACAGCAGATAACTAAGTGCCAAGCTGACCCTTCAACGCCGGCACCAGAATCCGTGCCTGCGTCTGAACTTCCGACGATAACAGGAGGGCGCCCTCGACCGGCGCGCGATGTATGCAAATGAACAGCCCCGCAAAAGCAAAACAACACACCTCGCTGTGCGCCCTGCCCAAGGCAGAGGTACATGTCCATCTCGAGGGGACTTTCGAGCCCTCCATCTTGGAGAAATGGGCGGTTGAAGCAGGAGTGGCGATGCCGAGGCCGCGCGAACGCTTGCTGGAATTCGGTGGGCTTGCTGACTTCCTGCATTTTCTCGACTGGGCGTGCGGTCTTGCAAACACAGCGGACCGATTGTCCGAGCTGGCCTATGCCTTCTGCCAGCGCCTCGCTGCCGACGGCACTGGCTATGCCGATGTCATTATCAATCCGACCCACTGGAGTGCGTGGCACGGGCGAACCAGGGCCATGATCGAAGCCCTCGATGCTGGCTTCACCGCAGCGGAACAGGATGGCCTCCCGACGGCGAGGCTTTGCATCAGCTTGCTACGCACCCAGACAGCGGATGAAGCCGCCGAAATGGTTGACCAGCTCGTTGAATGGTGCCACCCGCGCGTGGCAGCTCTATCGATCGACGGTAATGAGGCTGCCGCCGGGCGCACCGGTCCGCGCTTTGCTGACGCCTTCCGCCGCGCAGGTGCCGCTGGATTGCGGCGCACCGTTCATGCCGGCGAATCGAGCGGACCCGAGGGTGTGCGCGACGCCATCGAACTTCTTGGCGCAGACCGGATTGATCATGGTGTGCGTGCAATCGAAGACGAGAGAGTCGTGGCGCTGCTTGCGGAGCGCGGCATACCGCTCGGAATCTGTCCGACTTCCAATCTGACGCTCAACGTCTACCCATCGATGGATGCCCATCCAATCGAGCGGCTCCGCAAAGCCGGAGTGCGTGTCTCGGTGAACACTGATGATCCGAGCCTTCTCGCAACAAACTTGCCGTCGGAATATGAACTGGCCCGCTCCACCTTCGGCTGGACGGACGCAATCGTGCGCGAAGTGGCTCGGACGTCGATCGACGCGAGCTTCGCGGATGCCGACACCAAGGCGCTGCTGAAGTCTCAGCTTTCGCTTTGGCCATCGGATTGAATTGGTATCTGCAGCGGACTGTGTTTGCTCAATTCAGGTCTCAGATAAGCGATTTCGAGACAACCGGACATTCAATTCAGCGCAACGCAGGTCAGGAAGTGTGATGGGTTTCGGATGCCGGCATCCACGTGATGGCCTGGCACCGGGCCGGCGTCCGAAAGCCTCCAGGGAAGGAACCCGCGGGATGGGGAGCGCGGTTGCCGGTCTATGGGGATTTGTCGTTTTCGTTGGGTGCTGCTCGGCCGAACTGATGCGGCAGACGGGTGGCAATGATCATGTTGACGGTGGAGCCAACCTCGCGGGTGCTGCGCATGCTGCGGCCTGGTGGCTGCAGGGCGGTCGATTTTGGTGTGTTGCGTTGCGACGTTCGGCGCCGGCGCACGACGTTAGCCTTCCGGGGCCGATGAGGTCCCTGGGCAGGAATGGTGCGTGACGGGCGGGTCGCGGTCATGGCGTTTAGGCCCCGCTTGTTGAGGCGGCGGATGGCGGTGCTCGGCCTTGGTTGTCGCGCTCGAAGGTCTCGATGATGATCATGCGCCCACCGCAGCATGGACAGGGCGGCCGCCAGTCGGGCGGGGCAGCAGTATCGGCATCATCGGATCGGCCGACTTCAGGCTGGGGCGCGGCGAGAAGCATGCGGGCGCGCGCGATATTTGCCGCGCAACCGGCGCTGGCAAGCAGTCCATAGTGACGGATGCGATGGAAGCCCGTGGGCAGTACGTGAAGCAGGAAGCGGCGAATGAATTCATCTGGATCGAGCGTCATGACCCGATAGCGCTCGTCACCGCTGCGACGGTAGTCCTCACATGAGGGTCATCACGTCAAGCCGAGGAATCACGGCGGCATTGTTCGTTCCTTATTCGGAGACGGCATCCACGGTCTGAGCCCGATTGTGCGACACTGCCCGAAACCGGGCCTGGTCAACCTCACATCCGGTCGCCGCCCTTGGCGGCTGCACCAACATCCCGCTTTCGGCGGGCAAGGGCTCAGAAGGACGCGACCATTCTTGTAGGCGGCTTGCTTAGCCATAGACTACCACGGTTCGTCCCCCTGGATCCGTCAGGGCTGATCAGGCCCTGGGGACCGGCAGCGTGAAAACGATATGGAAGTAGCCGACGGGCAGCAGATCGGCCTGGCGCGCGGCGAGCCATTCCCTTGCCGCTGCACCCTGGCACCTGGGGCAGTGCCGATTGCGGCAACTGTTGTAGGCGATGCGGCTATGGCCGCAGTCCTCGCATGCCTCGACGTGACCGCCGAGGGTTGCGGTGCGGCAGCTCTCGATCGCCGACATTACCTTCAACTGGCCGAGGCTCAAGTGACCGGCATGGGCCGCGCGCCAGGCGGCGCCATGGCGGTGGAAGATATCGGCGACCTCCAGGAACGGGCGGCTCACCGCCGCCGCGTCACGCGTCCGGTTTGGTCTCGTCCGCTGCCAGAAGTCTGATCCGGTCGAGCGGGCTCATCACGGCGCGGATGGTCTTGGTGGCGACGCGGGCATAGAGCGCGGTCGTATCTTGGCATGGCCGAGCAGCACCTGGATGACGCGGATGTCGACGTCTTGCTCCAGCAGATGCGTGGCGAAGCTGTGGCGCAGCGTGTGCGGCGTCACCCGCTTCTTGATCTTGGCGGCTTCCGCGGCGGCATGGACGGCGCGATTCATCTGCCGCGTGGAGAGTGGCGTGATCGGGTTGCGGCCCGGAAACAGCCAGCCGTGCGGCAGCATTACGCCGCGGCGCTTGCCCTCGCGCCACCAAGCCCGCAGTAACTCGAGCAGTTGCGGCGACAGCATGGCGTGGCGATCCTTGCGCCCCTTGCCCTGTTCGACGCGGATCAGCATGCGTGTCGAGTCGACATCGGTCACCTTGAGCGCCACGATCTCCGACACCCGCAACCCGGCGCCATAGGCCGTGCAGAGGGCAGCCTTGTACTTCGGCCCCGGCGCGGCTTCGAGCAGCCGCGCCACCTCTTCGACGCTCAACACCAGCGGCAGCTTGCGCGGCTGATGGATCAGGGTCAGGCGGCGAGACAGATCAGGCCGGTCGATCGTCACAGTGAAGAAGAAGCGCAGCGCCGAGACCGAGCTGTTGATGCTCGGCGGCTGCATGCCCACCTGGGTCTGGTGCAACTGGAAGCGGCGCAGATCCTCAGCCGTCGCCGTGTCGGGGGAGCGGCCGAGGAAGGCGGCAAGCGCCTTCACGCAACGGATGTAGTCACGGCGCGTGGCCTCGGTGAAGCCGCGCATGGACATGTCTTCGATCATGCGCTCACGAAGCGCGCTGCCGGATGGATTCGAAGGGACGACGGTCATCGGATGCTCCTCTCAAGCTGAAGGTTGACCCCTTCATGCTCGGAGCTCTCCGGCCGCCCGTCACCTCTGTTCGATCAAAGCCTCACCGATGCCGTCAACGAGGCACACGCCTCAAAGCCCGCGCCCCTCCCGCGCGAGCGGGTTCGTTCGTTGGCGCAAAGCTGTCGCTGGAACTTGCCCCCAATTTGCTGCACGATCGCGTAAAATTGAGCAATTCCAGGAAAAGCGTGCAGCGGTTTCCGCCCGGAATGCGTCACGTCAAACAGGATCGCGGCGGCGTGGCTCACGCCACCCGATCACTCCGCGGCGACCTCGGCAGGCACACCCGCCTGCCCCGCCATCCGCCCAAACGTCGCGCGGTAGGCGGCAGGTGTCGTCGAAAGCTGCTGGCGGAAGTGGTGGCGCAGCGTCTGGGTCGAGCCGAAGCCGGAAGCTTCGGCCACCTGCTCCATGCCGAGCGCGGTTTCCTCCAGCAATTGCCGGGCGCGCGAAAGCCGCTCGTTCAAAAGCCAGCGCGCCGGCGTCGTGCCGGTCGCGGCCTCGAAGCGGCGAAGGAATGTGCGCTCGCTCATGCCCGCCGCCTTTGCCAGCACGGCGATCGAGAAGTCTTCACCCAACCGTTCGCGCATGCGATCGAGCAAGGGCCCGAGCCGGGCGCTCTCATGCACATCAGGCACCGCCCGCTCGATGAACTGCGCCTGGCCGCCGTCGCGGTGCGGCGGCACGACCAGGCGGCGAGCCACGCGGTTGGCCGCCTCGCTGCCGAAATCGCGGCGGATCAGATGCAGGCAGAGGTCGATGCCGGCGGCACTGCCGGCAGACGTCAGCACCTGCCCGCTATCGACATAGAGCACATCGGGCACCACCTCGATGTCAGGATATAACGCCCCAAGCTTGTCGGTATAGCGCCAGTGGGTCGTCGCCCTCCGGCCCGAAAGCAGTCCTGCCGCCGCCAGCACGAAGACGCCGGAACAGATGGAAAGGACGCGCGTGCCGCGCTGATGCGCATCCCGCAGCGCCTGGCAGACTGCCTCCGGCACAGGTTGGTCCGCGCCGCGCCAACCGGGCACGATGATCGTGCCGGCCTCGGCCAGAAGCTCGATGCCGCCATCGGCCACAAAGCGCACGCCGCCGGTTGCCCTCAGCTCGCCGGGATCGACCGAGGCGACGGCGAAGCGATACCAGTCCTCGCCCATTTCCGGCCGCGGCAGGCCGAACATCTCGACGGCGACGCCGAACTCGAAGGTGCAGAGCCCGTCATAGGCGAGTGCCACGACGAGCGGATTTTGGAGCGATTGGGTAGCGGAAAACGACTTTGGCATGATCTTGAGCATATATGGCAATATTGCCAACTGCCAGCCCTCATCAGGCGCTGCTACATATCTCTTCGTCAACACGCACCGAGCCAAGGAGAGCCCCGATGAGCTACGTCACCGAAACCCCCGCCGCTTCCCCCGAGATTGCCATTGCCCATTTCGCCGGGCGCCTCAGCGTCGAGACCGATTGCGCCGACGTCGCCCATGCGCTGAAGAGCGGGCAGCAGGATTTCGTGCTCTTGCATGTGGTCGGCTCGGATGCGGCTTACGCTCGCCGCCATGTGCCGGGCGCGATCCACCTGCCCCACCGCGAGATCAGCGCCGAGCGCATGGCCGAGTGGCCCGAAGATACCATCTTCGTCGCCTACTGCGCCGGCCCGCATTGCAACGGCGCCGATCAGGCCGCGCTCAAGCTCGCGCGGCTCGGCCGCCCCGTGAAGATCATGATCGGCGGCATCACCGGCTGGGAAGATGAAGGCTTCGCCTTCGCCACCGGCGCAGCACCGGGGGAAGCGCAGGCCCTGCTCGCCGCCTGAGCGCCGGTCAGCGCAAAATCGCTACGCACTTTGGACCGCTGGATAATTGTCCCTAAATGGGTTGCTATCCAAGGAATCTGCAGCAAGGCGGGCGTCCCCGCGGGCCTTCCGTAACCCACACCTAACAGGTCACCCCTTTGCACGAGATGTCGAGATGAACGCATCACCCCTCACCGTCCGCCCCTTCGAACGCCCCGACGTGACCGATGTGCTGGGGCTGATGCGCGGCCTTGCAATCTTCGAAGGTTACATCGACAAATTTTTCGTGACCGAAGCGGATCTCATCGAACACGGGCTTGGCGATAACCCGCGCTTCGGCGTGCTGGTCGCGGATCTCGGCGGTCGTGCAGTCGGTATCGCCGTACACTATGTTATCCCGTGGACCTACGATCTGAAGCCGGCGCTGGTGCTGAAGGAACTTTTCGCTGATGAAACAGCACGTTCCTCGGGCGCAGGCGCCGCATTGATCGCAGCTTTGAAGCCACGCCGCCAGGATCGGCGCGCCGCGCATCAACTGGACCGTGCTGGCGACCAACGACGCCGCCAAGCGTTTTTACCGACGCGAAGGCGGCAGCCACGATGCGATCTGGGAACCCTGGACGATGCCGGTGGAGATCACCGCGGATGGCGGCGAAAGCTAGCGATCAGCCTGGCCATGGGCCGAAAAAATGGCGTCTAACCCCGGCAAAGCCTTTCTAATCCGCTTGGGCAAGTCATCGCGCGGCCCTGCCTAGCTCGAATTGACTACTCAAATGCCCCTTAAATTATATTGATTTCAGACCCCGCTTTTGTCAAACTGCACCTGTAATTGCACACCGCAAACATACAATCCCCGGAAGAGTAGTGTGGTTGCGTTTTTATTGCCGTGCAGTTGCTTTATTTGTTTTTATTGCGCGCCTGAGCCTCCGTTCCCCGCGGAGGCTCAGTTCATTTGAGGAACAGGAAAAGAGAAAGGGCCCCGACCAGTTCCGGTCGGGGCCCTTATATTGACTGCCGTAGGGGCACCTCAGAGGCTACACCGCCCCCTCAATGCCCGCCGAGCACCAGCGTCTGCACCGGCAGCATCAAAGCCTGCATGCGCAGGATCATCGCATGGACGAGGCCCACGGCGTCGACCACGTGCAGATAGGCCCAGCGGGCGGTGCTGATATCGGGCGACTCGAGCTCGTCATGGCTGTTGGTATAGGCATTGGCGATGCAGCTGCTGCCGGGCGGAATGTCCTCGAGCACGCCGGGATAGAGCGGCTCCATGACCACGGTCAGCGTACCGGGCTGCGAGATCTGGGTGACGTCGATCAGCTGGTCGCTCGCCCTCACCTGGCCGGAGGCGATCACGTCCTGCACGTCGGTGACGACAAGGGGAATGATGGTGAAGGGCTTGCCGATGCAGGTGGCCTCGCCGATCATGCCGACCTTCATCACCTGCGCCTCGATCTGCCCGAAGCCAGCGACCAGCTGCGCCCGGCCGGCATCTTCAGGGACGAGAACGCCCGCTGGCCGCAGAAGCGGATTGACGACCTCGCCGACCCGGAGTGCGAACTGCTGCACCCGGCCGGACACGCCGGCGCGCACGGTGGTCTTGCTAATATCGACCTCCGCCTCCTTCAGGGCCGCTTCGGCGCTCGCCTTTTGCGAAGGCAGCAGCGACGAGAGCTTCGTCTCCAGCGTCTGCTTGTTGGAAAGGACAGCGGTGAGTGCGCCCTTGCGCCCTTCGAGGTTGACCTGCCGACGCTCGATCTCGCGCCGTGCGACGACGTTGGGGTTCAGCTTGTTGAGTTCGACCTGGGTGTCGTACTCGTCCTGAGCCTGTTGCACGGCCGCCTGGGCTTCCACGATCGCGCCATCGGCGGCGACCAGCTCGGTGCGAGCGACGGCGAGCTCCGCTTCCACTTCGGCGATCTGGCGGCGGGCAACCTCGGCGGCGGCTTCCTGTTCGGAGCTGTCGAGCTTGAACAACGGCTGGCCGGCCTTCACCTTCTCGAAGCGCGTCGCATAGATTTCCGAAACGCGCCCGCCGGCTTCCGGCAGGATGGCGACCGTGCGGAACGCCGCGGTGACATTCTTCGTCGAGGGGTGGAAGTAGAAGATCAGCGTGATCAGCGAGATCGTCAGGATGATGCAGGCGGTGATGCCCCAGCGCAGTTCGAACCACACCGAATAGATGGTGATCTCCCGCCCGAACCTTTTGCCCTGGACATAGCGGCGGAAGAGATAGTCAGGAAGGATCGTCAGCATCGAGCAAAGCATGAATTCGAACATGGCTCAGGCCTTCCCTTCCATCGACGGCCGATCTGCAGGTACGGCCGGATGGCTCGCCACCGTCTCGGGCTCGGCCGGCACCGGTTCAGTTGATGCATCCACCTTGCCGGCGATCCTCTCCAGAGAGCGGGAGATCGACGAGAGCGGCGAGGAAAAGTCCGGCAGGTCGATCAGCGCCAGGATCAGCGCCGCGATCCAGAAGATGTTGTTGTGCGTGAGCAGCGAGATCAGCCCCAGCACCGCCACCAGCTCGTACTGCACCTTGTGGCTCTTGTGCGCCATGGTTTCCGGCAGCGAATGCAGTCTGAGATAGAAGGTGCCGAGGGCGAAGATCGCCAGGATCATGAAGACGACGACGACGTTGAACAGGACGTCGCTTTGTCCCGGCGCCGTGATGAATGCCGGCAAATGATGGATTGCAGTGGGATGGATGGCCTCGGACATTACGCCTCCACAAAACGGACTGGACCAAGAGAATCGTACATTAACACACCCCCAAAAAACACAAGTAAAACCTTGCACCTCAGCCGCAACTTGACCTTGCGGCGCTCGACGCCCTATCAGATCAACGCGCTAGCACTTTGAAATGCCGGAGGTTTCGAGCAGGATCCTTGCCGGCATGCTGTTCCCAAGGTAACGGCAAACGATGCCCGCTCGCCCTATCGCGCGCGGCAGACGACCGCGCTCTTGCCCATTGCCCCGAAGGAGACCGATATGGCCCAGAACATTTACGACAAGCCGGAATTCTTCGAAGGCTACAGCCAGCTCGGACGCTCGGTGCATGGCCTTGCAGGTGCTGCCGAATGGCCGGCGATTCGCGCCCAATTGCCGGATTTGTCGGGAAAACGCGTCGTCGATCTCGGTTGCGGCTTCGGCTGGTTCTCGCGTTTTGCCCGCGAGGCTGGTGCGGCCCAGGTGCTCGGACTTGATCTCTCGGAAAAAATGATCGCCCGCGCCAGGGCCGACACGTCCGATCCGGCGATCGACTACCGGATCGCCGACCTCGACCAGCTCGACCTCCCCGAAGAGAGCTTCGACTTCGCCTATAGCTCGCTCGCCTTCCACTATGTCGAGGATTTCGGCCGGCTCGTCACCACCATCCACCGGGCGCTCGTGCCCGGCGCCCACTTCGTCTTCACCATCGAGCACCCGATCTATATGGCGTCGCTCAATCCCGGCTGGCGGCTTGAGAACGGCGAGCGCACCTGGCCGGTCGATCACTATTCGGCCGAGGGACCACGCACCACCGACTGGCTGGCAAGGGGCGTGATCAAGCACCACCGCACGACAGGCACGACGCTCAACACGCTGATATCAACGGGCTTTGCCATCCGCCACGTAGAGGAGTGGCGCCCGACGGAAGAGCAGATCGCGGAGATCCCTGCCCTTGCCGAAGAAGTCGATCGCCCGATGATCCTGATCGTGAAGGTTGAGAAGTAGGTAGCCACTTTGGCCCACCCTCGCGTCACGAGCCTGAGAGGAATGTTTCCATCGCCGCGCTGCGGCACGCATGGGTGACCCCGATCAGGGCCGCTTCGCGACGAGAAACATTCGCTTTGTCCCAATAGGCCTGTCCGGATTTGGCGCTCGGCCTGGACGTCGTCTCCAACATCTCAGGGAGTGTTTTGTTCACGCACCCCAGGACGAGCGCACGTACCGCCTGAATGCCGCATTCAGCGCCGTGTGCGTTCAGGCGGCTTTGGGGCATTTCCTTGAGCTGTTGATCCACACCCCTCAGCAGGAAGGCGGTTTCGTCACGCGGGAACGCATTCGCCGAGAGCACCTTTTGCAGCCGGGCCCGTTCCGCCGTGTAGCTGATCTTGGGGCAGGACGGCGCGGCTTCGGCAGCCGATGCACTGAAACCGGCAAGTATGAAGACCATGGCATAAAGGCAGCCCAAGCGCTGATGTCTCGTCATCTGGATCCCCGACTCCCTGAAATGAGACGGGAACATAGAGATCAGAGCACCATCCAGAAAGTGCGAATCTGCAGCACCGCACGCCTTTGCCGACGCGCAGCGCTGTCGCTCTTTCGGAGTTGCCGCATGTTTGCCCTCCGGTCGGCTGGAAACATGCGGCATAGAACCCCTCAGCCCTTCTCCTTCAGCGTCTCCTTCTGGGTGATCAGCCGGGCGCTGTGCTGGCCGCTGAGATAGGTCCAGAACCAGCTCCACGCGACCGCGAAGCGGCTGCGCGTGCCGATCAGGAAGTAGATGTGGGCGATGCCCCAGATCCACCAGGCAAGCGCGCCCTTCAGCTTGAACCGGCCGAAATCGATGATCGCGGCGCGGCGGCCGATGGTGGCGAGGCTGCCCTGGTGGCGGTAGCGGAAATCGGCGGGCGGATTGTCGCCTGCAAGCCGCGCGCGGATGACATCGGCCACATAGGCGCCCTGCTGCTTGGCGGCGGGCGCAATGCCCGGCACCGGCTTGCCGCCGTCATAGGTAACCGAAGCCGTGTCGCCGATGACGAAGACATCGGGATGATCGGGTGCAGTCAGATCGGCGCCGACAATCGCCCGACCGGCGCGGTCAGCAGTGATATCAAGCCAGCGGGCAGCGGGTGACGCCTGGACGCCCGCAGCCCAGACGAGCGTGCGGCTGGCGACCAATTCCTCGCCGATCATCACGCCCTCTTCGGTGCATGATGTCACCGGCGTGCCGGTGCGAACCTCGACGCCGAGGCGCTCCAGTTCCTTGACCGCATAGGCCGAGAGATCCTCGCTGAACGCAGCGAGAATGCGCGGACCCGCCTCGACCAGGAGCACGCGCGTTTGCCGCGTATCGATGCGGCGAAATTCGTCTGGAAGCGTGCGATGCGCCATCTCGGCGATGATGCCGGCAAGCTCGACGCCCGTCGGGCCGGCACCGATGACGGTGAAGGTCAGGAGCGCTGCGCGGGCATCCGGATCCTCTTCCAGCTCGGCGCGCTCGAAGGCGAGCAGCACGCGGCGGCGGATCGTCGTCGCGTCCTCCAGCGTCTTCAGGCCGGGGGCGAAGGGCTCCCATTCGTCATGGCCGAAATAGGCATGCGTCGCCCCGGTCGCCAACACCAGCGTATCGTAGCCGATGCGCTTGCCGTCCCTGAGAACGACCGCCTTTTCGGCCGCGTCCACATCCGTCACCTCGCCGAGCAGCGTCGTCACCTCCGGCCGGTCGCGCCAAAGGCTGCGGATCGGCCAGGCGATTTCCGAGGTGGCGATCAGCGTCGTTGCCACCTGATAGAGCAAGGGCTGGAAAAGATGGTGGTTACGCCGGTCGATGAGGGTGATGCGAACCGGCGCGCCGGCGAGCCCTTTGACGAGCTGCAATCCGCCGAACCCGCCGCCAACGACGACCACATGATGCCTGTCCTGCATGTTTGCTTCCAGCTGGCTCCCAGCCGGCCTTCTATTGGACATGCCACAAGATTGGGGTTGTGGTCAGCTAGGACAAGCGCAGCCACCTCATGTCACCCTTGCAAAAAGTCAAGAACGGCCGGCGATCAAGGCCTTGTCGCGAAGGTGATCTCGTCGGCCGCGTCCACCAGCACGATCTCGTCACCGAGCGACCATTCGGCCGCGCGCGCGGCCAGACGCGCCGGCACCATCGGCGAGCGGCCGGGACCGGGCGGCACGTCATAGGTGGCATGGGCGTCGTTGGCGAGGATCACGGTGAAGCCCTTGGCGATCGCCGTGCGGGCCGTCGCCGCCAGGCACATTTCCGAGAGCATGCCGCAAATCGCAAGCGTTTCGATGCCACGCGTCCGCAACAAATCCTCGAGGTCGGTTCCATCGAAACCGTCGTCCTTCCGTTTGCGCACCACCACCTCATCCGCCTCCGCCGAAAAGAAAAGCCGCCAGCCGTCGGTCTCCGGCTCGTCGGAGGCACCCTCGGGTCCGTCATTCTGCAGGAAGATCACCGGCACGCCTGCCGCACGAGCCTGCCGCAACAGAACCCCGACGGCGCGCTGAAGGCCGACATGGCCGGGCACCGCCTCCGGCCCGGAGATGAAAGCGCGCTGAACATCGACGACCACAAGCGCATCGGCAACGTCGCCTTCGTTCGCGGTGCTCGCCTCGTTTGCCTCATCCGTCATTGATTCTTACTCCGCATAATCGACCGGCACCGCCGTGCCGCTCTTCAGGATTTCCATCGAGATCGAGGCGGAAACGTCGAAGAGCTCCACCTTTCGCACGATCTGCTTGTAGACCACGTCGTAGTGCTCGACGCGCGGCAGCACGACCTTGACGATATAGTCATGGTTTCCCGTCAATCGATGTGCCTCGACGATTTCAGGGATATCGCTGATCGCGCGGCGGAACGTCTCGATCCACTCGTCCGAATGATGCGCCGTCTTGATCAGCGCGAAGACGGTGGTCGGCACGCCCATGCGCTCGCGGTCGAGCACGACGATCCGCCTGGCGATGTAACCCGCCTCCTCCAGCCGCTGGATGCGGCGCGAACAGGCGGAAAGCGAAAGATTGACCCGCTCTGCCAATTCGCCGACCGCGACGCTGGCATCCTGCTGCAACAGCCCAAGCAGCTTCCTGTCTCTCTCGTCAAGCACGCCGATCCCTCCACCCATTGCGATTCAATGCCGTATATATTTGTACAAATTTACCTCTATGCGCAAATTTTTCGCGCCGAACGGCATTCCTCTCGCGAACAAAGCGAACCATTCCGGCGGCTTCGGCCGCATAGTTCTGGCCATCGAACAACGGCGTGCCCGGCGCGCCATAAAGGGAAAGAGGAATGGCGATGCGCAAGATTGGTCTGATCGGCGGTATGAGCTTCGAAAGCTCGGTGGTCTATTATCGCATGGTCAACGAGGCGGTTCGCGAGCGCCTGGGCGCGCTGCACTCGGCCGAGGTGCTGCTGCATTCCGTCGACTTCCAGTCGATCGTCGACCTGCAGAAGGCTGGCCGCTGGGATGATGCCGCCAAGCGGCTTGCCGATGTCGCCCGTGGCCTGGAAGCGGCCGGCGCCGATTGCGTGCTGATCTGCACCAACACCATGCACCTGATCGCAGACGCGGTGCAGGCGGCGGTGAACATCCCGCTGATCAACATCATCGACGAGACGGCGCTCCGCCTCAAGGCCGCCGGCAGCCGCAAGCCGCTGCTGCTCGCCACCCGCTATACCATGGAGCACGGCTTCTACGCAGAGCGCATGCGGAGCCACGGCATCCACATCATGGTGCCGGACGCGGATGGCCGGACGCTCGTCCACAACGTCATCTTTGACGAACTCTGCGCCGGCAAGGTGCTGCGCTCTTCCCGCAGGGCGTTGATCGACCTGATCGACAAGGCCGAGGCGGAAGGCGCGGACGCCGTCATCCTCGGCTGCACCGAGATCTGCCTGACCCTCGACCCCAGGGCCCTGCCGCTGCCGGGCTTCGATTCCACCGCGATCCACGCGGACGCTGCCGTCGAGTTTGCGCTCGAGGGCGCGTTGCTGGCACGGGCTGCCTGAACAGAAACGAGAAACGGGTGCAAACGCAGGGCGGGAAATCCGCCCTCCGCTTTGCGTCCAGTCATTTTCTTGGAAGCGGCTGCAGGAAGATGCGCTCGTAGCTGATGAACGGCGGATCGTCCGCGTAACGCGCATTGGCCGCGATGCCGTCCGGATCGCTGGCAACGTCACGGCGATAGCGGCGGTAAGCCGCCTCGTCCGGAAAGGTAAAGAGCGCGATGGCGATATCGCCGGCGCCCTCCTCGCCGACACCCGGAAAGCTCGTGCCGATGCCCTCGGGCTTTTCGCGCGGGATGAAATAGCCGTGGTGCGTGCCGCCATGACGCTCGATGAGCTCAACCCAGGTTCGGGCATAGGCATCGAACTCCGTCATCCGGCCCTGCGCGAGCCGGTAGCGGATTTCACAGCTGACGGGACCATCCGGCATCAGGCTTCCTCTCCCTTGTATCCAGATCGCGGGCCGCGAAGGCCGATGCAATTGCCCCAGGGATCGCGCACCTGGCACATCCAGAGCCCCTCCTGGATCGCCATCGGTCCACGATAGAGAGGTGCGCCGAGCGCTTCGAAATGGGCAAGCGCCCGGTCGAAATCCTCGACCGCCCAGTAGACGACGGAACCTGCGGCACCGCTCGCCACCTTCTCATCCGCCTGAACGATTTCGAGATCCACCGTGCCGACCTTGAGATAGGCGAAGTCGAACGCCTGAAGCCACCGGCGTTCGGCCGTTGGGAAAGCACGCTGATACCAGGCGAGCCCCGCTTCCGTGTCGGGAACATGCACCAGTATGGCCGCCACGCTTTCGGTCATCGCAATTTCTCCATCCCTCAATCCGGCCCTCTCGTTACAGGATTCGCCGACTGCCTCAGGCGGAAATCGCGTCCGAGGCGGATCGCAGCAGGCCGTCCGGGCGCGCGCCCAACGCCTGCCAATCGCATTCGGCAAGCCCGGCCGACGCGAAGGGGTCGATCAGCGTGCCCGAGACGATCGAGGCGAGCAGCGCCTGCATCGGCGGCGTGCGGGCGATCGTCGCGACCAGCCGGTCGCGCAGCCAGGCGAGCAGCGCCGAGTCCGACTGGTAGAACGGCGTGAAGGCCAGCGAGAGAAGCTGGAACAGCGCGACATGATTGCGCCGCGCGGCAGCATAGGTGGCAAGGGCGCAATCAAGATCCGGCGCGGTCTCCAGCGCATGCGCCAGCGCCGCCACGTCGAGAAGCGCCATGTTGGCCCCCTGCCCGAGCTGCGGGCTCGTCGAATGGGCACTGTCGCCGACGAAGGCGATACGGCCGGAGACGGGCGGGCGCATGGTGCGATGCGCATAACGCGCCAGCGTCAGCTGCTCCCAGTCGGCGACCTGATCGAGCAAGGGCGCACAATCCGGCCAGTAGTCGAGGATACGCGCCTTCCAGCGCTCAAGCCCGGCAATGCGCACCGCGTCCGCATCCGCGACCCTCAGGCTCCAGAAGAAGGCGACGCGCGCCTTCTCTCCGACCCGCGCCCTGCCCGCCGGCAGGATGCCGATCATCACCCGCGCCTGGTCGTAGCGCTGCACCAGGGCGTGAGGATCATGGACGAGCCCTTCGCTGTCGAGCGTCGCCCAGAAGGCACTATAGGTGAGCTCGCGCACTTTGGGCGCGACAGCGGAGCCGCCCGATAGCGTCGAGCGCGCACCGCTCGCGTCGATCACCAGATCATAGGCGCCCACCTCGCACCCCTCTGTGTCCAGAAGCACTGCCTTGGCACCGGCCATTCGGACATCGGCGAGCGTGACGCCGGTGCGAATCGGCAAGCCGGCGGCGACCACGGCATCATGCAGCGTGTTGAAAAGCGCCGCGCGCTGCACCGCCAGCCCGAAGCGGCCACCGGCCAGCGCGTCATAGCGCACGTCGAGAACGGTGCGGCCGGATCTTGCATCGGCGCCATAGAGCCGGTCGATCCGGCTGCCGAGGGCAAGCATGGACGGCAGCAGGCCGAGCGCGTTCAGCACCGTCAGTCCCGTCGGCTGCAGCATCAGGCCGGAACCGACCGGCGAGGCCACGTCGAAGCGTTCGAGGATTTCCACCCGATGACCCTGCCGCGACAGCATCAGCGCCGCCGCGAGCCCCGCCGGGCCGGCGCCCGCAATGCCGATATCAAGTGTCTTCATGGGTCCCCGAGGTGAGTAGGCAGTCGACGAAACTATAGGGAAAATCAAGGCGCTAGCGCAAGTCTACACGAAGGGACACGACGTCGAGCACGTGGTCGACAGCCCCTCATCCCCCTGCCGGGACCTTCTCCCCGCAGGCGGGGCGAAGGAGACTCGTGGCACCCCCTCGCTCCACCTCACGATTTTCAGTCACGACATTCTCGACAGCAGGTCCCGGCTGGGAGCGCAGCCGTCGTCCACGTCCCCTCTCCTCGCCCGCGGGGAGAGGGCTAGGGTGAGGGGCAAACTTCGCTAGCGAAAGCCCGGAACGAGAGAGAAAGCGCCGTATGCGCCAATGATTGGCCCCCACGGCGAATTTCGCGCCTGCAGGGAAACGCCCTACGCCTCCGCGTCGTACACCTCGCGTGCCGCGCGGATCGCTCCGTGGTTTTCCAACGACCAGTCGACGAAATGCTTGAGCAGGCCAAGCAGGGAGCGGCCGAGATCGGTCAGTGCATATTCCACGCTCGGCGGCTGGGTCGGGTAGACGGTGCGGTGGATGTAGCCGTCGCGCTGCAGGTCGCGCAGCGTCTGGGTCAGCATGCGCTGGGAAATGTCGGGGATGAGCCGGCGAAGCTGGGAGAAACGCAAGGGACCGTCGGCCAGCGACAGGATCATCAGCGAGTTCCACTTGCCGCCGATATTGTCCATGACGTCGCGCACCGGGCAGTTCTCCATGTCCATCGGAACGCCGCAGACGATGGCCACGCGCTTGCCCTTCACATCCCCGGTCAGCTTGTTCATAGGCGGTACCCTTCCTGTAACCACAGCAGAAAAAACTGCCTCCTTTACAGCTGTACCGAGATTACGAGATAAGAGCAAGTCTCAAAAAGAGACCATGTGCCGCGCGACCTCCCGGGCCGCCGGCATCAACGACGAGCGAGGAAAGTGCGGGCGATGTCCCGCGGCCATCCCGTCTCAGGTTTAGAGGAAAAGGAAAGACCATGTCCGATACATTGCTCGTCACCGGCGCGACCGGCCAGCTCGGCAAGCTCGTGCTCGACCAGCTTCTTGGCTCCGGCGTCGAGCCGACCCGGATCATCGCCACCAGCCGTGACTCGGCCAAGCTTGCCGACTACACGGCCAAGGGCGTTCAGGCCCGCGTCGCCGATTTCGACGACCCGGCCTCGCTCGACAAGGCCTTTGCCGGCGCCGACCGGATCCTGATCATCTCGACCGACGCGCTGGATCAGCCGGGCAAGCGCCTGAAGCAGCACCTCGCCGCCGTGGCAGCTGCGAAGAAGGCCGGCGCCAAGCATATCCTCTACACCTCCATGCCCAGCCCCGAGACATCGGTGATCCCCTTCGCGCCCGATCATCTCGGCACCGAAAACGCCATCAAGGCGACCGGCATCCCCTACACCATCCTGCGAAACGGCTGGTACATGGAGAACCTGTTCATGGCCCTGCCGCACGCGCTTGAGACCGGGCAATGGTATTCCTCGTCCGGCGAAGGCCGCCTCGCCCACATCGCCCGCGCCGATGCCGCCAGGGCAGCCGCCGCTGCGCTTGCCTCAGATGTGAACGAGAGCCGCACCTATACGTTGACCGGCGGCGAGCTGCGCTCGACCAACGAGATCGCGGCCCTCGTCGCCAAGGCGACCGGCAAGCGGCTCGATGTCGTGCACATCTCGGACGAGGCGCTCGCAGGCGGCCTGAAGGGCGCCGGCCTGCCGGACTTCCTCATCCCGATCGTCGTCTCCTTCGACGCCAACACCCGCGAAGGCCATATCAACATGGTCACGAACGACGTGACGTCTCTGACGGGTGCAACGCCGGTAAAGCTCGGCGCTTTCCTGGAAGCGAGCAAGGCGAGACTTGCCGGCTGAGGAAGGAATCCGGTCCGAAACGACGCGAGCCCGGCCATCCGTGCCGGGCTCCCAGATTGCGACGAGGGAGATGCCCAATTGCGTCTTCCGCCCCGGCAGCAGGATCTTGTCAGTCGCCGTCGCCACATTTTGTTCTTGTTATGTTCACTATGACACGCTATGCATTCCCCACCTTCACCACCGGAGAAAGGGGACATTATGAGCGCTTATGTGACCGTGGGTGCCTTGGACTGCGCCCGCTCGAATACCTTCTATGACGCAATTCTCGCGACCATCGGATGGAGCAAGCACATAGAGTTTCCGGACTGGCGCGCCTATTCCGAAGGCGGAACCGGCAAAGGCTTTGTCCTGTGGGTCTGCAAACCTTTTGACGGTGAGCCGGCGACCGCCGGAAACGGCTCCATGGTCGGGTTCATGGCCAAGTCGCCCGCGGAGGTGGATGCTTTCTACCAGGCCGCCATCATCAATGGCGGGGCGGACGAAGGCGCACCCGGGCCGCGTCCGCACTATGGGCCCGACTGGTACTCCGCCTACATGCGCGATCCATCCGGAAACAAGATTTCAGTCGTCTACAACGGCTAGGGTTGCCGTAGCGGACAAGCTTTGCGAAAACGACGTGCACGGACGGATCGCGACCATGCTTTGCGGGTTCTCCTGGGCTTGTTTCCCTGGGGGCTGGACGGGCCGTGCGCAGGGCCGCGCCTGCCGCACGGTCCGCTCGGATCTTGCCTGGCTTAGCGTACGGCCTCCACCGGCGAGGCATCGGCCCGCAGCGCGATCTCCGCAAGCACGAGCGCGCTGGTTCCGGCGACAAAGAACCCGGCGGAAAGATTGAGCGTCGTGCCGTCGTAGAAGGCGCCGAATGCGATCGCGAACAGGGTCGCGATCAGGCTCGAGCCGGAGGCGATCAACGACGCCCCGAGGCCCGCCACCTGCCCCAGCGAGCGCGTGGCCATGGCGTTCAGGTTGCCGAAGAGCACCCCGATCGCAAAGAAGACCGCAAAGCCGAGCACCAGCAGCACGGCAAGAGGCGGCCGGCCGGCCCAAAGGGTGGATGCCGCCAGCATGGCGAGCCCCGCCACCGCCAGGCCATGAAGCCATAACGCGCCATCGCCTCCGAACCAAAGCGCTGCACGAGCTTGGCATTGAGGAACGAGGCAAGCCCGATGCCGGTCGCCAGCATGGCGAAATACAAGGGGAAGGTCTGCCCGATCCCGTAGGCGTCGAAGAACAGATCCGCCGCGGTGCTCAGATAAAGAAGCTGCGCGCCGAAGACGAGCCCGGTCGCCAGGATCAGCAGCGTCACGCGGCGATTTGAGAGGATACGCCGCCCGTTCGACACGAGAAGCCGCGGGCGAAAGGGAATGCGCTTCTCTAGCGGCAACGTTTCCGGCTGGCGCACCACCAGCCACATGCCGAGAAGTCCCGCCGCCGCTAGATAGACCGCAAAGACGCTACGCCAGCCACCGACGGTGATGATCCCTTGCGCGAGCGTCGGGGCCAGCATCGGCACGAGAATGAACAGCGTGAACATGAACGACATCACACGCGCCATGGCGTCACCTTCGAACTGGTCGCGGATCATCGCCCGCGTCGCAATCTTCGGCCCCGAGACCCCGACGCCCTGAAGGAAGCGGCCGAGAATCACCATCTCGAGCGAGCCGGCCGCCATGGCGATGATCGTTCCGAGCGCATAGACGCCAAGCCCGAGAACAAGCGCCCTCTTCCGCCCCATCGCATCGGAGAGCGGCCCCAGCAGCAGCTCGCCAAACGCCATGCCGAGGATGAAAAGCGAGATGATGTGCTGGGTGGAAAGTGGCGGCCGAACGCCGAGATCGGCCCCGATCTGGCGCAGGCCGGGCAAGAGCGCATCGATGCTGATCGAGGTCAGCGAGGTCAAAAGCGCATAGAGAACGATGCGCTCACGGAAACTGGTGGGGAATGTCATTGGCCGCTTACGAGGGAAGGAATGGACTCTACCTATAGCAGACCCACGGCAAAGTTGTAGGCTACAGAAGCGTTGCCGATCACCATGCACTGTTCTGATCGGCGAGATCTTACGATGGCGCAAAGCGCAGGTGCGAAGCATCCGCAAGATTGACGACCGCCCGGTTTCGGAAGAAATCGTCCTGGCGCAGATGCGTGATGCTTCCCGATTTTGCCGGAAAACTCAGGAATCCCGTGGCGCCGATCGGGATCTTCATCCAGGCGGCAAGCACCAGCGTCAGCGTGAAGCCGTGGGTGACGATGATCTGCGTTTGGCAGGGCCGCGCGACGATGGCGTCGACGCAAGGGAAGACGCGCAGCGCCACCTCGCGCCGGGTTTCTGCGCCATCGATCCCGCAGGGATCATCGAGCCGATTGTCATCCGGCGCCGGGGTGTAGCGCGCATCGAGCCAGGCCTGAGGCCTGCCACCGGCAACGCCATAGCTGATTTCCCTGAGATCGGCGGTTTCCACCACCGGCCGCTGGAAGCGCCTTGCTATCGCATCAGCCGTCTGGGAGGCGCGGCGCAGATCGGAGCTATGGATTTCCACGTCCCTTCCGCCAACCAAAGCCATCAGCCGTTCGGCCGTTGCCTGCGCATCCTCTCTGCCGCGGGCGGTCAGATCCGTGTCGTACCAGCCACCCACCTTGCCTTCCAGGTGATGGATGGATTCCGCGTGGGTGACGACGAAGAGATCCTTCATGGCATCGCTCGGGTTTCCGCAAGGCGCTGCTGCCGCGCAAGAACTAGGGCGCAAATGTCGCCTCAGACCTCCTGCCCGCAGGCGCGACGGAAGCGGCGCACCGTTTCGGCCATACCGTATTCCAGCGCATCGGCCGTCAGGCCGTGACCGATCGAGACTTCGGCAAGATCGGGGATGTGCCGGGCAAGCAGCGGCAGGTTGGCCACCGTCAGGTCGTGCCCGGCATTGACGTCGAGCCCGAGGCTCACGGCAATCGCAGCCGTGCGGCCAAGTTCGGCGGCGATCTTCTCGGCCTTGTCCGCGTCGTCATAGCAACCGCCATAGGGGCCGGTGTAGAGTTCGATGCGATCGGCGCCGGTTTCCTTGGCAATCCGCAAGGCCTCCGCATCCTCGTCGCCATCGGCAAACAATGAGACGCGAAAACCCCTCTTCTTCAGCCGGCCGACGACATTGCCGAGCAGGTTGTGGTTCTTGCGGAAATCCCAGCCGTGGTCGGAGGTCGCCTGCGCCGGATCGTCGGGCACCAGTGTCACCTGCTCCGGCCGATGCATCTCCACGAGGCCGAGGAATTCCTCGTTCGGATAGCCTTCCATGTTGAATTCCGTCTCCGGAAACGCCTGGTCGATCAGGTCGCGGATCGGCTGCAGATCGCTGAAGCGGACGTGGCGCTGGTCGGGTCGCGGATGCACGGTGAGACCGGCAGCCCCCGCTTCGAGCGCGATGTGGCCAAGCGCGGTGACGGAGGGCCACGGCAGATCGCGCCGGTTGCGGAGCATTGCGACGGCATTCAGATTCACGGACAGTTTTGCAGGCATGTCTGAACTTTCCAGAAAGCGGGCCCAAGGCGGGCCCAGACGCAGGCAATGTGGTTGCAATGTTCTACTGCATAATTGCTGAAACCGAAAACAGTTTGAGGTCCGATTATGCAGCAATTCCAAGGAGGTCGCAGGGGAGCGATGCGACGTTTGCGCGCGGTTCGTTTGCCCGCCTTGTCTTGACCAAGTCTTGACAATCGGCGTCTCTAATATGCGGGAAGACTCAATCAAGAATGGCGAAAATGGCCGACTGGACTTCCGCTACCATCCGCCACAGGGAGAACCGGCGCAATTTTTACGTTTATTTCAGAAAAAACTCAAATTTGGCGTCTACTACCCTGACAACCACCTTTTTAGGGCTTAACTTTCCGAATCAGATCGAATGGCCCAGCCCGCGCCGCGATCGCATTTCATAGATTTTAGTTCACATGACACTGGAGCAAGAACGGATGACGATGGTCGAAAGACCCTGCGACGAGACGATTCGACGGGCCCTCCGTCGTATCCTCGAAAGCAAGGCTTTCGCGCGTTCAGAGCGCCTCAGGGCCTTCCTCACCTATGTGGTCGAGAAGGAGATGGCCGGCGAAGGCCATCAGCTCAAGGGTTACTCGATCGCGATCGACGTCTTCGACCGGCCCCAGGCCTTCAACGCCGACAGCGACCCGCTCGTGCGGGTGCACGCCGGCAAATTGCGCAAGCTGCTCAAGGCTTTCTACGAGGGCGACGGTGCCGACGACGAATGGCGGATCGCCATTCCCAAGGGAACCTATGTTCCGGAGTATCAGCGCGCCCGTAACGAGGAAGAGCATCAGGCGGCAGCCTCGCCCCGCCAGCCGAAACTGACGAAGCGGCGCTTTGCCGGGCACCGGCCCGCCTGGCCGCCGGCGCCCTTCTCGTCGCCGCTCTCGGTGCTGACCGTGCTGCCGCTGCTCCTTTTCGCGCCGATGCCCTCGCAGGAAATGACGCTGGACATCGACGCGCAGGCAAAACTCTTCAACGCCCGCCACGCGACCGAGCGGGTACTGCCCTCGGTTCAGGTGAAGATGGCCGGCGCCGAAAACGAAGATGCAAAAGCGTTTGCCACGGCGCTTCGCCTTGCGGCCCAGCGCCACAAGACGCTGGCCCGCGCCACTGACGGCGACACCGGTCGCCCCGTTTCGCGCAATTCCGCCCTGTCCTTCACCGTGCAGGTGACCTGGTACGATGCGCCGGCGCAGGGCATCCGCGTCATTCTCTCCCATGATGGCGAGAACGTGCCCCTGCGCCAGGACTTCATCACCTGGAAGCGGCTCGCGTCCGAGCCGGACCTGCTTTACGAGAGCATGTCGCTGGCGTCGGAACTGTTTTCGCTCGACGGCGAGATCTACGAACACGCCCGCCAGGAGCAGATCGAAAGCCCCCTCATGGGCTGCATGGCCGCTACCCAGCGCTATCGCAAGCACCTGACCCGGGGTGCCTTCGAGGAAGCCTGGTCCTGCCAGCAGAAGCTGTCGCCGTTGCGCGGGGACGAACCGCTGTTCATCCTGAGCTCCAACAGCCCGCTCAAGGTTATCAGCCACTGACCTCGTGACCGCATGCGCCGCATCTTCGAGGACGCGGCAAGCTCACCGTAACGCTTTGAATCACTGCATGTTTTCCTGGGGCGGCCTGCAGCGCCGCGCGTCTTATCAGACGCGCAAAGATCGCTGTAGCACTTTGATTTTCTGCATGTCTTGGCCCTTAAATCGAGATCGATTTAAGGAGACAGGCAGTAGGGAGCCGTGCAGCGGCAGCGGCACCACCAGGCGGGGAAAACGGTCGTCAGCCTACCAATATTAAGGACTGGTCATATATTTGATTCGCGTATACGGTGCACGCATGCGTTGGGAATGGATGCCTGGTTGCTCGTCAGGCAAGCATCGAAGTCCTGAGTAGAACCGCGTGGTCCACGCGGGGTGCCCCAGCCGAGCAGCAGGCATTGTCGTTGTCGGTCAACGAGTGCCTCAGCACGCGGACGCGGTCCGCACCTATGAGACCCGGTGATCGCCGCCGCTTCCGGACGCGGACTGTTACACCCTGGGTCGGCCTCGATTCAGGTCAAATATGCGGAAAATCAAACGTTACAGAGACAACGCGCCGGATAGACGCGGCCTGTAGACCGGGGACAATCGATATGCCGCGAGACCACTGGAAATACGAAGGCATGCTCGCCGCGCCCGAACGCGTCGGCTTCCTGCCCATCCTTCCCCTTCCCCATCATGATCCGACGGCCCCGCTGGCGATCGCCGACATGGCCGATGCCTTCGGCGTCACCCACCGCACCCTGCATTTCTACGAGGAGAAAGGCCTTCTGACCGCCGCGCGCATGGGGCCGATGCGGGTTTACAACGAAGAACACATCCGCCGCATGGCTGTCATCAACGCCTGCCGCGAGATCGACATGCCGATCGCCGCCATCCTGGAGCTTTTGACCGGCCTTGCCGGCACCGAAGAACAGGCAGACGCCGACCAGTTGTTTCGCGAGGCGCTACTGGCGCGGCGCCGGGAACTTGCCGCCCAGCAGGCGAACCTGCGCCGCCAGATGCAGCGCATCACCGAGCTGCTCGAAAGCAGCGATGGCAGCGGTACCGCGACCGATGAAGATGACCATGTCCACCTTTCCCCGATCGAGAGCGAGTGTCTGACCTTCATGGCCGACGGTTATCCGGCCCCGCGCATCGCCGGCCTGATGGAGATGGACGTCGCCGCGGCGCTCACGCTCGAAGCCGGCATCATCCGCAAGTTCGGCGCCAACAACCGCTTCCAGGCAATCGCCAAGGCCGTACTCGCCGGAATGATCTCGGCGGAGTAACCGAAGCACCTTACGGCGGTTTTCGTCTTCGCCTGGAGACGTGTCAGCGCGTCTGGAGGCGGCACGGCCAAAGCCTGTCCGGTAGCCGGCCATACCGCCGGTTTGCCGGCGATTCTCCCGGGATCGCCGACAATGGGATGTCTTCGATGCCGCTCTCATGTTACGAGGCGCTGAAACGACGCAAGTGAGATACCCCGATGCTTCCCTGGATCCAGCTAGACCGAGCCACCATTCCCGGAGACGGTGACGAGTTGCGCCTGAAGCAGCGTGGCCAGGAATTTTCCATCATGCTCGGCTCGACCGAACTGATGAACAGCCGGCTGAGCGGCTCGGAAGAGGCGCTGGCGACGCTCGCCCACGAGCGGATCGCCGGCCGGAAAAACATGAGCATGCTGATCGGCGGCCTCGGCATGGGGTTCACATTGCGGGCGGCCCTCGCCGTGCTGCCGGACGATGCCAACGTCGTCGTCGCAGAGCTCGTGCCGGCCGTCGTCGAATGGGCGCGCGGCCCCATGGCTGATCTTCACAAGGGCACGCTCGACGATCCCCGCGTCGATATCCATGTCGGCGATGTCGGCGCGCTGATCCGCTCGAAGAAGGCCGCCTACGATGCCATCCTGCTCGATGTCGACAATGGCCCGGACGGATTGACGCGCCCCTCCAACGACAGCCTTTACAGCCATACCGGGCTTCGCGCCGCCCAGGCGGCGCTGCGGCCCAGCGGCGTGCTTGCCGTCTGGTCCTCGGCGCCGGACAGCGCTTTTACGCGGCGATTGCGTGAGGTCGGCTTTGCCACCGACGAGGTCAATGTGCGCGCCAATGGCAAGCGTGGCGGTGCGCGCCACGTGCTGTGGATGGCGACCAAGCGATAATCGTCCGTTATGCGGCCGGCCTTATCCAGCTTGCCGCCTACAGCGCCGCGCGTCTTATCAGACGCGCAAAGGTCGCTGTAGCACTTTGATTTTCTGCATGTCTTTGTCCTTAAATCGAGCTCGATTTAAGGAGACATGCAGTAGGTCAAAAGCCCGGACTGGTGAGCCTAATTTGCTTCGTCGATACATACCGAGCGGATGTCGCCGTTGCTCAGCGTCGTCTTGCACCGCTGGTTCGATTTGCAGTTAGGGTCACCGTTGCCCGTCACGACACCGCCAACGCGCTCACATTCCTGGGCAGTCAGTTCAGCAGAGCCGACCGTGGTCTGTGGGCCGGTTGCTCCAGCCTTGACCGACGGCGATTTCACCAGCGGCTTCTTGGTCTCTGCCACCAGAACCAGGTCCGATGGATTTGCAGCGGTGGGGCTGGTCCAGGACGGACTGTTTGTCATGTTGATAGGCGCTGCGTGGATCGTCGTTGCAAAGCCTATTGAGAATGCGGCGACGGAAAGGAAGCGAGCCCGAGACATTTTGCCCTCCACAACCGGTGGTGAAGCTATGATATTAGCAGCAAACAGGGCGGTGCGGAATCCACGTGTCGCTTGGCAGAGAAACGGGTTGTATCCGCCAGCCGAAATCGCGTCCACTATGCTGACAAAAGGCCTCGACACGATGATCCTGTTGATCGGCAACGTCGCACCCCTTCCGTAGCCGCCCTTAGCGAACGATCGTCAGTCGCTCCGCCGCGCGGGTAATCGCGGTGTAGAGCCAGCGTTCCCGCGTATCGCGGAAGGCCCAGCTTTCATCGAACAAAACGACGTTGTTCCACTGCGAGCCCTGCGCCTTATGCACCGTCAGCGCATAGCCGTAGTCGAACTCGTCGTAGCGCTTGCGCGTCGTCCAGGGGATCTCGCCCTCGACATCCTCGAAGGCCGCCTTCAACAGCTTGATCTTGGCGGCACCGCGATCCATGTCGTCGTCTTCCGGCCGGATCATCAGGTTGATGCCCGGCTTCACCGTTTCCTTCGACGAGCTCATCACCTGCCACAGCGAGCCGTTGAGCAGGCCCTTGGCAGGGTCGTTCCTGAGGCAGACCAGCTTGTCGCCGGACTGCGGATAGTCGCTGGTGAAGCCCTTGAGTTCGCGCAGGCGCTGGTTGTAGCGCCGGCGGGTCTTGTTGGTGCCGACAAGCACCTGATCCGCTTCCAGCACCAGCTCCTGGTTCACCTGCCCGCGACCGATCACCTGCGTGGTGCCGTAGTCGCCATGCATGATCTCGTTGCCTTCGCGCACCTGCATGGCGAGCTGGATGATCGGATTGTCGCGCGCCTGACGATGGATGTCGGTCAGCAGATAATCCGGCTCCTGGTTGGTGAAGTAGCCGCCACCGGAGACCGGCGGCAGCTGGCCGGGATCGCCGAGCACCAGGATCGGCGTGCCGAAGCTCATCAGGTCCTTGCCGAGCGCCTCGTCCACCATCGAGCATTCGTCGACGATGATCAGCGCGGCCTTGGCGACCGGGCTCTGGCGATTGATCGCAAACATCGGCGCGATCGAGGTCTTGCCGGTTTCCTCATCGGAAACCTCCTCCTCGCCGCGCGGACGATAGATCAGCGAGTGGATGGTCTTGGCGTTGCTGGCACCCTTGGAGCGCAGCACCTGCGCGGCCTTGCCGGTGAAGGCGGCAAATAGCACGTCGCCATCGACATGTTCGGCAAAGTGCCGGGCCAGCGTCGTCTTGCCGGTGCCGGCATAGCCGAACAGCCGGAAGAGCGGCGAGCGGCCCTCTTTCAGCCACTGCGAAACGGCCTTGAGGGCCTCGTCCTGTTGCGGTGCGAACTGCATGGGCTTGAGTGTCAGGATTCGGGCGGCACACGCAAGCCCGGATTTATGGGCTGCACGGCCCCTGTGACGGCAGGTTGGCGAGCACTCCGCGGCAATTCACGAAATTGCCACGCAAAATCAATATCTTTTTGCCTGACCGCATCTGTCGCGCTACCCGAGCCAGAGATCTTTTGTTCACGTTTTTTTCTCACAACGCGCGTTCGTCACACAGCTGCGAGCCTTCCCGGCAAGTGTGGCGACACCGCTCCCCTTGTTTCCGGCCGACGGCAGCTGTGGCACTTTCTTGCCGTGCCCCTTGAATGCAACGCCGCATTGTTGCTAACGAGCGGGACATTGATGGCGCCGCGATCCTGCTGGTGACGACCATCGCTCGAAGCCCGTCGAGGCCGGCCACGAATGGCCGCTCCGCCTTTACGGGGTCATGCCGGAGAATGCCCGTGACGACCGACAAGCCCAAAGCCGCGTCCTCTCCGGAAAAGGTCGGCATCGGACGGCTGGCCCCGTGGCTGCAATGGTGCCTGCTCTCGGCAATCTCCATTGTGCTCGCCTCGTTCTTCGAATTCATCGGCCTTCCGGCCGGGCTGTTGATGGGCCCGATGCTCGGCGCCGTTCTCGTCGGCATGAACGGCGGCACGATCCGGCTGCCGCGGCAGCTCTTCTTCTGCGTGCAGTTCATCCTGGCGATGATGATCGCCGGCGCCATGACGCCGGGCATGCTCGTGACCTTCTCCGGTAACTGGCCGCTGTTCCTCGCCGTCATTCTTTCGGTCATCGCCGTCAGCACGCTCTGCGGCTGGGTGATCACCCGCATGCGCATCCTGCCGGGCACGACGGCGATCTGGGGCTCGTCGGCCGGTGCCGCCTCGACCATGCTGCTGATGGCCGATGCCTATGGCGCCGACGCCCGCCTCGTCGCCTTCATGCAATATCTGCGCGTGATCTTCGTCGCCAGCACCGCAACGGTCGTGGCGCATATGTGGGTTACCGGTGCCGAAGCCGAGCAGACCACGCACTGGTTCGCGCCGATCGACGGCTTGCCCTTCCTCGAGACCATTGCCGTCGGGCTCGGCGCCGCCCTTGCCGGCCGCTTCCTGCGCGTGCCGGCGGGCGCCTTCCTGCTGCCCTTCCTCGTCGGCGCCGTGCTCAACGTCAGCGGCGTCATGACGACCGTGCTGCCGCAATGGCTGCTGGCGCTCTGTTTTGCGGCTCTCGGCTGGAACATCGGCCTTGGCTTCACCCGCCAGATCCTCATCCACGCGCGCCGCGCGCTGGTGCCGACGGTCATCTCGATTATCGTGCTGATCTCCTTCTCGGGTCTGCTCGCGGTGCTCCTGATCAAGGTCGTCGGCATCGATCCGCTGACCGCCTATCTCGCCACCAGCCCCGGCGGGCTCGATTCGATCGCGGTCATTGCCGCCTCGAGCAATGTCGACCTTTCCTTCGTCATGGCGCTGCAGACCGCCCGCCTTCTGATCATCACCATGATCGGTCCAGCCCTCGCCCGCTTCGTCGCCGACCGGGCTTGAGGCCCTTCGCTCGACGTCTGCACCCCTCCCGGATTTGAACCACCGCCGTCGACCGTAGTTGGGGGCGACGCCTTTCTGCCTCGATCCGCGCGCGGTGTCGGAGCAGCGGTCCCCCGTCTCGCATATTCACCAGTTTTCCGGGAATAAATCCCGCGCGCACCGTGTCTCACGGTTGGATCTGCAAGCATGCGGCTCTTGCGGAACGGGACGAGGAGGCATCCGCCCGTTTCCGGATAGGAAAATCATCTTGAGGAAGGACAATTGCCATGAGAACGTTTCCATTGACGATCGCCATGCTCCTTGCCGCCAGCGCCACGGCCTTCGCCGCGCCGCCGGTCAAGGAAGTCGAATCGGCCAAGGGCAAGGTACTGGCCGGGGAAAACGGTATGACGCTCTATACCTACAAGGACGACCATGGCGGCGTGTCCAGCTGCTACGACAATTGCGCCAAGAACTGGCCGCCCTTCCTGGCGGAAGCCAGCGCCAAGGCCGAAGGCGCCTATACGGTCGTCGAGCGCAAGGACGGCAAGAAACAGTGGGCCAAAGATGGCATGCCGCTCTATTTCTTCGTCAAGGACAAGAAGATGGGTGACATTACCGGTGATGGCGTGAAGGGCGAATGGGATGTCGCAAAGCCGTAATGGCGGCAATGCGGATGCGGGGGCCGAAAACCCCGCATCCGACCGGTTCGAAGAGGACGTGCTGGCTCTGGTGCCAGCGCTGAGGCGCTATGCCCGCAGCCTCGTGCGCTCGGATCCGGATGGCGAGGACCTGTTGCAGGATTGCGTGGAGAAGGTGCTTTCGCGCCGCGCGCAATGGCGCGGCGTCAACCTGCGCGCCTGGGCCTTCACCATCATGACCAATCTCGGCCGCAACCGGCACCGCTACCTCTCCATGCACCCGCAGGTGGCGCTGGAGGAGGATCTGGGGCTCGAGGCGGAGAACCGCGAAAGCGACCCGCTCGAACGCTCCAAGCTCGAACGGGCGCTGAACGGCCTTTCCTCGGAAAACCGCTCGGTGCTGATGCTCGTGGTGATCGAGGGATACCGCTACCAGGACGTGGCCGAGATGATGGCCATTCCAATCGGCACCGTGATGTCGCGGCTCTCACGCGCCCGGCGCCAGCTTGCCGAAGCCATGAAGGACGACAATGTGATCAGCATGCGGAGACCGAAATGACGGAAGATCTCAACACCGTCTCCGAAGACGACCTGCACGCCTATGTCGACGGTTTCGTGACCCCACGGGAACGCGAACGGATCGAGCAATGGCTGGAGAGCAACCCCGCCCGCGCCGAAGAAGTCCGGCAATGGCAGGCGCAGGCGTTGGACCTTCGTGCGCTCTTCGCCGGCTACGCCCACAGCGACACAAACGACCGCGCCCTGCTATCGAAAAGCCGCAACGATCTTCCGCAATCGGACCCGGACAAGGGCAAGCGATCCGCCACCGGCCGTCTGCGCGCCATCGCCGCCGGTCTCGCCCTGTTTGCCGCGGGCGCGCTGACCGGCCTCTACGCGCCATCTCTGATTTCTGCCGATGGCGGCAACCAATCGATCGAGACCGCCGACAGCTTGCCGCGGCAGGCGCAATCAGCCTTCCTGGTCTATGCCAGCGAAGTGCGCCACGCCGTCGAAGTGGGCGCCGACGAGCAGAGCCATCTCGCCACCTGGCTAGGAAAACGCCTCGAACATCCGCTGTCGATCCCCGATCTCTCCTCGCTCGGCTTCTCGCTGGTCGGCGGCCGGTTGCTGCCGGTCAATGGCAAGGCGGGTGCGATGTTCATGTATGAGGACGGCACCGGACGCAGGCTCACCGTGCTTCTCGGCCGGAACGACGACAACCGCGAGACCAGTTTCCGTATCGACAGCGTCGACGGCGTCGAGACCTTCTACTGGATCGACGGCCCGATCGGCTACGCCGTCACCGGCGAGGTGCCGCGCAGCCTGCTGCAGCAGGTGGCCGACGAGTGCTACCGCCAGTTCGACAAGAGCGAGGCGAAGGGAAGTTGAGATCGCGGCGCGCCCTCTCCGGCGCGTGTCCGCCCAATCAGAAAAAGCCGAGGAGCTTGTAGCGGGTCTTGCGACGCGCGTCGTTCCAGAACATCCGGAACAGCAGGAACTTTGTCCACGGCGACATCGGCGGCAGCTTGTCCTTCAGCCGATAGCAACCGACCGTATAGTCCCAGCGCTGCGAGAACTTTTCCCGGAAGGTCTTTGCGCCATACCGCTGAACCGATCCCGAACCCTCGATGAAATGGAACTCGGGCCCCTCAACATAGGCGACGAGATCGCGCACCACGAACTCCGTGACTATGTAGGAGGCGCCGGTCCAGGGATAGCTGAACTCCGCATAGCGCCGGAGCAGGATCTCCAGGCTGCCTTGCGACCGATAGATGCCGTAGACCCATTCGGACGGATAGCTCAGATTGCGCGGGATGTTACCGTCGCGCACGCGCTGGGCAAAATTGAAGACGTCGCGGTTGGGGCTGGCAAGGCGTCCCTTGCCGTTGTTGATGCGCCTGACGTCCGAAACCCCGAGCAGCTTGGTCTTATCCGCGTCCAGGGCGGCGACGAGGCGCGACAGGTAGTCGAGCGTCGAAAAGTCGTCGCAGGCCCTGAGGCAGAAATACTCGCCGAGTTCGGTGCCGAGGTGGAAGCACTTGAGGAAGTTCTCGTCAGCCTTGAGGTGCACTTCGTTCTCGAGTACTTCGAAGCGAGGATCCTTCGCCGCGAAGGCTTTGGCGATCTCCAGCGAACCATCGGTCGACCCGTTCTCGACGATGATGGCGCGAAAATCCCTAAAATCCTGATCCGCGATGCACTGCAGGCACTTTTCCAAGGTCTTCGCACCATTGAAGACCGGAAACAGAACGACGAGTTTCGCCTTCTCCATTCTCACTCCAAGCTATTCGCCGAGCCGCGCTTCAGGCGCGCTCAAGCCGCGTTATAAATCCGAGATCCAGCAATTGCTTGGATCCGGTGAAGCGCACCGAAACATCCGACGTCAATTGCAGACCGCCGGCGTTTGCTATGTTCTCCTTGATCTTCACATAGACGGCGGAGGCATCGAAATACTGCCCGCCTGCCGCCGCCGCATCGACGACCTCGGCATAATCGGCGAAGAACTTGAAATGCAGCAGCACGCCCATGGCGGCTGGAAAATTCCGGTCATAGGGCAAGGGCTGATGGATGCTGGGCCCGAAGCAGCACTCGCCGTCCCAGAACAGCAGCGGATACTTGACCATCTCCAGGTCGGTTCCGAACTTGCGATAGCGCGGCCCACCCTTGACGCTGAAGGCCCGCTTCAGCGCATGCATGACGTAGCCGGTGGCATCGAAATGATCGGCAATCTCCCAGGGGGCCTGTTGCTCCAGCTTCTTAACATCGGCGCGCTCGAGATCGACCGGATACATGTCGAGCATGGGGGCGAGCATGCGGCGGGCGCCCATGCGCTCCAGCGCCGGAATGAGCCACTTCAGTCCGCGTTCCTCATAGCCGTCATAGACGAGATACTCGTCGGAATCGACATTGACGTACCATCGGCCGGTGCCATAGCGCTCGAACAGCGTTTCCCGCCATTCGCGCCCGCGCCGCGCCTCCTTGAAGCGGACGATGGACGACCAGACGTCGACGTCCGGCTGCGCCACCAGGTATTCGCGCGTGCCGTCGGACGAGACGTCGTCGATGCAGATGAAGCGTGTCACCCCGAGCTTGCGGTAATGCGCCAGGAACGACGGCATCAGCTTGAGGTCGTTGTGGGTGATGAACATCAACGGGATATCGTCGGGCGACAAGGTCGCCGGCCCCCTAGCGTTCAGGCACGTCAACGCGTGCCGGCGTCTCTTTTTCCTCTCCCGCCGGGCCATCCTTTTCGTTTCCAGCCATGTGCTGAGGCGCTCGAGCGGCGTTCTTCTGAACATCTCCGCCGCCGCCTCCATGGAGGAAAAAGGATATCGCATTTCGCCCACGGCAAGCTCCAGATCGTTTAGATTAGCAGCCTCTACGTGAAAAACCGTCTGCGATCAACTTGCGAAAGTCCTGCCGATCGGAGCCTTCGAAATCAGGGCCGCTCAGGATCGTTGGCGAGCAGGATCGGCTGCCCGTGCGGCGTCGCTTCCGCCGCCCGCTGCCAGCTCAGCGTCAGGTGTTCCAGCTCACGGCCAGACGCGATCGAGAGCTCGGTGACGAGGCGCGAGAGCGCGGCTACCCAGCAATCGTAGAAGTCGCTGGCATCCGCCTTGCGGCCAGGCTTGTAGAGCTCGGCCGAAAGCGCCTCGGCCCATTCCGGCCAGGAGAACACGCCCCTTTCGTGCAGGCGCACGGTCATGGCAAACGCATTCGCCTGCCAGGGCTCGGCAAAGACCGGGTCGCCTTCCGGCGACTTTGGCAGTTCGGCCGAGGCAACGAGCGGCGACGTCACCTTACACGTGTTCAAGGTAGCTCTCCCAGGCATCGATCGAGACCGTCAGCGTCGGGTCGGCGCCCTCGCCCCAGATCTCGGGCCCATCGAAGACGACCGTATAGACCCATTGCGGATTTTCGCCGCGGCCATGGGCGTTATCATCAGGGAACACGAAGACGCCCTGCACCGCCTCCACCCGGCCGAGCTTGGCGCGGGCGTAGCGCGGCAGGCGCGTGTGTGTCTCCGGATTGAAATTCTTCGTCTTCACCCGGTCGCCGGCGGTAAAGCGCGGCTCCGCCGCGACCGGACGGTCGCACGGAGCGCCCTTGGCCAGCACGCCGGCCACCATCTCGGCCGTCAGTACCCGCTTCGGGCTCGCACCCGGCTCCAGCATATGGCCGCCATCGAGCTCGGCTTGGGTGACGAAGCCGTGGCGCTTCAGCAGCGTCTCCAGCGCGCGGGTCCAGATCTCGTAATAGCTCGCCGAAAGATAGGTCGCCGGCGGCAGGCTTTCGCGCGCATGCCGGCTTTCGTCGATCGTCCAGGCGCCGAAGGCGCCGCAGGAGAGCGTGACGCCGAGCGCCCGGTTCTCCCATTCGCCGTGGAAATAGGGCTCGTCCTTTTCCGGCGCCACGGGGCCGAGGCCGTGCGCGCCGCCGAGATCGTGCGGACCGTTCATCGAAGCGTCTCCCCGGAAAGCGCGAGCCCCGTGCCGATCATGGCATCGCGCGTCACCAGCCCCGCGAGTTCCTCCTCGCTGAAACCGTCGGTATCGGCCGGACGCTCTGGGATCACCAGATAGCGCAGCTCCGCCGTCGAGTCCCAGACGCGGATGCGCGTTGTCTCCGGCAAGATCAGACCGAACTCCTGGAGCACCCCGCGCGGATCGATGACCGCGCGCGAGCGATAGGGCGGCGCCTTGTACCAGACCGGCGGCAGGCCGAGCACGGACCAGGGATAACAGGAGCAGAGCGTGCAGACGACGAGGTTATGGGTCTCGGCCGTATTGAACACGGCGCGCATATGCTCGCCCTGCCGGCCGGTATAGCCGAGGCTGGCGATCGCTTCGGTCGCATCGCGCTTCAGCCACTCGGCAAAATCGGGATCGACCCAGGCCTTGGCCACCACGCGGGCACCGTTGCGCGGGCCGATCTTCGTCTCATAGGTCTCGACGATCGCGTCGATCGCCGCCGGATCGATCAGCCCCTTCTCGGTCAGCACCGTTTCCAGCGCCTTCACCCGCGCTTCCATGTCGGTGAAATGGTTGTCATGGTGATGATGGTCGTGATCGTGACCATGATGGTGTTCGGACATTGCCTGGCTCCTCGCAACGGCGCACCCCTCGGGCGCAGACGGCGCTGCCTCCTCACTCGCGCGATAGTGGTAGCTGATGAGATCCGGATTCGAAATCGAATTCATCAGCGACCGGCGACCAGAATTGTCACCGTAACAAGTCCGGTTCCATGCGAACCGGCAGCATTGAAAAATGCGCTATTATGTAGGATCCACCAACGCGCGAGGCTAAAGCCAGCAAGAGCGCCGTTTTCCACGTATGTTGCAGTAACGTAATTGCTATTTCACGGCCTCGTGAAAGGGTTCACGCTGTCCGATTTGCAGACCCGCTGACTCAAACTCTCATGAAGACAAACTTGTCCAAAAGGTACTCGCGGAGCATGCTCGGGAGTCGGGAAACGTGCATCGCGCCATAGACATCCGGCAACGTGGTGTTGTCCGCGCCAATCCAGAGTCTTACTCAACAAATGGAGGGCAGCATGAAACCTATTAGAAGCAAGCTTCCACTATTTGCAGCTCTTGTCGCCGCAACCATCGTCAACGGCGGAAATCCAGCTTTTGGCCGGACGGCGACCGAAATCCCACCGATTCTGGTTACCCCGGATAAAGTAGAGTCTCGCATCGGTACGCTCAATTTCAAGGATGGCGCGCCGAGTGCAGACACCGTCGACAAGGTTTATGACACGCTTGATTTCACTCGCGCCCTTGACGCGTTCCTCAACAGCTATGGCGGCGCATCGGCCTATGCGATCCGCAAGGGTCTTCTCAGCATCGGCGCAGAGGACAACACGGTCACCCTTTACCCTGAACTGATGGATTCGAAGTCGCTGTTCCTCACGGCCAATGCCGATACCGTCTACTATTTCAGCATCGTGGATCTGACGAAGGGGCCGACCGTGGTCGAGCAGCCTCCTATGGGGGTAGGCACGATCAACGACATGTGGTTTGGCTGGATCATCGATGTCGGGTTCCCCGGTCCCGACCGCGGCGAAGGCGGAAGATACCTGCTGCTGCCACCCGGTTATGACGGTCCGGTTCCGGAAGGTGGTTTCTATGTTGCGCGGTCGCGAACCGGGTCATCTATGCATCTCGCGGTTACCTTGTAGACAACGATCCGAAGCCGACCGTCGAGAACATCAAGAAAAATATGAAGATCTATCCCTACACGCCGGGCGGTGTCGGCACGAGCATCGCAACGGCGCTCGAAGGCAAAGTCAGGCTTGAAGTGAATCCGCCGGTTCCTGAAACCAAGTTCCTCGCGGCGAGCGGCAAGGCGTTCAATACGATCCCCCCAAGCGACTATTCGTTCTTCGAGATGATCAACGCCAATGTTCAGGCCGAGCCGGCCGATTCCTACGATCCGGAACTTGCAGGCCAGTTGGCAGCCATCGGTATCGTCAAGGGCAAGGAATTCAACCCGGACGACCGGATGAAGAAGATTCTGACCGATGCAGCAGCGGTGGGAAACGCGGCCAGCCGTGTGTTGAACTGGCGTTTCAGCGGGCCCCATCCTGATTGGTCGTACTATTCAGACTCAATGTGGGGAAACATGCTGTGGCAGGGTGGCGCAAATTTCGAAACGCCGCCGCCGATGATCACAAAGGATGGCCTGTTCGACCCGCTACCGCCGACTGGCGCGCGTACCCTCGATTCCAAGACGGCCTTCTACTTCGGCTACACGCTCGACTCGCCCGGCATGATCATGCGGCTCCCCAAGGTCGGGTCGCAATATCTCATGGGTTTCCTGGACGCCAACAAGAACGACCTCGACGGCGGCAAGACCTACAAGGTGACGCTGCCGAAGGACATTCCGGCGGCCGCGTTCTGGTCCTTCACGCTCTACGACAACCAGTCGCGCTCGATGCTACAGACGCCGCAAGGCTACCCGCGCGCCGGCAGCCAGAGCTATCCATCGCCTGCCGCGGAAGCGGAACCGGATGGCTCGACGACGATCTATTTCGGCCCAACCCAACCCGAGGGGGTGAAACGCGGCAACTGGATCCAGACCATGCCCGGCAAAGGCTGGTTTGCGCTCCTGCGTCTCTACAGTCCGCTGGAATCGTTCTTCACGAAGGAATGGCGGCTAAGCGAGATCGAACTCGTGCCCTGATGGTGGGAATGTGGGAGCAATGCTGACAAATCGCGGCGGAAGTAGCCTCCCGCGAGGTGCGACGTGATCGCGAGAATTCACACCACCGCTGCGCCTTGCCCATGTGATCGGCGCCGCCGTGCTTTTCGGCACCGGCGCACCCCTCGGGCGCAGACGGCGCGGCCTCCTCACTCGGGCGATAGTGGTAGCTGATGAAATCTGGATTCGAAATCGATTTCATCAGCGACCGGCGACCAGAATTGTCACTGTAACAAGTCCGGCCGCGACTAAACTTTGACGATACATGATGCTTTCGCGCGCAACCGCCTCCGCTATTCTAGCCGCATGAAGGTTCTGATTCTCGGCGCCACCGGCTTCATCGGCTCGACCCTACTCGATCGTCTTGTCAGCGACGGACACATGGTAACCGGCCTCGGCCGCCATGTCGCGAGCGCGCGGCTGAAACGGCCGCAGGCGCAATGGTTCACGGCCGACCTCGCCGACATGCGCGCTGCCAGCAACTGGCGAGGGTTGGTCGAGGCCCATGACGTCATCGTCAACTGCGCCGGCGCGTTGCAGGATGGTTTGGCCGATGATGTCGGTGCGACCCAGGAGACGGCGATGCTGGCGCTTTATGCGGCTGCGAAGGCATCGCCGGTGCGGATCGTCCAGATCTCCGCACCCCAGATCTCAGCGTCATTGGGCGGCGCCGGCAGCGACAGCGCCTTCCTCGCCACCAAGTTCCGTGCCGACACGGCGCTCGCGGCAAGCGGCATCGCGCATGTCATCCTTCGCCCGGCGCTGGTGCTTGGCCGCAACGCCCATGGCGGTTCGGCCCTGCTGCGTGCCCTTGCCGCCCTGCCCTTCGCCATCCCGCTCGTGCATGTGGGGTCACGCGTCGAAACGGTCGCCATGAGCGATGTTGCAGAGGCCGTCAGCGCGGCTGTTGCCGGGCTGATGCCCGAAGGAAGCGATCTCGTGCTTGGCGACGAGACACCGCCGACGCTTGGCGAACTCGTGGCACTGCACCGTGAGTGGCTTGGCCTGCCCGCCGCCAGAACCGTCTCGTTGCCCGCAGCACTTGCAGCACCCGTCGGTTTCCTTGCCGATATCGCCGGCAGGCTTGGCTGGCGTTCGCCGCTGCGCTCGACAGCACTTTCGGTGATGGCCGGCGGCGTTTCTGCCGCGGGTTGGCCCCGAGCCCCCGGCCCGTTCCTGTCCGCCCGCCAGAGCCTTTCAGCCAATCCATCGGGCGTTCAGGATCTCTGGTTCGCCCGGCTCTACCTGCTGAAGCCGCTGATGGTCGTCGGGCTTTCGCTCTTCTGGCTGCTGTCCGGACTGATACCGCTTTTTGCCTTCGACGCTGCTCGGCAGCATTTCCTGCGGTTTCTCACCGATGGCCCGGCCACGGCGATGACGCTTGCAACCTGCCTTGCCGATATCGCCCTTGGCATTTCGTCCGCCCCTTGGCGAAGCGTGCGCTGCTGGGCATGCTCGCGCTGACTTTCGGTTATCTCGCCACAGCAAGCCTCGTCGAACCCGCACTCTGGGCCGAACCGCTCGGACCGCTCGTCAAGGTCCTGCCTTCGATCCTCGCCACACTTGCGACGCTTGCCATTCTGGATGAACGCTGATGCTGCTCGAAGATGTGCTGCGCCTTGCCCATGTGATCGGCGCCGCCGTGCTCTTCGGCACCGGCGCAGGCATCGCCTTCTTCATGCTGATGGCCCGGCGCACCCGCGATGCACGATTGATCGCCCATGTCGCCGGAACGGTGGTCATCGCCGATACGGTCTTCACCGCCACGGCCGTGCTGATCCAGCCAATCACCGGCTATCTGCTGGCGACGAGCATCGGCTGGTCGCTGACGGAAGGCTGGATCGTGTTGTCGCTGATCCTCTATGTGGTCACCGGTCTCTTCTGGCTCCCGGTCGTCTGGATCCAGTTGCGGCTGCGCGATCTTGCCCGTCTTGCAACGGCAAACGGTGCGTCGCTGCCACAGGAATTCGACCGGCTCTACGCCATCTGGTTTGCCTGCGGTTTCCCGGCCTTCCTGGCCGTGACCGGCATCTTCTGGCTGATGCTCACCAAGCCGCAATTCGCACTATTTTAGCATCGGCCAGAGACTGACGACGAGCAGTACCGCCATGGTGATGTTGAACCATTTGAGCCGCGACGGCTCCGACAGCCATTGGCGGAGCGCCGAGCCGAAGCCTGCCCAGGTGGAAACGCTCGGTACATTGACCAGCGCGAAGACCAGGCCGACGACCAGGACGCTGAAGAGGTAGCTTTCGCTGCTGGTATAGGTGGCCATGGCCGAGACCGCCATGACCCAGGCCTTGGGGTTGACCCATTGGAAGGCGGCCGCCTGCAGGAAGGTCATCGGATTGGCGCCGGCCTTGCCTTCGCCGAGCGAACGTGAGGTGCCGATCTTCCAGGCGATCCAGACGAGGTAGGCGCCGCCTGCGAATTTCAATGTGGTGTAGAGCAGCGGCACGGAATGTAAGAGCGCGCCGAGACCGAAGCCGACGGCGATCAAGAGCAGGAAGAAGCCGGCACCGATGCCCAGCATATGCGGAACGGTACGCACGAAGCCGAAGTTCACGCCCGATGCGAACAGCATCATGTTGTTCGGTCCCGGCGTGATCGATGTGGTGAACGCAAACAAAAACAACGCCAGCAGCGTATCGGCCTGCATGGTTTCCTCCGGCTCAATTGGGTCAACATAATTGACCTATTGACCGGCACCAGTCGCGAACTTGTCACCATGACATCTTTATTTTTGCCATGCCATAGCCAGAAAACCCTTGTGGCACAAGGCTTTGGCCCATTCACGTCCGTGTTACCCTTGGGGCCGGGTAGCGTCTGGGTAACATTCGCGTTTAAACGAACGGCCACCGGCTTCGCCGGGTCGAAGGCGACGGTTGTTCGGGGTTCGCTTTCGGTCAAGGCTGCTCGGCTTCGCCTCGGCCTACGGGCCTTCGACCCTTGACCTTCGCTCCACGCCTCACTCCCTGCCTTCTCACTCCCGGCTAAAGTCTTGTGGCCTCGTGCGATCAACGGTGGACGATCGGACCAAGAGACGACTAGTCGGGGCGATTTAGCGGGCCACTGAGAGGCGAATGTTCTAATCCTGGTACTTGTCCTTGGCTTTGGCCCGCAAGCAACTGGAGAACAGCACGTCAGACTGCATAGCCCTTTGATCTCCCGGAAGGCGTGCGGCAAGGCACTCGGTTGCGCGAGCGCAGTATTCCTCTTCCAACCGCCGCTGGGCAATCAGGGCGTTCGCTGGCATCGGAACGCCAGCCGATCCGATCAAGGTTAGATTTGCTTTGGTGTAGGCGTCTAAAGCGGCGGCAAGGCAAGCGCTCTCGTCATTCGCTGCTAGTGCGCTGGTGGTTATTACCGCTGATAAAGCTACCGCGATCCCGCTGCGATACAATGAATTGCCTCCCGGTCACCGACGCTACTTCGGCAAGAGTTGCGCCGCTGCAAGCACAGTCGGCTGCGGCCCTCCTAGTCGAAATGCCAACCTCGATATGACGGGAATATTCGAAGGTACGCAACCGCGTTCGCTTGTTGTCCCTCTCCAATTTCGTTGGTCGTAGTCTCGCCCCGTTTTGGTCTCGTTTTCGCTTGGTCCCGGGCTTGGTATCACCTCTCCCCTATTACATAGGGGGAGAGTGAGACTGATACCTGAGACTTGCCGTGAACTAAGGGTTTGCGGGTTAGGTCCCATTTCAAAGTGAGACCTGAGAGTGAGACCTAAAAAGCGGCACCTGAGACCTTAAACTCACCCTGCAACATGTACCTGCCATCCGGCCCCGGGGGTAACCATAAACAAAAAAGCCTGCATTTGCGGGCTTCATCGTTCAAATCCACTTGTCACCATGACAAATTGACGACGGCCACCTCATCGACCTTTGCGCGAAATTAGCCGCCTGCCGCGCGATACTGCTTTGCCCGAGGGCGTGGGCTCGAAAGCGCGATGCTTTGCGCTAGATTGCCGATCGGACCGAACAACCGCCCGTCCAACCTATACGCCTGCGAGGAGAGCCCGATGCACGACCCGATCCCGACAACCACGCTACCCGATGGCCGCCGCGTGCCCGTGCTCGGGCAAGGCACTTGGCGCATGGGCGACACCGCGGCGCGGGCTGCCGACGAGGTGAAGAGCCTGCAGCTTGGCCTCGATCTCGGCATGACGTTGATCGACACCGCGGAGATGTACGGCAATGGCGCCTCGGAGCGCATCGTCGGCGAAGCGGTGCGCGGGCGTCGCGACGAGGCCTTCATCGTCAGCAAGGTGCTGCCGTCGAATGCCAGCCGGATCGGCACCGAAGCCGCCTGCGAACGCAGCCTGAAGCATCTCGGTATCGACCATATCGACCTCTATCTCCTGCACTGGCGCGGCGGCTATCCGCTCGCCGAAACCGTCGCCGCCTTCGAGGCGCTGAAAAAGGCCGGCAAGATCGGCGCCTGGGGCGTGTCGAATTTCGACGTCGACGACATGGAGGAATTGCTTGCGGTACCGGACGGAAAGAACGTCGCGGTCAACCAGGTGCTCTACAACCTCTCACGCCGCGGCATCGAATTCGACCTTTTGCCCTGGTGTCAAAAGCGCGGCATCGCGATCATGGCCTATTCGCCGCTCGACGAAGGCCGACTGCTCCGCCATCCGGATCTCATCCACATCGCCAAGGCGCATCAGGCGACGCCATCGCAGATCGCACTTGCCTTCCTGAAAACCCGTCCCGGCGTGATCTCGATCCCCAAGACCGGTTCGGCGGACCGCGCCCGCGAAAACCGCGACGCGATGGACATTCACCTGACGTCGGAAGACCTCGGCGACCTCGACCGCGCCTTCCCGCCGCCGAAGCGCAAGCGGTCGCTGGAGATGATCTAAACCAGCCGCCAGCTTAAGCATTACCGCAGCAACGCGCGCAGGACCGGACAGGCCTTTCTCTGGCCGGTCAGTCCTTCCGGACTTGCAACGATGCGTCTGAGACCGGCGCGTCGTCGCGTATTGGACGGCAGCTTGATCGCCGAAGCCAGCCCCAGGCGCGAAAGCAGGCGGATGAACCACCAGCCCAGATCGATCTGCCCGTCCTCGATCCCGAGCCGGGCGGATTCCGGAAAGGCGTGGTGGTTGCCGTGATAGGCTTCGCCGAAGGTCACCAGACCGAAACGCGGCAGGTTGTAGCCCTGCACGGCGACGCCATCGACGCGCCACCCCTGCTCGCCGCCGCGATGGGCGAAGTGACCGACCAGCCAATGCCCCGTGAGCGAGACGGAAACACGGACCGCCACACCCCAGATCACCCAGGAAATGCCACCGAAGACGAAAAGCACCAGCGCCAGCGGCACTTGCTGCAGCATCCAAGTCGCTTCAAGGAAGCGATAGAACCGATCCTGCGCGACACGGTCTTCAATGACAAATCGCGGCGGATGATCGAGCGCGACCACGCAATGCATCTGCCAGAAGGCGTCCTGAAGGAAAGGTCGGCGGTGCGCGAAGAGATCGTGGCAGGCCTGCTGGCGCTGCGCCCAATCGCGAATGTCATGGGCGTAGATCATGCCGAACGGCCCGGCCATGCCGACAAGCACACCGAAGGTGACGAGGATGCGCTCGAGCCAGAGCGGCGCCTCAAAAGAGCGATGGATCAGTAGCCGGTGCATGCCAACCGAATGGCCGAGGCAGATCGTAAGGGCCGTCAGAACGATGAAGATCACAAGGGCGTCCACCGAAAACGTCATTGGCGCACCGATAACGGCCACGAGCGTCATTCCGGAGATCCAGAGCGACTTGCCCGGAACCCAGACGACCCGGCCGTTCACCGGTTCGCTATCGCGCAGCGCTATCATTCTGCCAGTCGACACGACATCCATGGCACCCTCCACGACAAAACCCTGACCAGTTTTTCAGGCAACACTGAAGGACCCGATTGAAAACAACCGGCGCAGAAGTTATTTAGGAAATAAACTAATTACATATTTACCCGCGAATAGGTATTTAGGCAATATCCTAATTACCTATTGATCGACCTGCCGGCGACAAAGGAGATCTCGTGAACGACGACACGCTCAACCAGGATGCAGGCGGATCGGCACAGCGTGTGTTCAACGCCTTGTCGTCGCTGCACCGGCGCAAGATACTGGCCTATCTCTCAGCCTCCAGCCTGACGGCGGGCGAAATCGCCGAGCGCTTCAACATGAGCAAACCCTCGGTGTCGCAGCATCTGACGGTGCTGGAAAATGCCGGCCTGATTGCCAAGGAAAAGCGCGGCCAGTTCGTTCATTACACCATTGTGACCAACAATCTGATCAACACGCTGAATGGTTTTGCCCAGGAGGTCTGCCCCGTCAGCCGGCCCCTCAAGCGCGAGAGCGAAGCCAAGGCGAAGTCAAAGTAGGACAGCCCCTCATCCGGCCTGCCGGCCACCTTCTCCCCGCAGGCGGGGAGAAGGAAATCCGCCGCGCCCACTCGCCCCAGCAAAACCGTTGGCGACCTGCTCGTCCCTGAAAGAACTCCCGGGGCGGTCAGCGCACAACCGCGTCCCCTCTCCCCGCCCGCGGGGAGAGGGCTAGGGTGAGGGGCTGTCAGGGGGCGGACAGTCCCCCGTATCCGACGCTGGAAATCATAGTCCCTATGGGCCGCGGTTCATCGCGGCGATGCCGTTGCTGCAGACTTGGGTTAGCCGGAGCGACTCCCGATCTCCACCACCACCTTGCCCTTGGCGTGGCCGGATTCCAGATAGGCAAAGGCTTGCACTACATCCTTGAGCGGAAACACGCGGTCGATGACGGGCCTGATCGCCTTGGTCTCGATGAGATCGGCAAGTTCGGCAAGCTCGGCACCATCAGGATGCATGAAAAGGTAGCGGTAGGCGACGCCATGTTTCCTGGCGACGGCGCGGATCCGGTAGGATGCAAGCCAGAAAAGCGCCCTCAGGAACAGGCCACGGCCGAGGTCCTTTCGCGCGGTTTCAGGCTCGGGCATGCCGGCGATGGAAACCACTTTGCCGCCGCGCTTGACCACGCCGAACGACTTCATGAGCGTTTCGCCGCCAACCAGATCGAAGGCGCCGTCCATGTCGCGCAACTGCTCCTCGAACCGTTCTGTCGTGTAGTCGATCACCACGTGCGCGCCGAGCTCTTCGACAAGCGCACGGCCACGCGGCGACGCCGTGGTCGTCACCTCCGCCCCCAGCCATTTCGCCAGCTGGATCGCGAAGGTGCCGACGCCGCCGGCCCCACCGGGTATGAAGATCCGGCTGCCTTCCCTCACATGAAGCTCGTCGCGCAACGCCTGTAAGGCCGTGAGGCCGGCAAGCGGCACGCCGGCTGCCGTGTTGAAATCGATCGATGCGGGCATCTTTGCCAGAAACTGTTCAGGCACGACCGCATACTCGGCCAAGCCGCCCATGGCCTCCTTGGGCATACGCGCAAAGACACGATCTCCCGGCGTGAAGGACGTGACGTCTTCTCCCAGCGCCTCGACGACGCCGGCAAGTTCGTTGCCCATGACAACAGGCAACGGATAGCGCTGGACGACTTTGAGCATCCCTTCGCGCGTCTTGTAGTCGACAGGATTAAGTCCTGCGGCATGCACCCGGACAAGCACCTCGCCGCGCGCCGGTCGCGGACGCGGCACGTCACGCAGCTCGGCAGCATCAGGACCGCCGTATCGCGTCAGAACAAACGCCCGCATCTGCATGAACATGACCCCGCCGCCTGATATTGCTTGTTTTGTCGGCGATTAGTCGGCGAGAAATACCGGCGAAGTCAACAGCGCGTGGCTTCCGGCGGCTTCCATCGAGGCTCCGCCTGCCCCTCATCCGGCCTGCCGGCCACCTTCTCCCCGCCTGCGGGGCGAAGGACACGCGCGGCGACGCCCTGCGTAAAAACACCCGACGCTACCTGCAACTATGGCTTTTGGAGATCAAAAAACGTTCGGCACGCGCGGCGACAGTCCCCTCTCCCCGCCTGCGGGGAGAGGGCTAGGGTGAGGGGCAGTCCCGGCGAAGGGTGAGGGATAATCTCAGCAAGGAGCCTGAGGGCAGCCCCGGCGCGAAACATGGGGCCCGCCCTAGCTTGGCGTGTGCGAGCCAGAAACGGGCGCAGGGCCAGGTGAGCCCCTCGCCCGCTGCGACTATCACATGCCCTGCGGGCCGCGGTTCATGGCCGCAATACCCGTGCGGCAGACTTCGATGAGGCCGAGTGGCTTCATGATGGCGATGAACTGTTCGATCTTCGACGGCTTGCCGGTGATCTCGAAGACGAAGTGATCGATGTTGGCGTCGATGACGGAGGCACGGAAGGCGTCGGCCAGCCGCAGGGCCTCGACCCGGTGGTCGCCCGAGCCGTGCACCTTGACGAGCGCCAGTTCCCGCTCGATCGGCCGGTCGTGGCCGAGGCTTGCGGCGCGCACCGTCAGGTCGACGACGCGGTGAACCGGCACCAGCCGTTCGAGCTGGTTCTTGATCTGGTCGAGCACATGCGGTGTGCCGCGCGTCACGATGGTGATGCGCGACAGGTGCGCCTCGTGTTCCGTTTCCGAAACCGTGAGGCTTTCGATGTTGTAGCCGCGGCCGGAGAACAGGCCGATGACGCGGGCAAGGACGCCCGGTTCGTTGTCGACGAGAACCGAAAGCGTGTGGGTTTCGGCGAGCTCGGTCTCCTTGGCGATGAAGTAGGCGGAGCCGGTCGGTTGAAGGTGTGCGTTCATGTGAGTGGTTCCTCTACCTATCTCAGACCAGCTGACGGCCCTTGGCGTCGATCGCGTTGGCGACCGCTTCGTCCGTGGCTTCGTCGGGCAACAGCATCTCGTTGTGAGCCTTGCCCGAGGGGATCATCGGGAAGCAGTTGGCGAGATTGGCAACACGGCAATCGAAGATGACCGGTGCCGGCGTGTCGATCATCTGGCGGATCGCAGCGTCGAGCTCGCTCGGCTTGTCGCAGCGGATGCCGACGCCGCCATAGGCTTCCGCCAGCTTGACGAAGTCAGGCATCGCCTCGGTGTAGGAGTGCGACAGGCGGTTGCCGTGCAAGAGCTGCTGCCATTGCCGCACCATGCCCATGTACTGGTTGTTGAGGATGAAGATCTTGACCGGCAGGCCGTACTGGACCGCGCAGGACATTTCCTGGATGCACATCTGGATCGACGCGTCGCCGGCGATGTCGACGACGAGGCTGTTCGGATGCGCGACCTGGACGCCGATGGCAGCCGGGAAGCCATAGCCCATGGTGCCGAGACCACCCGAGGTCATCCAGCGGTTCGGCTGTTCGAAGCCGAAGAACTGGGCCGCCCACATCTGGTGCTGGCCGACTTCCGTCGTGATGTAGGTGTCGCGGCCCTTGCTGTGCTCATAGAGCCGCTGGATAGCGTATTGCGGCATGATGACATCGTCGTTCGGCGCATAGGCGAGCGAGTTGCGGGCACGCCACTTGGTGATCATCTCCCACCAATCGGCAAGCCGCACCTTGTCAGCGCTCTTGGACGCGGCGCGCCACAGGCGAACCATGTCTTCCAGAACCGTGCCGACATCGCCGAGGATCGGCACGTCGACGCGCACGTTCTTGTTGATCGACGACGGGTCGATGTCAATGTGGATCTTCTTGGAGTTCGGCGAGAACGCGTTGAGGCGGCCGGTGATGCGGTCGTCGAAGCGGGCGCCGATGCAGATCATGACGTCGCAGTCATGCATCGCCATGTTGGCTTCGTAGGTGCCATGCATGCCGAGCATGCCGAGCCAGGCCTTGCCGGAGGCCGGATAGGCGCCGAGGCCCATCAGCGTCGAGGTGATAGGGAAGCCCGTCAATTCGACCAGCTCGCGCAGGAGATGCGAGGCTTCCGGACCGGAATTGATGACGCCGCCGCCGGAATAGATGATCGGCTGGCGCGCATTGCGCATCAGTTCGACCGCTTCCTCGATCTTCTTCAGATCGCCCTGCTTCTTCGGCTGGTAGCTTTTCTGGGTCGGAACGGCTGATGGAGGCGTGTAGGTGCCGGTCGCAAACTGGATGTCCTTCGGGATATCGACGACGACGGGACCCGGGCGGCCGGACTGGGCAACGCGGAAAGCCTCATGGATGATGCGGGCGAGATCGTTGACGTCCTTGACCAGCCAGTTGTGCTTGGTGCACGGCCGGGTGATGCCAACGGTGTCGCATTCCTGAAAGGCGTCGGAACCGATCAGCGAGGTCGGAACCTGGCCGGAGATGCAGACGAGCGGGATGGAATCCATCAGCGCGTCCTGCAGCGGCGTTACCGCATTGGTGGCGCCGGGGCCGGAGGTGACCAGCATGACACCGACCTTGCCGGTCGAGCGGGCATAGCCTTCGGCCATGTGGCCGGCGCCCTGCTCGTGGCGAACGAGGATGTGCTGGATATCGTCCTGCTGGTGGATCTCGTCGTAGATCGGAAGCACGGCGCCGCCCGGATAGCCGAAGATATGCTCGACGCCGTTGTCTCTCAGTGCCTGGAGAACGATCTCCGCGCCTGTCATCTGGTTTTCTGTACCGCTCATTGACTTGCTTCCGTCCCTTTTCCCAGTTGGGTGCTTAGCTTGTTTGAAGGCATAAAAAAAGGCCCCGTCAGGAGCCTCGTTCAGCGCATGGGTGGCTACCGCCGGATGGTTACACCATCCTGCCCATGCGCCGTCCCACCACAAGAATAACCGCGAAATTTTTCATGGGCCGAGTTGATAACCACAAAAGCCCAAGGCGTCAACGGCTTTTAGTTACACGATCGGGCTTCCGCGCGGAACATTGTTGCGCAAGCAGGGGCGCCCGACCCGTGGCCGGTTGAGAAAACCGGGCGGCAAGGTGCCGAAGCGGCTCATTCCGGCACCAGATCATGTCAGCCTGTCGCGTGCCGATCAGAACGCCGGCGCAGCGGCCTTGCAATCGCGTCGACACTATTTGATTAACCTGCTAGTATCCGTGACTTCCGATTGCAAGCGTACGTTTCGGCGCGCGGTATCCATCTCAAGCGCGCGAGGTGGATTTCCGTGCGATCATTTGTCTGCCATTGATCGCCACCCTCGGAGCGCTCGCTGCCGGGAGGCGACCTCATGTAAGCCAAGTGCGGCATAGAGGGAGAACAATCAGATGGTGAAGCTTGTGCAGAAAGCGGTGGTGCGTTCCACCGCGACGGTGTCGGCTGCGGTATTGGCATTAATCGTTGGCATGGGAACACCTTCAGGCGCGAAGGCCGGGAATGCTGAGGCCAAGAGCCTGCTCAAGGCCATGTCCGACTATTTGGCGGCGCAGAAGACCATATCTTTTGGTTATGATACTAATCTCGAGGTTGTTACCAAGGATCACCAGAAGCTCCAACTGGCGAGTTCTGGAACGATCGATCTCGCCCGGCCCGACAAGATTCGTGCGACGCGCACTGGCGGCTTCGCCAATGTCGAGATGATCTTCGACGGCAAGACTCTCACGGTTCTCGGCAAGGACGCCAATCTCTATACCGAGGTCGAGAAGACCGGCACGCTGGACCAGCTCGTCGACGAGTTGCGGGAAAAGCTCCAGAAGCCCATGCCTGGCGCCGATTTGCTTCTGTCGAATGTCTACGATGTGCTGATGACCGACGTTGTTGACGTAAAGGACCTCGGCAGCGGCGTAATCGGCGGCACCGAATGCGATCATCTGGCATTTCGCACCAAGGAGATCGATTGGCAGATCTGGATCGCTCAGGGCGAGCGCCCCTATCCCTGCCGGTATGTCATTACCAGCAATCAGCTTGACCAGGCACCGCAATACAGCGTCCAGACCAGGGACTGGAAGACCGGCAGTGAGGTTGCTGCAGACGATTTCGGCTTCAAGAACGAGACCAACGCAAAGAAGGTCGATCCGAAGGAACTCATCGATATTGATGAACTGCCCGGCCATCTGGCCATAGGAGGCGGCCAATGACCGTGTCAAAGAAATTGAGATTGTGCTGCTCGCCGGCATCGTCGGCTTTCCAGGACTGCAAGCGGCGGAGCGCATTCCAGCGTTGAGTTCGTACAGTTTCGTCTCGATAGCCGAGGCCAGGGTCGGGCGTCCACTTACGCCGGTCAGCGTGGCCGGAGTGGCGCGGCGCACCGTGCGCCGCTGCGCAGTTGGCGTCTACTACTGCTAAATCGCAGCCGAGAAGCTCAATGCGCTCCTATGGTCGGGTGATCAAGACGTGCAGCTACTGCATGTTTCCTTTAATCGTAGCCGGTTAAAGGACAAAAACATGCAGTAGGCTCCCGCTTCAGGCGGTAGCGGCGAGCGCCGGATAGTCGACGTAACCCTTCGCGGTGCCGCCGAAATAGGTCATGCGGTCAGCATAGTTCATAGGCGCGTCGGCCTTCAGCCGGTGAACGAAATCCGGATTGGCCAGCACCATCTGGCCATAAGCCTCCAGATCGGCGAGCCCCGATGTCAGATCGGAACCGATCTCGTCGCGTCCGCGGCCGGGCCTGTTCAGGATCAAGGGCTGCGTCCAGAGCTTGCGGATCGAGGCGAGCAATGGCTCGTCGCCCGCATGCATGATGTGCAGATAGGCAAGGCCCAGCCTGTCGAGTTCGGCAACCAGATAACGATAAAGATCAGGCCCTTCGGCGCCCTCGTCGATGCCCCACATCGCAAGGCCGGGAGAAAGCCGGATGGCGGTGCGGTCCGCGCCGATCTCCTCGGCGATGGCCGCGGCCACCTCGATCGCAAACCGCGCCCGGTTCTCGATTGATCCGCCATATTCGTCGGTGCGAGTGTTGGCGCTCGGCGCCAGGAACTGATGGACCAGATAGGCGTTGGCGCCATGGATCTCGACGCCATCGGCACCGGCCTCTACCGCGCGACGAGCCGCATGGCGGAAGTCGGCAACGGTCCGGCGCACTTCTTCGGTTGTCAGCGCCCGCGGCGTCGGGATGTCCTGCATGCCCGTTGCCGTGAACATGCCACTCCCCGGCGCGATCGCCGACGGCGCAACGCCCTGGCGATGATGCGGCGTGTTGTCGGGGTGCGACATGCGCCCGGCATGCATGAGCTGGACGAAGATATGACCGCCCCTCTCGTGCACGGCGGCAGTGATCTTCTTCCAGCCGGCGACATGCGCATCGGTGTAGATGCCGGGCGTGGTGAGATAGCCCTGGCCATCGTCCGAAGGCTGGGTGCCCTCGGTCACGATCAGGCCGACGCTGGCGCGCTGGGCGTAATATTCGGCGGCAAGTGTGCCGGGCGTACCATCGAATTCGGCGCGGCTGCGGGTCATGGGCGCCATGGTCAGCCGGTTGGCAAGCGTGTAGCGACCGATGCGGACAGGGTTGAATAGCAGGCTCATAGGATCTCCTTCGAGGCTTGTCCTTAACTTGGAGTCCTTGTCCACCATTCCGTTTCCGGGATAAATATAGCCATACTGAATTTACTGTTCCACTGATGGAGCAAAGATGACCCATTTGAACGACATGGCACTGTTCGTCGAAGTCGCGAAAGCCAGAAGCTTTCGCAAAGCCGCCGAAATCGTCGGCATGCCCAACTCCACCCTGTCGCGGCGGATCAGCGAATTGGAGAAGGCGATCGGGCTGCGGCTGCTTCACCGCACGACGCGAAAGATCGAACTCACCGAAGCGGGCCAGCTCTATTTCGAGCGCAGCAAACGCATCGTCGACGAAGCGCGCCTCGCCCACGAGCAGCTCGGCGCGATGCTGGAGCAGCCGAGCGGCCTCCTGCGCGTCTCCATGCCGGTCGATTTCGCAACCATCTACATGACGCCGCTGATCGCGGAATTCGCCCGGCGCTATCCCGGCATTACCTTCGACTTCGACCTGACGCCGCGGCGCGTCGATCTGGTGGCGGAGCCCTTCGATGTAGTGATCCGTGCTGGCGAATTGCAGGATTCACGCCTGATCGCGCGGCTGCTCGGCCGCCACGCACGCTATCTCTACGCTTCCCCTGCCTATCTGGCGGCGTCTGGGGAGCCACAGGATCCGGCAGATCTGGCCCGCCACGACTGCATCTCCATGCCGAGGGCAACGGACTGGACGCTGCATGATGGCAGCAACCACAAGATCGAGGTTTCGGTCGGCGGCCGCTTCACGGTCAACAATGTCGGCATGATGAGCGCACTTGCCGTCAACGGTCAGGGCATCGCCTTGTTGGCCGAACGCATCGCCGGTGACGATTTCGCCGAGGGCCGGTTGAAGCGTGTGCTGCCCGCCTGGGAGGGCACCTCCGTCGCAATCCACGCCATCACCGAAACGCGGCTGCTGCCGGCCAAGACCCAACGCTTCATTGAATTTCTGCAGCAGCAGATGGGACGCAGCTAGAGTGAATCGCGCAGAAGTACGCAGCGGTTTTACGAAACGACATTCGAAAAATCGAAAAAGACGCAAGGAGCGAATCTGAAAAACGCGCTTGGACCGCGAACGCCTTCATCTTCCGGCCCTAGTGAGAACACGCTAAAATATAGACAGCATGCGGAGAGCAGGATGGCAAACGGGCGCGTCGAGCGGCGACTTGCGGTCATCATGGCCACCGATATTGTCGGCTACTCCCGTCTGACGGAGGCCGACGAAATTCGCACGCTTGGCACTATGAAGCGGCTGCAGACGTCCATCCTTGCTCCCAGCATCGCCGCCTGCAGCGGGCGGATCGTCAAGCTGATGGGTGACGGCGCGCTGGTCGTCTTCGACTCCGCCGTCAACGCGGTGGATTGCGCCCTATCGCTGCAGGAGGCGCTCGCTTCCGATCAGCTGGAGCAGCCTCCCGACGACCGCATCCTCGTCAGGATCGGCATCAATCTCGCCGACGTCGTCATTGAAGGAGACGATCTCCTTGGCGACGGCGTCAACGTCGCCGCGCGCCTGCAGGCCTCGGCGTCCCCCGGTGGGATATGCATCGCCGATGTCGTCCATCGGCAACTCAGCGCCAAGAACCGATCGGCCTTCCTCGACGGCGGCGAGATCGCGCTGAAGAACATCACGCGCCCCATCCGCGTCTGGCACTGGACGGACGCACCGACAATGGGGCCGGCGGCCTCGCAAGCCTGCGCGCATACGTCGATCGCGGTCCTGCCATTCGAGAACCTCGGCGGCGCGACGGAGCAGACCTTCTTCAGCGACGGCGTCAGCGAGGACGTCATCGGCGGGCTCGCGCGGTTCCGCTCGCTTTCCGTCACATCAGCTAGTTCATCCTTCAGCTTCCGCGATCGAAGTGTCGATAGAAGGGAGATCGGCCGCCGGCTCGGCGTCACCTACCTCGTCGAGGGCAGCGTCCGCCGCGCCGGCGAGCGGATCCGCGTCACCGCGCAGCTGGTCGAGGCAGCGAGCGGCGCACACCTCTGGTCGGAGCATTACGACCGAAGCCTGACGGATATTTTCGCGGTGCAGGACGAGGTGACCCGGACGATCGTCTCCACCCTCGTCGGGCAGATCGAGAGCGCCGGCATGCGGCAGGCGCTCCGCAAGCCGCCGACGAGCCTTGCGGCCTATGAATTCTACCTGCGTGGGCTCGCGCATATTCGCGGCTACGAGCCGGAAGACAACCGGCAGGCATGCGCCATGTTCCAAGCGGCCGTCGACCGCGACCCGCATTTTGCCTTGGCTTACGCCCATCTGGCACTCGCGATCACCGCCGCGCAAGGCTACGCCAATGCCCCGCAGGACGTTCTCGACAGTGCCCTGGCCATGGCGCGCAAAGCGGTCTCGCTCGACGAGACCGAAGGCGGTTGCCAGCGGCTGCTGGCGCTCATTCACGTCAATCGCCGCGAATTCGAGTTGGCCGAACGGCACTATCGGCGCGCCTATCTGCTGAACCCCAATGATGCCAGTACGCTGGTGCAGATGGGAGGTCTCTTTGCGCGACGCGGCAAGCTTGATGAAGCAATGGAGTGGATCAACGAAGGCTTCCGGTTGAACCCATTTCCGCCACCCTGGTATAGCGCTGCACTCGGCAACGCCCTCTATATCCTCGGCCGCTATGAAGAGGCAGCCGCGGCGCTCAAGGAGTTGCCCAATCCCGGCCCCTTCACGCTCGCGCGCCTTGTCGCCTGCCATGCGCAGGCCGGCAGCAGCGCCGCCGCCGAGGAGACGAAGGCCCGCCTTCTGCAGGTGCGCCCGGACTTCTCGACGGAAGACTTCATCCGGCGCGGCCTCCTGCTTGAGCTGGACGAACACCGCGACCTGTTCCGCCAGGGCCTGCTGAAGGCAGGACTGCCGGCGTGACGCAATCGGCTGGCCCGATCATGGAACCGTTTCACACCGGAATTGGTTTCAGAACCGCGAAAAGCCCGTGAGCGGCGGCATGATGAAACCGCGCCCGTCACCGATGAAGGGCGCAAGCCCCTTGGCCACCGCCTCGCTCGGATTGCCGTAGACCTCGAGCCGCTCCACCGTGCAATGGGCAGACACATCCTGGATATGCGCGTCGGACATCTGCCAGTGTCGGAGCACGTCCTGCGAATTACGATAGAGCTGGATACTTACCGCCTGCATCGCCTTCTCGTCGATGAAGGTCTGCGCCATCAGCTGCGGTGCGTGCGTTTCAACGAAGGCGATCGCGCTCAGCACCGCCTCGCGGAACGGATCGAGATGGCCGGGGGTGATCCTCATCAGGTTCCGAAAAAGCAGCTGCTCAGTCATGCCGTCCTCCATGTCGCTTGTCGTCTGGCTCCCCGGGCCGGGCTAGAACCGGGAATGACGCTCCGCGCGTCGTCATGGAATTGTAGGAGCTCAACTATAGTTGAGGTCAAGCCTGATAAATCTCGTGCACCCCGCATTAACACTTGCCGTGGAAGATTCGCATTGCTGCATGATGCAGCTTCAAACCAAGGGCAATGATATGCTTGACCTCCCTGTGTTGATGCCGCTCGTCATCAGCTTTGCTGCGATCTACCTGTTCTTCCGCTGGGTCGTATTCGACATGAACTCCCCCAAATAGCCGGCAGCCGCGCGCCACCTCGATCCCCGCCATCCCGCCCGAAGATCCCTTGATATCGTCGACCAGACGGAAGCCGCGTCTCACAGCTGTTGTGGTGGCAGCAGGAACAGGGTCATGCCGAAGATCACGTAGACCGTCAGCGCCAGCACGCCCATGTACCAGGCAGAACGGCCGGCATTCGACAGCAGCGTCGCCGCCATCGTCGCGACCAGCATCATCACGATGGCCCCCGGCCAGAACTGCAGGTCCATCGGCTGCGGCCCGAGCACATAGCTCAAGAGCACCAGCAGCGGCGCGACAAAGAGAGCGATCTGCACCGCGCTGCCGAGCGCGATGCCGACGCTCAGGTCGAGCCGGTCCTTGCGCGCGGCGGAAAAGGCGGTCGCCATCTCGGCGGCGGCCCCGACCAGCGCCACGACGACGAAGCCGACGAAGGCCGGCGTCATGCCAAGCTCTTCCGCCGCCACCTGCACCGAGCCGACGAAAACCTCGCTGACGAGCGCCACCAGCACGGTCACCGCCAGAAGCACGCCGATACCGGTCGCCAGCGGCCAATGCGCCTCCTCTCCGCCATGCCCGGAGCCGGCGGAGATGAAAAGCTCGCGATGGGTCCTGAGCGAAAACAGCATCCAGAGCCCGTAGACGACGATCAGGACAACAGACAGGCCGGCGCTCAATTGCTGGGTGAAGGGCGTCTGCGGCTGTCCATCGGCTGCGCCGATGAGCGACGGCACGAGAACCGCGACCGTCGCCATGAACAGAAGGCTCGCCAGGAAGCGCGCATTCACCCGGTTGAACTCCTGCAGATGATAGCGCAGTCCGCCGAAGAGGAACGAGCCTCCGAGCATGAAGAGCGTATTGGTGACGATGGCGCCGGCGATCGAGGCCTTGACCAGCAGGTACTGACCGGCGGCGAGCGCCATCAGCGCGATGACGAGTTCCGTCAGGTTGCCGAGCGTCGCGTTGAGGAGCGCGCCGATCGTATCGCCGGTTCGTGCCGCGACGGACTCCGTCGCCTGGCTGAGCAGGGCCGCAAGCGGTACGATGGCAGCCACCGAAAGGAGGAAGAGCAATGTGTGTGCCCCCGGCCAGATGTGCTCGCCCGCGATCGCCAGGGGGACGAAAACGAGAAGCCAGAGAATGGGTGTCCGGCGCACGTAATCAAATGCACTGCCCATGGCCGCCTCCCCCCGCCAACCGGCAAGCCTAACCGGATGCCATCTCCGGCTGGATGCTGTTGGTCAGGGCATAGGATTATTCCGCTTCAGGCAAAGGCGCATTGACTTTTATCAAGTCGTACGCGCAACCGCCCTATCGTCGACCAGCCGCGCCACGAGATCGCCGAGCAGGCGCTGCCGACCGTGCTGATCGGCGTCGCTTCGGCCGGCGTCCTGCGCCACATCCTGGGCTGAGCGTCGCGCAAAATCCGCGAAACCACTTGTTAAATCCCCCCGGCTAACATGAGCGACCGTGATGCCGGGGTTTTTGCGTTGCTGAACAATGATCTTCATTCCTCAATCCGCGCGGGAGAGCAGGATCGCCGTGACGGCCTGAAGCCCGGCAACCGGTTCCTGGGGCGTGTCGTCGCGTGCAGCGGCGCGCGCGCCACGATCGCTGCCGTCGCCGAAAACGGCGAAACGTCGCTGACCGAACTCTGGTCGGTCGGGCGACTGATCTCGATCTCCGTCGGCAGAAACCGCGTCGTGGCGCTGGTCTATTCCATGCAGACCGCCTCGGCCGAATGGGGCGAGGAAGCCAACAACACCTTCCGCATCGAAGTCGAACTGATGGGCGAGGTCCACAAGGGGGCCGATGGGCGCGAGACGTTTTCCGCCGGCATCAGCCAATATCCCTATCTCGGCGCCATCGTGCACCGCATTCGCGCGGCCGACCTTGCACGCATCTACGATTCCGGCCGCAGCGACAGCTGCATCATCGGCAAGCTCACTCAGGACGAGAGCCTCGACGCGACCATCCACGTTCCCTCGATGCTCGCCAAGCACTTCGCCATCGTCGGCACGACCGGTGTCGGCAAATCGACCGCAGTCACGCTGCTGCTCAACAAGGCGATCGCCTCGGATCCGAAGCTGCGCGTGCTGATCCTCGACCCGCACAACGAGTTTGCCGCCGCCTTCCCGGAGCTTGCGGTCGTCATCGACACAGACACGCTCGACCTGCCCTTCTGGTTCTTCCGCCTCGAGGAATTCGCCGAGGTGATCTTCCGCGGCCGCCCGGCACCGCCGGACGAACTCGACATGCTGCGCGACATCATTCCCGAAGCGAAGAAGGCTTTCCGGGGCGGCGAATCCGGCCTCATGCGGCGCCAGACGGAGAAAAGCTCGATCACCGCGGATACGCCGGTGCCCTACCGGATTGCAGACCTCTTGGCGCTGATCGACGAACGCATCGGCCGGCTTGAGGGGCGCAACGACAAGCCGCATCTGCGCTCGCTGAAGGTCAAGATCGTCTCGGCGATCAACGATCCGCGCTACCATTTCATGTTCTCCTCGAACACCATCACCGACACGATCCAGGACACGATCGCCAAGATCTTCCGCATTCCCGGCGATGGAAAGCCGATCGCCACCTTCGAACTTGCCGGCATTCCCTCGGAAGTCGTCAATTCCGTCGCTTCGGTGCTCTGCCGCATGGCCTTCGAAATCGGCCTGTGGAGCAATGGCGGCATTCACATGCTTGTCGTCTGCGAAGAGGCGCACCGCTACGTGCCGGCCGATCCCTCGCTCGGGTTCCTGCCGACCCGCCAGGCGATTGCCCGCATCGCCAAGGAGGGCCGCAAATACGGCGTCTCGCTCGGCGTCATCACCCAGCGCCCCGGCGAGCTCGACCCGACGATCCTTTCCCAGTGCTCGACGGTCTTTGCCATGCGGCTTGCCAACGACCGCGACCAGGAGATCATTCGTTCGGCCATCCCGAACTCCTCGACCTCGACCACCAGCTTCATCTCCTCGATCGGCAACGGCGAAGCGATCGCCTTCGGCGAGGCCGTCGCGGTGCCGATGCGCATGCGTTTCAACCGGATAGCCGAAGAGCGCCTGCCGCGCGCCCACGGCATCGTCGACCGGATCGACGAAGACGCACCGCCGACCGTCGACCTGCGCTCGATCGTCAGCCGCATGCGGGCGATCAACGGGCCGGATATTTCCGGCTTCCAGCAGAGCTACATTGCGGCAACGACCGGCAGCGAAGAGCAGCGCTGGGACAGCGAACTCGGCGCCACATCCGCAAGCGAGGCGGAGCATGGCTTCGCCGACGAGGCCCTCTCTGCCGAGCCCTACCGCCCGGACATGCTTCCACGCAGCACCATTTCCCCCAATCCCGAGCTGGAGCGCTTCAACCAGATCCGCCAACAGCTTCTGAACGAAAAGCCCGCGGCCGAGCAGCCCGCGCCTCGCTTCGCGGCGCCGCCGCCCACAGCACACGATTCGCCGCCCACCGCGGGCGATCGACCGCGCGAAGGGTCGCTCCGGGAAAGCCTGCTGAAGCGGCCGCTCGGCAGCATCATCCGCAAGACCTAGCGCAAATTCCCGTCGCTCCTTGCGCGACCCCTGGCCTTGCCAGGGAAATTGGGCCTCCGATAGAATACGGATCATAATTGTCTCGTGATCCGGGCGCTCATCCAAAGGTGCGGTCGCAAGGCTTCTGGAATGCCACGGAACCTTTGCAGCGCCCCGTCGTTGGTCTGCGCAATCCTGTAGCGCGAACAGACAGCGGATCTACAAGCACTCAACGAAAACGAAGTCAGGAGGCCGCCATGGTCGCAAGCGTAACCCCTTTCTTGATGTTCCAGGATGGCGTCGCGGAGGCAGCCATGGCCTTCTACATCTCGCTGTTCCCGAATGCCGAGGTGCTGGAGATCGAGCACTATGGCCCGGGCGAGCAGGGTCCTGAAGGCAGCATCAAGGTCGCGCTGTTCCGGCTCGGCGCACAGAGGGTCAAGTGCATCGACAGCCCGGTCAAACACGCCTTCGATTTTACCCCCTCCTTCTCCTTCTTCGTCGAATGCCAGAGCGAGGACGAGATCATCACGCTCGCGACCATGCTGGCCGAGGACGGCGCGGTGCTGATGCCGCTCGACAATTACGGTTTCAGCCAGCGCTTCAGTTGGGTCAACGACCGCTTCGGCGTTTCCTGGCAGCTGAATTTGGCGGCCTGAGCGCAACTCTGCCGAGCGAGACTGACGTGTCAGCCCCTCAAATCGGCATAGTCCCACGATGCCTCAAGCCGGAGACGGGCCTCTTTGACGACGTCGGCGTAGTCTGCCCGAAAAGGTGCGACCAGTTGCTTTTCCAGATCCGCAAGCAACCCGTGCAGCCCAGCGCATTCAGCGGTGCTTTCGAAGCACTCCGCGGCCGGCGTGGGAGCATCATTCTCCTCGCACCAACGGGAAAGAAGGTCGAAAAATACGAGGGCTTCATCGGGAGAAAGGCGGATTTCCGCGCTGTCGGGAAGTGATTTCTGCTCGTTTTTCATGGTCGGGAGTTGGCCCCTCCGCTCGACAACACGGCCTCGGCGCGCTCGATCCGCCGCCAGCTCTCGTCGAGCTGATTGCGGAACCAGGTCATCTGGCGCTTGGCATATTGCCGCGTTGCCGCAGCACCCATCTCAATCACCTCGGCCTCGTCGAGTTCGCCCCTCAAGAGTGCCGCAATCTGGCTGACGCCGATCGCCTTCATGAGGGGCATTTCCGGCGGCAGGTCGAGCGAAAGCAGCGTCCGCACTTCGTCGATCGCGCCGCCCGAAAGCATCAACTCGAAACGGCGATTGATGCGGTCGTGCAGGAGCTTGCGCTCCGGCAGCACCACGTATTTCTCCGCCCGGTCCGGATCGACGATCATCGGGCCGCTCTGCTTTTGGAAGAAGCGGATCGGCTTGCCGGTCGCCTCCACCACTTCGAGCGCCCGGACGATCCGCTGGCCGTCGCCGACGTTCAAGGTCGCCGCCGTCTCCGGGTCCTTGGCCTCGAGCACGCGATGCAGGGCTTCGGGCCCTTCCGCCTTCAGCCGTTCGCGCAGCCGCTCGCGGATCGCGGCCGGGATTTCGGGCATGTCTGAGAGACCGCCGGTCAGCGCCTTGAAATAGAGCCCGGTGCCGCCGACGAAGACCGGCATCCGCACCTCCTGCTTGAGCCGCGCGACCAGCGCCTGCGCCTCACGCACCCAGGCGCCGGTGGAATAGGCTGCGGCGGCCGGCACATGGCCATAGAGACAGTGCTCCACGCCGCCCATATCCGCTTCGTCGGGCCGCGCCGTCAGCAATCGCAGCGTGTCATAGACCTGCATGCTGTCGGCATTGACGACCACGCCGCCGTGCCGGCGCGCCAGTTCGACCGCAAGCGCAGACTTGCCGCTGGCGGTCGGCCCGGTTATCAGGATCGCGTCGCTCTCGGTTTCAAGGTTATTGTCCATGGCTCTCGTTGCCACGCTTATCGCCAATCCGTCAAATCCTGTTCTGACGCCAGCACTCGCGGAAACCGCCGCCGATGCCGTCAAGGCGTCCGGCCTCTATTGGCTGGCCGATGGCGTCGCCTGCGATATCGCGCTCGCCGACGGCGCCGACCCGGATGCGGCCGAAACCCTGCTGCGCGATGCAATCGGCGGCGCGCCGATCGATGTCGCCGTGCAGGACGCCGAGAGCCGCCGCAAGCGGCTTTTGATCGCCGACATGGATTCGACAATGATCGGCCAGGAATGTATCGACGAACTGGCCGCCGAAGTCGGCCTCAAGGACAAGGTGGCGGCCATCACCGCCCGCGCCATGAACGGCGAGATCGCCTTCGAGCCGGCGCTGATCGAGCGCGTCGCGCTTTTGAAGGGCCTGCCACTCAGCGTCGTCGACGAGGTGATCGCCAAACGCATCACTCTGACGCCGGGTGGACGCACCCTGATCGCGACGATGAAGAGCAAGGGGCATTACACCGCGCTCGTCTCCGGCGGCTTCACCGTCTTCACCGGACCGATCGCCGAGATGCTCGGCTTCGACGAGAACCGCGCCAACACGCTGATCGCCGAAGATGGCGTGCTGACCGGCGAGGTCGCCTCCCCCATCCTCGGCAAGCAGGCCAAGGTCGATGCCCTCATCGACATCGCCGGCCGCCTCGGCATCTCGACGGACGAAGCGCTTGCCGTCGGCGATGGTGCCAACGATCTCGGTATGATCCAGCTTGCCGGCACCGGCGTGGCGCTGCATGCCAAGCCCGTGGTCGCCGAACAGGCCAAGGTGCGCATCGACCACGGCGACCTGACCGCCCTTCTCTATCTCCAGGGCTATCGCAAGACGGATTTCGTCGGATGATCATCACCGAGACCGAGCGGCTGCGCATTCGGGCCTGGAAGGAAAGCGACCGCGATCTCTTCTTCGCCATCAACAGCGACCCCAAGGTCATGGAATTCTTCCCCTTCCGCCGCAACCGAGCGGAAGCCGACGCGCTCTTCGATCGTGTCGGTCGCGGCATCGCCGAGACCGGTCTGGGCTTCTTCGCGATAGCGCTGAAGGCCGACGACCGGCCGCTCGGCTTCTGCGGCCTCGCCTTGACCGACCTGGAGCCGCACCTGCCCAAGGGAACGGTCGAGATCGGCTGGCGACTGGCGCCGTCCTATTGGGGCAAGGGCTTTGTCACGGAAGCCGCCTCCGAGCTCCTGCGCTACGCCTTCGAGGAAAAGGGGCTCGACGAGGTCGTCTCCTTCGCGATCGCCGCCAACAGCCGCTCGACGGCGGTCATGCAACGGCTCGGCATGCACCGCGACGCCTCCCGCGACTTCGACCACCCCCGCGTCCCCGCCGACCAGCCGGCACTCGTGCGCCACGTGCTCTACGCCATCAGCGCCGCCGAGTGGCGGAAGCGGAACGCGAAGTAGCCAGGCCTTCTTTCGACAGGATTGCCCCTCACTATCCTGCCGGACAGAGAGGGGCCGATCACAACACTCTTGACTCTTGGCGCGCCTCACCTCTCCCGCCCGGCGCCCGGGTAGCTCCGCTCGATCCATTCAACAAACGCCTTCGCCGCATCCGACAGTGCATCGAAGCGCCGCGCCACGAGAAAGAACGCGCCATAGGGCACAGATTCCTCGAAAGGCTGGATCAACCGCCCGGCGATCACATCATCGCGCGCATGGTCGCGGTCGATCAGCCCTGCGCCGCTGCCACGGAGCGTCGCCTGCAGCACCATCGAACCATCGGCAAAGATGGCGCCGCGCTCGAGCTTCACCGGCGCGGCACCGGCGGTCGTGAACCATTGTTCCCAGAGAAGCCGGTTGTCCTCATGCAGAAGCGCGTGCTGCAGCAGGTCGTCGGGGCGATCGAGCGGCTGCCCGGCGCCGGCGAGCGCCGGCGCGATCACCGGGATCATCTCGACTTTCGCGAGCGGTCGCGCCTCCACCCGCGGCCATGAAACGGCGGTCAAGCTGTGGCGGATGGCGATGTCGGCGTCGCCGCTGCGAAACTCGGCGAGCCGGGATTCCGCATCGATCACCAGGTCGATCTCCGGGTGCGCCTCCTGAAACTCCTGCAGATGCGGCACCAGCCAGCACCCGGCAAAGGAAGGCTCGGCGCTGACCTTCAGCGTGTGCGAGAGCCGCCGCCCCGAAAGCATATCGAGGCTCTCTCCGACCATGTCGAATGCCGACGTCAGCACGCCAAGCAGCACGCGGCCATCGGCCGTCAGCCGGACGCTGCGATGATGACGCTCAAACAGCGGTCGGCCGATCAGATCCTCGAGCTCGCGCACCTGACGGCTGATCGCCGCCTGCGAAACGAAAAGCTCGGCGGCGGCCAGCGTGAAGCTCTCCAGCCGTCCCGCCGCCTCGAAACTCCGCAGCGCCGTCAGGGGCAATCGTCCGCGCTTCATGCATAACCTCAAGTTATCCGAAGCCGACAGTAAACTCGTTTGAGGGACAGGGGCAAGTGCGGTGAAATAAAGGTCAGAAAGGAGGTGCGGTCATGCTCGCGATCATCGACATCCTGTTCGAAGCCCTGCGGCTGATGACCTTCCAGCCGGCCCGCAGGAAGTCCCCGCATCCCGCACGGGCTGCGGCAAAGGACGACTGCTGACGACCATGCTTGGCTCTCCGCTAACCGCCCATTTCGCGATCTGCCCCTCTCCTCCGCGCGCACTCGGCTTGCGGCACAGTCCGAGAAGTCACGGAGGCTCGGCACGGGAACGAAAAATGGGATGGTCGCTATACTGCGAGCCGGTGCGACACACCCCTTCTCCCCGCCTGCGGGGAGAAGGTCGCGGCAACGGGATGAGGGGCATGTCCTGCCCGACGGCGAGGGACCACTCTGTTGAATCAAATCCTGAAGAAGCGGATTCAGCTTGCCAGCCCGGAAGCCGATACCCTTGAAAAGACTCAGGCAATCGGCTTCAGACAAAGGCAACGTCGCGGCACCGATCCGATGCCGCAACTGCAAGATCATGAAAGGCGCGGTGCGCCACCTACTCCACCCGCACCGTGACGAAGCGCAGTTCGCCGGTCTTGCTGGAGAGCATCAGGAGCGCGTTGCGGCGGCCGTTCGATTTCAGCTCCTCGACGCGATCGGCAACGTCGCCGGGCGTATCCATCGCCTCCTGGCCGACCTCGACGATCACGTCGCCTGGCTCGACACGGCGTTCCGCCGCCGCCGAATTCGGCGAGACCTCGGTGATGACAACGCCGTCCACGTCTTCGGCAATGCCGTATTTCTTCCGCATCTCCTCGTTCAGCGTCGCAAGCTTCATGCCGAGCACGACATCGGTCGCGGGCAGCGGGGCTGCTTCGGGCTTGTCCGGCTTTTGCGTCTCGTCGTTGGTTGTCGCCGCCGGCGCGGCAGCGACCTCATCGCCATCTTCGAGGCGACCGAGCGTCACCTTGACCGTCTGCTCCTTGCCGTCACGGACGACCACCACGTCGACCGCCTTGCCGACAGGGCTTTCGGCAACGGCACGCGGCAGATCGCGCATCTCCGTGACGTCACGGCCGTCGAACTTGACGATGACGTCGCCGGCCTTGATCTCGCCATGGGCAATCGGCCCGCCCTCGATGATGCCGGAGACGAGCGCGCCATGCGGCGTCGCCATCTTCAGGCTCTCGGCGATATCGTCGGTCACCGGCTGGATACGGACGCCGAGCCAGCCGCGCCGGGTCTCGCCGAAATCCTTGAGCTGCAGCACGACGTTGGCGGCAAGCTCCGTCGGTACCGAGAAGCCGATGCCGATCGAGCCACCCGACGGCGAGATGATCGCGGTGTTGATGCCGATCACTTCGCCGGCCATGTTGAAGAGCGGCCCGCCGGAGTTGCCGCGGTTGATCGCCGCGTCCGTCTGGATGAAGTTGTCGTAGGGACCGGCATTGATGTTGCGGCCGCGCGCCGAGATGATGCCGACGGAAACCGAGCCGCCGAGGCCGAACGGATTGCCGATCGCCATCACCCAGTCACCGATGCGCATCTTGCGGGAATCGCCGAAAGGCACCGCCTTCAGCGGCGTCTTCGGCTCCACCTTCAAGACCGCGAGATCGGTCTTGGTGTCCTTGCCGACGAGCTTGGCCTTGAGCTTGCTGCCATTGGCAAAGTTGATCTCGATATCGTCGGCGCCTTCGATCACGTGGTTGTTGGTAACGATGAAGCCGGTGGGGTCGATGACGAAGCCGGAGCCGAGCGAATCAACGGTGCGCTGACGGTTGCCGCCCTGGCCACCCTGCCCTTTGAAGAACTCGTCGAAATAGGGCTGGTAGGGCGAGCCCTCCGGCACCTGCGGTGCCGGCGCATCGTCATCGTTCTTGACCTTTTGCGAGGTCGCGATGTTGACGACCGCGTCCAGCAGCCCGGCGGCGAGATCGGCAACGGAAGCGGGACCGTTGGTCGGCGGGCGAATGGCCGTGTTCTGGGCGAGCGCCGTGCTGCTGAAGGCAAGCGCGCTTGTCAGCGCCAGAACGCCCAAGGTGGCGCCAAGCGAGTGAGCTCGGAATTTCGTTCGCGTGGACAAGTCGCTTAAGCTCCTCTGGCTGTTCGATGGTCGACCGCTTCTCTTGGCCGCCACCTCTCCTGCCTACGGCGCCGAGCGCCATAGCACTTTGATTCTTCGCACAATTCTGCGTCGACCGGAACCGGCAAGAGCGCCTATGCGGTAGGAACCGTCGACGCAATCCGCAAACCGCGCGACTTTCGATTTCACCTGAAGATAAGGCGGAATTCGGAAGCGTCCACACACGATTTCCTGATCCCCGCGCAGAGGACTGCGAAAGGCTGGAGGGTACCGGCTGCGTCTTCTTGGAAGGAGGCGCGACGTGTCAGGTCGTCAGGTCGTGCCCGTGGTCTTTCAGGGCCTGCACCGCCTTGTCGAGATCGGAACCGGCGACGAAGACATAGTCGGTGCTGAAGGTCGAATTGGCGAAGACGCCGACGCCGGCGGCCGAAAGCGGCCTGAGCACGGACGAGAGCACGCCGGGAACGTCAAAGGCAAAGTGCTGTTCGACGCGGAAGCAGCGCCAGCCGAGCGAGCTCTGGACGCTGGAAGGCACGCGGGCGGCTCGGCAGACCAGCGTCATCTCCTCGCGGGAGCTCGACACCGTCCAGAAGCCCGGCCCCGGCAACCATTCCGGTATGCTGGAGCCGATAGTGAGGCGGGTGATCGCGTATTCGGCATCGACCAGCCGGATCAGCAGTTTATGTGGCATTTCGCATTATCCTCGAAGCAACCATACAAGTCCGACCCCGGCAGCCACGGAAAAGAGCCCCGCCAGTCGAAGCTGATGTTCGGGGACATACGGCAAACGCTTCGCCATTTCCACCAAAACCAAAGGGGCCAGTGCGTACACCAGCCCCTCGATGATCAGGAAGAAAGCGATTCCCGTCAGGAAATCTGACATCGCCCGCTTAGTTCCCGGTGGTTGCTGGCGGCGCCGCGGCAGCCGGTGCAGTGCCTTCGGAGTCGTTGAAGTAACGGAAGAATTCCGAATGCGGCGAAAGCACAAGCGTCGTGTCCGGGCTACCGATCGACTGGGTATAGGCCGCCATCGAGCGGTAGAATTCGAAGAACTTCGGATCGCGCGCAAAGGCGTCGGCAAAGGTCCTCGTCCGTTCGGCTTCGCCCTCACCGCGCAGAATTTCCGAATCGCGCTGCGCCTCGGCGACGATCTCGACGACCTGACGGTCGGCGATGGCGCGACGACGCTGGCCGGCTTCGTTACCGCGGGCGCGGATCAGTTCGGCTTCGGCCAGGCGCTCGGCCTTCATGCGGTCGAAGGTCTGCTGCGAGACTTCCTGCGTCAGGTCGGTGCGACGGATGCGAACGTCCTCGATGTTGAGGCCGAGCGATTCGGCATCGGTTTTGAGGTCGGCGCGAACTTCGCGCATCATCGATGCACGCTCGTCCGACAGTGCCGCTTCGAAGCCACGCAGACCGTAGACGCGGCGCAGCGATGCGTCGAGACGGGTACGCAGGCGTGCCTCGGCCGAATCGCGGTCGCCCGAAACGGTTTCGCGGAAGCGGCGGGGATCGGCGATCTTGTAGACGACGAAGGCATCGACTTCATAGAACTTGCCGCCCGAGACCTGGACGCGGATGTTGTCGAGGTCGAAGCGCAGAGCCTGGTCTTCGACATATTGCACGCGGTCGGCATCCATGAAGGCGAAGGGCAGCTTGAAGTAGAGGCCCGGCTCGGCCTTGACGTCCTGGATCTGACCGAAGCGCACGACGATCGCCTGCTGGCGTTCGTTGACCACGAAGATCGACGAATAGAGACCGACGAAGACGACGGCGAGCAGGATCAGGATGACTGAGGTACGATTGTTGATCACTGTGCTGCTCCCGCTGCTGCTGCTGCACCCGACTGGGCAGGCCGGCCAATTTCATTCAGCGGCAGATAGGGCAGAACGCCCTGCCCGTTCTTCTCGTCGATGATGACCTTCTTCGACTTGCCGAGAACGCCCTGCATCGTTTCGAGATAGAGACGTTTGCGGGTGACTTCGGGCGCCTTGGAATATTCGTCATAGACGGAGATGAAGCGTTGCGCCTCACCCTGTGATTCCTTGACGACGCGGTCCTTGTAGGCGGCCGCCTCTTCACGGATCTGCGCGCCCTGACCGCGGGCCTTGCCGAGCACCTGGTTGGCGTACTGGTTGGCTTCTTCGACGAAGCGGTCTTCGTCCTGTTCGGCACGCTGCACTTCGTCGAAGGCGTCGGCCACTTCGCGCGGCGGCGCCGCATCCTCGATCGCGACGGTGTTGACGGAGACGCCGGCACCATAGGTGTCCATCGTCGCCTGGATCGTGCTCTTCACGTCGGCGGCGATTGCCTGACGGTTGTCGCGGAAGATGTCCTGGGCCGGACGGCGGCCGACGACTTCGCGCATGGCGCTTTCTGCGACCCGCTGCAGCGTGTCGGCCGGGTTCTCGACGTTGAACAGATAGGCCTTCGGGTCGGTGACTGAGTAGAGCACCGAGAACTGCACGTTGACGATGTTCTGGTCGCCGGAGAGCATCAGGCCCGAATTGGACTGACCACCAGTGCGCCCGCCAATGTTTTGCTGCTGCTCCGTCACCTTGACGATCTCGACGGTTTCGAGCGGCCAGAAGTGATAGTGCAGGCCCGGCATCGAAATTTCTTCCTTCGGCTTGCCGAAGCGCATTTCGACGCCGCGCTCGTCTGGCTGCACCGTGTAGATCGAATTGATCAGGATGAAGCCGACGATCAGCAGGCCGACGATGGCGAAGACACCGCCGTTGAAACCGCCGGGAACGACATTCTTAAGCTGGTCCTGACCACGGCGAATGATCTCTTCCAGATCCGGCGGGCCACCCTTGCCGCCGCGCGGCCGATTGGGCCCCTGGCCCCATGGGCCCTGATTGCCGCCGCCGCCGCCGCCCCATGGGCCGCCGCCGCCATTCTGATTGCTCCAGGGCATCAAAACCTCTCTATTGACACTTCCCACGCCCAACGGCCGCGCCACCGCGCGGTCGTTTACGATGTGAAACCGTTATAGGTATCACCCGCACCGCTTTCAACGCGATAGGCCCGAGTTCACCGTAAATGGTTCAAAATAGTTGACGATCCGGCGCGTCAGGCTGTCGCACGCCGCTTCCAGGTAACGAAATGCATGGCGTGACTGTCCTTTTCGCCCTGCGGCAGGTCTTCTTCGAACACCTTCTCGAACACTTGCGCGTCGATATCAGGAAAGCGCGTGTCACCATCGACCTCGGCCTGGACCTCGGTCACGTGCAGGATATCCGCCATGCCGATCGACTGGCGATAGATCTCGCCGCCGCCGATAACGCAGATCTCATCGACGCCCGCCGCCTGAGCCTCGCGGTTCGCGACCGCGATCGCGGCATCGAGCGATGGCACGACATCAGCGCCTTCGGCGACAAAATCCGTGTTGCGGGTGATGACGATATTGGCTCGGCCAGGCAGCGGACGGTTCAGCGAAGCCCAGGTCTTGCGCCCCATGATCACCGGCTTGCCGATCGTCAGCGCCTTGAAGCGCTTGAGGTCAGTCGAAAGCCGCCAGGGCAGATCGCCGTCTCGCCCGATGACGCCGTTGGCGGCAACGGCGACGACGATCGATATCTTCGGATGGATGCTCTTCGTTTCAGTCATGGAACCCGTTCGGTTTGCTGTCGATTTCCCTTGCCCGGTCGTAGGCCGCCCGGTCCGTCACCACGCGGATGTAGCGGTCGACCACCGTGCTTTCCGGCAGGATCTTGCGCATCCATTGCAGCGCGCTTGCGAGCAGCAGGTCGGCCGCACTCATCGTTTCGCCGAGCAGATAGGTCCGGCGGGTGAGCACGTCGATCACATGAGCGCACATTTCGTTGTAGAGCCGCGCCTGCGCCGGATTGTTGATGGTCGCACCGGAGATATGGGCGAGCGCCGTCGGCTCGATCACCCCGGCATAATAGGCGAGCCAGGAGAGATAGGCGCCGCGCTCCTTGTGACCGGGCGGCCGACCGAGGCTGCAATCGGGATGGAGGTCGGTCAGATATTGCACGACCGCCGCCGATTCCCAGATCACTGCGCCGTTGTGAATGAGCGCCGGCACCTGCTTGTGCGGATGCGGATTGTTATCGTCCGGCGCGCCGGAGCCATCCCAGCGGCGGATCGAGACGTAGCGGATCTCGTATTCGGCACCCAGTTCCTCAAGCAGCCAGACGATGCGCGACGACCGCGACAGGGGCGCATGGATCAGTGTGAGCATCATACCTCCCTTGAGGGCCAGCCCTCCCCGGCCACTCTCCGCTGCAGCCCTCGCCAATCGGCTCCATGGCCACGCCCGTATTGTCATGCATGGCAGCGAGGCCCACCCGCACACGCCGGGTCGTCGCTGGCGCGCAGGCGGGTCCGCCCCGCCCAGGTGCCTTAGACCGCGATCGGCGCCTTGATCGTTGAATCAGCTTCGTAGCCGACGAGCGTAAAGTCTTCGAAGCAGAAAGAAAACAGGTCCTTCACGTCAGGATTGATTTCCATCCGCGGCAACGCCTTCGGCGTGCGGGTCAGCTGCAGCCGGGCCTGTTCGAAATGGTTGTGGTAGATATGCGCATCGCCGAGCGTGTGCACGAAATCGCCGAGCTTCAGGCCGGTCACCTGCGCCACCATCATCGTCAAAAGCGCGTAGGACGCGATGTTGAACGGCACGCCGAGGAAGATGTCGGCGGAACGCTGGTAGAGCTGACAGGAGAGCTTGCCGTCAGCCACGTAGAACTGGAACAGGCAGTGGCATGGCGGCAGAGCCATCTCGTCTACCAGTGCCGGGTTCCAGGCCGAAACGATGTGGCGGCGCGAGTTCGGGTTGGTCTTGAGGCTCTCGACGAGGCCTTCGATCTGGTCGATGTGACGCCCATCCGGCGCGGGCCAGGAGCGCCACTGATAACCGTAGACCGGGCCGAGATCGCCGTTTTCGTCGGCCCATTCGTCCCAGATGGTGACGCCGTTTTCCTTGAGGTAGCGAACGTTGGTATCGCCCTTCAGGAACCAGAGCAGTTCATGGATGATCGAGCGCAGATGCAGCTTCTTTGTCGTCAGCACCGGGAAACCTTCGGCGAGGTCGAAGCGCATCTGGTGGCCGAAGACCGAGCGCGTGCCCGTACCCGTCCGGTCGCCCCGGTCGGTTCCGTTGGTCATCACATGGTCGAGGAGGTCGAGATATTGCTGCATGGTCTGGCGCCGCCGATTCGTATTGCCCTGAATTTAGGACGAAGCCGGCGGCGAACCAATGACCTCCGGGCGATTATCCCGGATAATTCGGCTGCCTTAGAGCGGGATGAGGAAAAGTGCACGCGCTTTTCCTCATCCCGCTCTAACTATGAGAGGCGATCACGTTTATGGTTTTGGGTCGATCGACCCAAAACCATCGTGATCTACAGCGCTTGCAGCTTCCCGAGGTTTTTCGCCACCAGGTAATAGAAGGTAACGCGCGACTTGGAGCGATCGGCGGACATCTCCTTGACCGTGGCGGCGATCGCCGTATCCGCATCGCCGCCGCTGATGCCGAGCTTCTTCTCGCACCATTTCTCCTTGACCCGCTCGAGCTCCTTCGGATCGGTCGCCGACACGAGCGAAGAATCCTTGTTGCGAAGCGCAATCCCAAGGTGACGCACGATCTTGTTCACGATCGCCTCGTCGGCGCCGCTGTCGTATTTCTGCACATCTGCGAGGTAGTCCGTCATGAAGCCTCCAGGTTGCTTTGTTTCTCGAAACTGCGGCCGGACAATGCCTGCCGCATGCAGCAGCGGGAGTTTTTCATGGATGCCGGTCAAGTCAAGGCGGTTCGGGGCCGGCACAGTCCGGGACAAAGTCATATATCCGACACATCCCCCTTTTCTTGGAGACAGGAAAGACCTATATGAACGGTGCCGTCTTCGGGCGGCTATGGCAATAAACGGGCGATGAAATAAACCCATTGGACCCGGGGGCGGTACCCGGCGCCTCCACCAAAAACCGATCTCCTGAGGATCGGCTTTTGATGGGGGCGAAATAGGATCGACAAGGGCGTAAAGATCGACTTTTTGCTCGGCATTGTACCACCGTTATCGGGCTAAACTTATAGTTGCAAACGACAACTATGCTGAAGCACGTCTCGCTGCTTAATCGCGGCGCGACACTTCAAATCAAGTCCTTCCGGGTAGCACCGTAAGGCGGGGTCCGAAGGCACCTGGCAACAGAAGCCTTCACCTTCTCCCCCGCCTCGAAATGGTCTATAGATGCTCAAATAATTGACTCGTCCCTTGTGGATGGGCAATGAAGCGTGACGGCGGCTAGCCGGCAGCAAGCAGTAAGATTGAGTTCGAGGAAAGACGGGACACTCATGGGCCAGGACCACATCCGCTACGACATTCTGGCACAGGACGCGCTCCGCAGCGTCATCCGCAAGGTCCTGACCGAAGTCGCCACGACAGGCCATCTGCCCGGCGAACACCACTTCTTCATCACCTTCCTGACCGGCGCGCCGGGCGTGCGCATCTCGCAGCACCTCAAGGCGAAGTATCCCGAGCAGATGACCATCGTCGTCCAGCACCAGTTCTGGGAACTGAAGGTCACTGACGTCGGCTTCGAGATCGGGCTTTCCTTCTCCGACACGCCGGAACGCCTGGTGATCCCGTTCAACGCCATCCGCGGCTTCTACGACCCCTCGGTCAATTTCGAGCTGGAGTTCGATGTCGCCGCCGGCGAGGAAGAGGAAGTGGAATCGGCCGAAATCACCGCCTATCCGGTCCCGGAAGAAAACGGCGAAGCCACGGCCAAGGAAGACAAGCCTACCGAACCGAAGAACGGCGGCGGCTCCGTCGTTTCGCTCGATTCCTTCCGCAAGAAGAACTGATCACCACCGGCTGCAAGCCGCCTCCAGTCGCAGCCGATTGGGCGGCCAGGATCATGCAGCCACGCGAAGTGCTACAGCGGCCTTTGCGCGTTGAGGACGCGCAGCGCTGAAGGAGCATCGGATCATGACCGGCGACGTCGTCAATCTGCGCCAGTTCCGCAAGCGCCAGCAGCGCACGGAAAAGGAAAAACAGGCCGAACAGAACCGCATCTCCTTCGGCCGCACCAAGGCTGAAAAATCCCTGACAAAGGCGCTGAACGACAAGGCGGAGACCCGCCTTGACCAGGGCCGCATCGAGCGGCCGGCCAAGGACGAAGGCGGCGACAGCAAGGACTGAGCCGCCCTTCCCGAAGAAAAGGCTTCCGGAGCAAGGACTTGCGACCGCTTTTCGAATCGAATTGCCAAGCAGTTGAATCGATCCCGCAGCCCGCGTGCGGCAACTTTCCGCCGCAGCACGCTCCAACTTATTACAATCGATCCCGTTTACGGGGCGATCCGCCCCAAAGTCATTTTGATCCAGAGACCGGACAATGATCCGTAAGCACTCCGCGACCCTGCACGGCCACCGCACCAGCTTCTCGCTCGAAGACGCGTTCTGGCAGGAACTGAAGGCGATCGCCGAGACAAGGGCGATGCCGCTCGCGCAACTCATCGCCGAAATCGACGACCAGCGCACGCCCGATAGCAACCTTTCCTCGGCGCTACGGGTCTACGTGCTGGAATGGCTGAAATCGAAACTTGCGCTGCCGTCGCCTGACGCGAACTGACGCGCAACCCATTGCGCCAACAACAAGAAATCACCTACAGCGCCGCGCTTCTTATCAGACGCGCGGCGCTGTAGCACTTTGATTTGCTGCATGTCTTTGTCCTTAAATCGAGGTCGATTCAAGGAGACATGCAGTTCGCCAATGTGTGGCCCTTGCAACAGCAGCACCGGTTTTGCCCGCATTCGTTCCCGTTCGCCGCCGAATTCGGTTGTTTTCGCAGCAACTTATATAAAGATGTGCGTATCGAGGGTGGCAAGTCTGAGTCGCCACCACTGCGGGAGGCGTATCATGAGAATCTCTACGCGTATCGGCCTTACGGCCTGCTTGAGCTTGGTGTCCTGCCTTTCGGCCAATGCGGCCGATATCACGCCGCTGATGGCGCCGACGGCGCCGGTGGAAGAAACCGAGAGCGGCTGGCAGTTTACCGTCGCCCCCTATTTCTGGATCGCAGGCATTTCCGGCGACACGGCGCAATTCGGTCTTCCCACCGTCCATATCGACTCTGACTTCGGCGACATCTGGGACAATCTGGATTTTGCGGCCATGGGCATAATTGAAGCCCGCAAGGACCGCTTCAGCATCTTCTCCGACTTGATCTATTCCAAGCTTTCCGGCGACGGTAAGGCGCGTGGCATCTTCACCGACACGGTGGACGTGAAGTCCGAAACCTTCGCCGGCCTCTTCGCCGTCGGCTATACGGTGTTCGAGGATCAGCAATCGCACCTTGACGTTGTCGGCGGCGCCAAGGTCTGGTCGGTCGATACCACCATCTCCTTCCAGGGCGGGCCGCTAGACGGCGTCAGCCGTGAAGACGGCGAAACCTGGGTCGACGGCATGGTGGGCTTGCGGGGAGCCTACTACATGACGCCGGAAATCTACCTGACCGGCTGGGGGATCGTCGGTGCTGGCGGCGCCGATATCGATTGGGATGTAGGGCTCGGCCTCGGCTACCGCTTCAGCGACACCATCTCGGCTGTCGCCGGCTATCGTGCGGTCGGCGTCGATTACGACAACGACGGCTTCATCTTCGATACGGTGCAGCAGGGCCCGATCCTCGGCGTTTCCATACGCTTCTGAGCATTCGCATGGGAAAGAACCCGGTTGCCATGCAACCGGGTTTAAGAGGTGGTGACCCAACCGTCACGTTTGTCCGCGCGTCTCCCGACCGCCGTAGCAGACGTCGCACGCAGACTATCTGACCAGGCGAATTGCACCCGGATTGTTGATGGTGTTGTTCGCAAGCGCCGCCTTGCAATCCAGCTTGAAGCTGCTGTTGCCGATCATGGTGATCTCCTGCGCGACGATGCGCACGCATTCGCCGCCAGTGGAGCCATTGCCAGCATACTGGATCTCACGCGAGGCCGGCATGTAGATGATGCCCGCAAGCGACGAGGCGCTGTTGCCGTTGATCGTCGCCGTCGCCGTATTGTTCCTGGCGGCAACGATCGAGAAGCCTGCCCAGTCACCCGTCAGGAATGGCGTGACGTTGAAGGTCGCGCCGCCGTGAATATCGAGTTGGGCACCGTTCAGCAGGAAGAAGGTGATGCCCTCACCCGTGAGCACCGACTGGCTGGCGAGTTTCAAGGTGCCTCCATCGATGATGTAGGAGCCCGGCCGCAAAAGAACCTTGCCCTTGATCTCCAAGCCGCCATAGGTGCCGGGCTTCAGTTCGACGGTATAGCCGGCAGGCGCGTTGTTCGGCGTCTTGCTCGTGCCGTTGCAGTCGCCATTGCCGCCACCGCCGGCCACGAAGTTCTGTCCACATCCGGATAGGTTCACCCAGCTTCCCGTCGTCGGCATTTTCTTGGACCAGAAGGGGTCCGGGATTGGCGGAACATCTTCCACTGCCTTGCCGCAGGCGAGTTCGAGATGGGCAAGCGTCGCCGAGACCTTGCCCGTTGCATAAAGACATTCGGCCTTCAGCGTGGCCGAACCGCTGAGATAGATCGACTGCGCATCGCTCGAATCCGACGTGATTGTACAGCCCGACGTATCGACAGTGGCACTGCCGCTCACTTCGAACGCCCGGGATGCGGTCGGGTGCAGTGCCAGAATGCACGCTTCCCTACCCGGCATGCGCGCGGCGACACTTTCGCGAGTGATCGTATAGGGTTGAAGGCCCCAGAACAGCGGAGCGTATTTGAGCGCATAGGTGGTCGTCGCCGTGCTTTCGACGCCAAGAGCGCCGAAAACAACCTTGATCGCCTGGGTCGCCACCGGCGTCGAACTCCCCGATCCGATTTCGTCGACGATCTCCGGCACACCGAAATTGGCGAAGAAGGTGGTGTTCGCCAGATCTTTCGCTTTGGCTTCATCCTCCCCTTCGCCATAGGACTTGACCGCGGAAAAGGCGGCCGCATCGAGCGCGGCCTGCATCTTGGCGGATTCGAGATTGATGCGGGCGAGATTGATGGCGATGGAAGCACCCGTGAACAACGGTAGCATCACCAGAGCAGTCATGACGGCAAAGTTGCCGTTTTCGTCCTTAAGGAAGCGGACGAGCTTGTTCTTCAGATCGCTTGGCATCTGTTTGTTGCCCCCTCGGCAGATCACGACGACTTCAGAGCCAGGTGGCCCCAAAGCAAAAAGGCGTCATCGATTCCAATGAGTTGGAGCTAGATGCGGCCAGCTGGCCGCGCCCCTCCCTGCGCTCCAAAACAGATTGCTAATTTAGTTATCAATCGTGGAGAAATGACTTCAGAAATTGTTAAACTTTGTCGAAATCGGTACTGCGCGGAGGTAATCCCCAGCGAAAAACGGAAGCAATGCTACTATCCGGCGGCGAGCGCATCTGCAGAAACGTGGCAAGTCTGCCTAGGTATGTCGCCAGACCTTCACGGCAGAGATCACCATAATCACGGCGAGCACAGGCAGCAGGACCGCATTGGGCACAGCGGCAATCGGAAACTCGGCGCCCCCAAGGCCGAAAAAGCCACCGAGTGCGCCGATAGTTGCGCCTCCAAAAAATGCAGCCGGCGTATTGCGAGCAGCGGGGCTGAATCTTCCATGAACGATACATATGTCGAAACGCAACGCTATAGATAGCAATCTGATGCCAGCAAGTGTGTCAAATTGCCGATGGTCTATCTCGTCAGCGAAGGAACCCTTCAGTGGATAACAATCTCCGTCGCGTCGTGTTCTTCGTCGCCTTGTTGAACCTGGGCTACTTTGCGGTTGAATTCGTCGTTGCGTTGGCCATCGGCTCCGTGTCCCTGCTGGCCGACAGCGTTGACTTCCTCGAAGATACGTCCGTGAACCTTCTGATTTTCTTTGCGCTGGCATGGACGGCGCGGAGCCGCGCTCGGGTCGGCATGGCAATGGCATTCATTCTGCTTGTCCCTGCGCTGGCTTTTTTATGGACGGCGTGGGCGAAGTTCATGGATCCAATCCCGCCTGAGCCCTTTGCCCTATCCCTGGCTGGCTTTGGCGCTCTCCTGACCAACCTGTTCTGCGCGTACCTTCTCGTCACTTACCGTCATACGAGCGGCAGCCTCACACGGGCTGCGTTCCTGTCTGCCCGCAACGATGCTTTCGCCAATGTCGCGATCATCGGCGCGGGTCTGGCGACAGCTTACCTGTGGCAATCAGCTTGGCCGGATTTGATCGTTGGCCTGGGGATTGCACTGATGAACCTGGATGCCGCGCGGGAAGTCTGGGAAGCTGCGCGCGAGGAACACGACGTCGCGGTCTAAAGCCTGTCGCGCAAAAGTGCGCAGCGGTTTTGCGACAACGACATGCGAAATATCAAGAACTTAAAGCGCAAGGAGCGAATCTGAAAGATCGCGACGCGCTTTAGTTCATCTGGAGCCTCTTGTGGCTCTCGATAGGCCTGCAAGTCCCGCCGGACCTGGACGGGCGCAACGCACGGAAAACCACCTCAGGAGGCGGGCCTATCGTTTCAGATTTGAGCGCTGGTTATTGCACCGTGACGTCGGGCAGCACGTCGAAGTCCAGCTTCTGGCCGGGTGCCCGCCCGGTGCTGCCGCCCTGGACATCGTCGGAGCCGCTCTGCGGCGGGATCGGCTGCTGTTCCTGGCCGGCACCGCGCACGCGCGATGGCCCCTGTTGTGCCCGGCGCGCAGCTTCGGCCTGCCGTTCGGCTTCGGCCCTGCGCTCCGCTTCGGCCTTGCGCTCGGCCTCGGCGCGCGCTTCCACTTCAGCCTTGACGCGGGCCGCTTCCGCAGCCCCGGCAGCACGCCGGCGCTCGTCGGCAATGGCACGTCGCCGTTCGAGTTCGCGTCCTTCCACCTTCGCCTTGTAAAGCGCCACTTCGCGGCGCAGCCGCTGCTTCTCCAGCACGTTCGCCTGCAGGATCTCGACCCGGCGGCGCTCGCGTTCGAAGGCGCGCAGCGACAGGAAATTGGCCAGATCGGCCACGTCGAGGCTGACGCCCGGCGCCTCCAGCAGGCCGGCATAGCCGATCCGCACGCGTGGTTCGGTACCGGCAAGCGCTTCCTCGCCGGGCCGGAAGGTCAGGTCGATGCCGCCATCGATCCGGCCGGCCGCAAGGTCAAGCGCCGCTGCGCCCATGAAGGCGGCACTGCCATCGCCAGCCGTAACGTTCTGCACCCTCAGCACGCCGCCGGCGACGCTGAAGGGAGCCTTGACGACGCCGACCACCGATTGGCCGGAGAACACGGCCGCTTCCGCCGCGCTGCGGATGCTGTCCGCCGAAATCTGCCTCTTTTGGCCATCCGCGGCAGCAATCAACTGCGGCAAAGCCGCACTGTTGATGCCGTTCAGCGTCATGCCGTTGAAGGTCGCGGTGCCGGAACCGCTTGCCGCATGGGCCATCGCCTCCGGTGTTGCGCCGGATGCTTCCAGCGCGACGGAAAGATCGAATGTCCCGGTCGCCACCGGTGCGCCGGCATGGGTCCAGCCCGCCTGGGTCAGGTCACCGCCCTTGACGTCCAGGCGCGAGCGCAGGAACCCGGAGCCGTTGGCGTTCCCGACCTGCACCCGCCCGGCAAGCTTGCCACCCAGCCAGTCGCCGGTGGCATCGGTCAGGGAAAGCTCGTCGCCCTTCCACTCCATCTTGCCGGTAAAGCTCGTGATCGCACCATAGACGCCCGGCCAGAATTTTCCTGCCTGCACGTCGAGCGCGACGTTGAGGCCGGTCCAGGCCGGCTGCGCCAGGGCGCTCTTCGAGAACGCGCCGTTCGCATCCTCGACCGCGCCCAGGATGCCCTCGCCCAGCCAGGCAAGATCGAGCGTATCGACGGTGAGCTGGCCGGCGGCGGCGCCCGGCGATTTGCGGTCCACGGTCAAGGTGCCGGTAAAGGCGTTGTTGTCTGCCTTGCCCTCGACCGCCGTCAGCGCGATCGCCTCCGGGCTTGCGGCGACATCGGCCGAGATCGTCAGTGGCAGGCCGCTCCCCATCTGCGGCAGCGCGACCCCCTGCAGCAGCAGATAGGGCTCGACGTCCCGGGTCTGGAGCGTGACTTTTGCCTGGCCTTCGAGGAAGTGGTCGCGGGAAAGATCGACATTGCCCTTGGCTGCCAGCGACGACTTCTCGGTGGTGAAGGTCACCGTGCCGTTGGCCTTCGACCCTTCGGTGCTTTGCAGCTTGACCGAGAGGATGCCGTTGGCGTCCGCATCGAAGGGCAAGGGATCAAAACCGGTCTGCCCGAGAAGCAGGCGGGTTTCAGGGTTTTCAAGCGTCGCTTCGAGCAGCATCGCCTTGCCGGTCAGCGCCTGCACCATATCCGGCGCCTGGTAGCTGGCCGCAATCTTGGTGCCGTTCGCCGTACCGAAGATGCCGAAGGTCGCCGGCGCATTGCCTTCCTTGTTGCCGGCCGTCAGCGTCACGTCGAAAGCCGCGTCGCTATAATAGGGCCCGGCCTTGATCAGCTGCCGCAGCGCCGGATGGTTGACCGCGTGCCGGCCGATCATTTCCAGGAATGGCGTCAGGTTCTTGGCGGCAAGTTTCATCTTGGCCGAGACGACGGGCTTGTCCAGATCGCCGCTAGCCCGACCGGAGAAAGCCAGCTGAGCGCCGGCGAGCGCGCCGATCGCCAAGCGTTCGGCCTGAAGCTGGCCGTTCTTCAGCGTCAACACCGCCTGCACGTCCTTGGCTTCTTCACCGAAGGCGGAGAACTCGTCGGCCGAGAGGTCGGCGGCGATCGCATGCTGAAGCAGCGTCTGCGTGGAGGCATCGCCCGCCACCAGTCCAGTCAGCGCCTGAAGCGCCTCGAAATCGATGCGGTTGCCCTTGAGCTGCAGCGAGAGGTTCGGCTGCTGCTCGGCAAAGGACTGCCGTTCGAGCCGGCCCTTCAGGCTCGCCTCACCTGCGGCCAATTCGAGGTTTTCGAACTGCTGCAGCGTATCGGTCAGGTTCACCTTGGCCGAAAAGCCGGCGGTCTTCAGCTTGCGGATCGCCGGGTCGACCGAGCCCGCCAGCCAGTTCGCAAGACCAGAGGGCTGGTTGGAGGCGAGCAGCAGGTCGCCGCGGAAGCTGCGCTGTCCCTTAAGGTTCAGCCGCCCCTTCGCTTCGAGTTGCGTGCGCCCCGGCAAGAGGGCCACGACATTGTCGATCACCCAGCCGGCGCCATCGGGCTGGACGTCGATGCGCACGTCGCGCACCGTCGTGTCGCCGACGACGATCGCCGGCAGCTTCAGGCTGGCCCGGCCTGGCACCTGCGGAATGGGAATCTCGGCAGCAATAGCGAGCATCGCCTCCAGTCGCTGGCGCATGGAGATCGCCGGGTCGCGGCCGGTCTTGGCATTGCGGCTGGGACCGATGCGGCTGACGTCGATCTGCTGGCCGTCGGCGATCAGCAGGAACTTTTGGTCCTTGCCGGTATCGAGCGTCGCCTCGCCGGTGACCACATAGGGATCATCCGTCGAACCGACCTCGAAGCGATAATCCGGAACGCGGATGCTCTCGTTGGTAAGCTGGAAATCACCGTTGATGCGCAACGGCGCCCGCGCGTCATCCTTCTCCTCGCCCTGCCGGTTTTCCGTCAGGGTGAAGCGGCCGCTGTAAACGGGCTTGAAATCGACGATCTTCAGCGCGCCATCGGTCTCGACGCCGAAGGGGCGCTTGTCGGGCGTCACCCTTGCCTTGAGGCTGAGCGCCCCCGCTGCGTCCACCTCGTTGCTGGTAAAGGAGAAGCTGCCCACTTCGCCGTCGAGCGCCGCACGCCCCTCCACTTTCCAGGGACCGGTAAGCGAGCGGGCGGAAACATCGGCAGCAAGCCCGCTCACGCGACGGGTTCGGCCGGTCTGCTCGTCGACAAATTCGATCTGGCCATTGGTGATCTCGACGTTTTCGAGCACGACGGTCTTAGCCGGGATCGAGGTGCGGCGACCGCGCGCCCAGTCGAGCGTACCATCCGGCAACAGCCTTACCTTGGCCTTCGGCCGGTCGAGCCGCATGTCGAAGATCAGCGCCTCGCCGCTTAAGAAAGGCGCCAGTTCCGCGCTCATGGAAAACTGCGCCACCCGGATCAGTGGCTCACCGTCTTCGCCGGCGCCGACGCGCACGTCGTTCAGCGTCACGGTCGGGAACGGGATCAGCCGCGCATCGACGCTGCCATGTACGACGACCGGCTTGCCCATGATGCGGCTCGCCTCGCGCTCGAACTCCTTGCGAAAATCCGTCCAGTCAATGAACCACGGAGCGATCAGCGCCGCGAAAAGCGCCACGACCACAAGTCCACCGACGGCAAGCAGAATTCGCGAAAGCACCGTGCCTACATTCCCATTCAATTCATCGGCGCATTGCGCGCCGCACATCACTTGACCGCCAGAGGCTCGCGCCCTGACGCTCTGATTTGCCGCATAATTCGGTCAAGGTCGATTCCGACTTCGGAACTATGCAGTACCACACTTTGGCGCCGGCGCATTGCCCGAAAAATTGGGCCAAAACCAGACGCCCCCGCGCGGGGTTCCGCCTCAGGCGAAGATCTTGCCTGGGTTGAAGATATTGTCCGGATCGAGCGAACGCTTGACCTGCCGCATCAGGTCCAGCGCGTCACCAAGCTCGGCTTCGAGAAACGGCATCTTTCCCTGGCCGATGCCGTGTTCGCCGGTACAGGTTCCATCCATTGCAAGCGCCCGGGCGTTCAGCCGCTCTACAAAAGCCTCGGCCCGCGCCACGTCGGCTGCGTCCTTGTCGTCGAACAGCAGGCCGACATGGAAGTTCCCGTCACCTGCATGCCCGACGATCGGCGCCGTCAGCCCGTGGGCGGCGCTGTCCTCCTGGGTAGCGACGACGCAATCGGCCAGCCGCGAGATCGGCACGCAGACGTCTGTCGACAGGATCGCCGCACCCGGGATCAGGCTTTTCTGCGCCCAGTAGGCATTGTGCCGCGCTTTCCAGAGCCGCGCTCGCTCCTCCGGATTGGTCGTCCACTGGAAGCCTGACGAGCCGAACTCCGCCGCGATCTCGCCGAACTGGCGCGATTGCAGCTCGACGCTTTCGGCGCTGCCGTGAAATTCGACGAAGAGCGTCGGCGTTTCGGCATAGGAAAGGCCGGAATAGCCATTGCAGGCCTTCATCTGCAGCGCATCGAGAAGCTCGATGCGCGCCACCGGAATGCCCGACTGGATGGTGAGGATCACCGCGTTGCAGGCGTCTTCGATCGTCGGGAACGGGCAGACGCCGCCGGAAATGACCTCCGGGATGCCCTGCAGCCTTAGCGTGATCGAAGTGATGATGCCGAGCGTGCCTTCCGCGCCGACGAAGAGCCGCGTCAGATCGTAGCCGGCCGAAGACTTGCGGGCCCGGTGAGCGGTGCGGATCTCGCGCCCGTCGGCCGTCACGACAGTCAGCGCCAGCACATTGTCCTTCATCGTGCCGTAGCGCACCGCATTGGTGCCCGAAGCCCGCGTCGAGGCCATGCCGCCGATCGAGGCATTGGCACCGGGGTCGATCGGGAAGAAGAGACCGGTGTCGCGCAGATAGGTGTTGAGCTCTTCGCGGGTAATGCCAGGCTCCACCCGGCAGTCGAGATCCTCTGCATTAACCTCCAGCACCTTGTTCATGCGCTGAAGATCGACCGAGATGCCGCCATTCGGCGCATTGATATGGCCCTCGAGCGAAGAGCCGGTGCCGAAGGGGATCAGCGGCACCTTGTGCCGGGCCGCAATCCGAACGATCTCACGAACGTCTTCGGCGCTTTCGGCAAACACCACCGCATCGGGAAGCTGTGCCGGAATGTAGGTGGTGGTGTGGGCGTGCTGGGCGCGGATCGCCTCGCCCGTCTGGAACCGGTCGCCGAAGCGGATGCCCAGTTCTTCCTTCGCCGCCGTGATGCCGGCCTCGTTTCTCACGCCAGCTCTGATCGCCTTCAATGCCACGGAAAACGTCCTTCCTCTTGCATCTGCGGCATCCCCTTTGCAGATGCCCGGGAAGCGCAGTCATTTCAAGGCGCTACTGTGCAAATCGGAATCACTTTGTCCAGACACTCGCGCACTTCTTGGGGAACGTAGCGCAGGAAAACGCCTGACGTGAGACCGGAGTGTCACAAGAGATGCGTCGCGCCATCTCGATGCGTCATCTGACGGCGGGCGAACCACTGAAGATCCTTTCGGCAATGCCACGTATGAGGGCAAAAGCCGCAGAAAACACCTACTCAATTGCCGGCATTGGATTATCATGTTGGCGTGAAGGGAGAGAGGCAATGCTGGGTCTCACCGCTTTGCTCACCGCGTCGATCTTTTTCGGCGCCGCCATCTACATCAATCTGGCCGAACAGCCCGCAAGGCTCCATCTCGACGATCGCGCCGCACTGGCGCAGTGGGTACCTTCCTACCGTCGCGCCTTCGAGATGCAGGCGACGCTCGCCCTCATCTCGGGCCTGCTCGGCGCTGCCGCCTGGGGAAGGACTGGCCATGTGCTCTGGGGCATGGGTGCCGCCATCATCATCCTGAACTGGCCCTATACGCTGCTCTTCGTCATGCCGGTCAATCGCAAGCTGGAGGCAACGCGGCCGGAGGAAACTGGCGAAGAAAGCCGCAGCCTGCTCAAGCGCTGGGGCAGGCTCCATGCCGGGCGAACCGCACTCGGCGGGCTGGCGGCAACGATCTTTCTCATTGCCGCCTGGCTCGAAATGTAGCGTAGGAATGTCCGCCAGTTACCGGCTCAATGCGCCTCCAGCGCCGCCGCTGCATCCATCTCTTCGTGCAGCTTGCGCTCCTCGTCCGCATGCGGCTTGGTGAAGCGGGCAATGACGAGGTAGGCGACCGGCGTCAGGTAGAGCGTGACGATCACCGCCAGCCCGAGACCGCCGACCAGCACCCAGCCGAGCGCGATGCGTGCTTCCGCACCCGCGCCGCTTGCCAGCACCAGCGGCACCGCGCCGACGATGGTGGCGATCATCGTCATCATCACAGGGCGCAGGCGGATATTGGCCGCGTTCTCGATCGCCGAGCGCACGTCCTGGCCGCGATCGCGCAACTGGTTGGCGAATTCGACGATCAGGATGCCGTTCTTCGCCATGATGCCGACGAGCATGACCAGACCGATCTGGCTGTAGATGTTGAGCGTATTGCCGGTCATGATCATCGCGAAGACCGCGCAGGCAAGCCCCAGCGGCACCGTCGACATGATGATGAGGCCGCTGACGAAGCTTTCGAACTGGGCGGCCAGCACCAGGAAGATGATGACGAGCGCAAAGCCGAAGGTGACGAAGAGGCCATTGGCGTTTTCGTTGAGCGTCGCGGCCTCGGCGAGCGGCATGATGCGCGAGCCCGGCGGCAGCAGCGGTTCGGCCATCTGCTCGACCATGGTCAGCGCTTCGCCGAGGGCAAGGTCCGACTTGAGGCCCGCGGAGAGCGAGACGGCGCGAAGCTGCGATTCCCGCGAGAGCTGCGGCGCCACCGCCATCTCCTCGACGCTGGCGATGGTCGACATCGGCACGATCTTGCCGTCGCCGGCCTTCAGGAAGATGTTCTGCAGATCGGTCGGGTCGTTGACCGGATTGGTGGAGGAGAGCAGCTTCACCGGGTAGGATTCGCCGTCGACATAGACATCGACGACGCTGTTGCCGTCGAGCATCGCCTGCAGCGCCCAGGCAAGGCCGCCAATATCGACACCCATGTCGGAGGCGCGCTCGCGGTCGATGGTGATCGAAAGCTGCGCCTGGTTGGCCTCGTAGTTGAGCCGGACGTTCTCGAAGCGGCCGGTGTCTTCCATCTGGCGCACCAGCTTCGCCGCCGCATCGCCGAGCTTGTTGTAGTCGTTGCCGACAAGCGCCACCTGCAGGCCGCTGCCGGCGCCGCGAATGCCGAGACTGTTCGGCTGCATGGCGAAGACGCGGACCGATGGAATGCGCGCCGTCACCCTGTTGATCTCGGCGACGATCTCCTGCTGGCTGCGGTCGCGCTTCTCCCAGGAAGCGAGCGTCAACACCATGAAGCCGCTGTTGACCGAGCCGCCCTGCCCCGAGATCGAGAAGATGTTGTCGATCTCGCCGGATTTGACCAGCGGCTGCAGCCCGTCCTCGATGCGGCGCATCTGCGCCTGGGCATAATCGAGCGAGACACCCTGCGGCGCGTTGATGCGCATCATCACCTGCGAGCGGTCTTCTGTCGGCGTCAGCTCCGATTTCAGCGTCAGGAAGCCGGCGGCCCCCATCACCGTGAAGAAAGCGGCAACGGCAAAGACGATCAGCGGCGAGTTGAGGCAGGCGCGAAGTGTCACCCGATAAAAACCGGCCGCCCGCGCGCCGAACCGCGCCATCGGCCCCGGCACCGTATGCTGCTCCTTCGTCAGCATGCGCGAGGCCAGCATCGGGCAGAGCGTCAGCGACACGAAGGAGGAAAGCAGGATCGAGAAGGCGAGCACGAAGCCGAACTCGCGGAACAGACCGCCGGTCTGCCCCGGCAGGAACGACAGCGGCACGAAGACGGCAGCAAGTGTCGCCGTCGTTGCCAGCACCGCGAAGAACACTTCGAGCGTGCCGTGCACGGCGGCCGCCCGTGGCCCAAGCCCCTCGGCGCGCCGCCGCACGATGTTTTCGAGCACCACGATGGCATCGTCGACGACGAGCCCGGTCGCAAGCACGATCGCCAGCAGCGTCAGGATGTTGATGGAAAAGCCGGCGAGATAGATCGCCGCCACCGTGCCGATCAGCGCGATCGGCATGCTGATCGTCGGGATCAGCGTCGCCCGCCAGTCGAGCAGGAACATGTAGATGACCAGCGTTACGATGAAGACGGCGACGATCAGCGCGATCTCGACCTCATGGATGGCGCCGTTGATGAAGACGGCATCGTCGCTGGTGATCCTGAGCTGCGTGCCCTCGGGCAGGATCTGCGTCTGGATCGTATCGACGACCTTGCGCACGCCCTCGGAAATATCGACGGTGTTTGACTGCGCCTGGCGCACGATCCCGAGGCCAATGCCCTGGCGGCCGTTGGAGCGCAGCGCCGTCGTGCCGGTATCGGGACCGAGCGTCACGGTGGCCACGTCACGCAGGCGCACATTGTTGACGAGGATCAGGTTTTCAAACTGCTCCGGCGTCTGCAGGTCGGCCGTGGCGCGCACCGAGATGTCCTGGCTGGCGCTGGTCAGCTTGCCGGCCGGCACGTCATATGAGGCGTTGGCGAGCGCGGTCCTCAGGTTCGCCACCGTCACCCCGCGCCCGGCGAGCTTCGCCTGGTCGAGGTCGATGCGGAAGATCTTCTCCTGGTCGCCATAGACGGCAACGTCGGCCACGCCTTCGACGGCAGCCAGCCGGTCGCTGACCTCGTTTTCGACGAGCAGCGTCATGTCTTCCATCGACATCGTGTCGGAGGTGAGCGCCAGCCGCATGATCGGCTGGCTGTCGGCATCGGCCTTCACGATGCTCGGCTCGTCGACATTGTCGGGCAACTGGTTGCGCACCCGGCCGAGCGCGTCGCGAATGTCGTTCGAGGCCTGGCCGATATCGGTCGTGTCGGAGAATTGCAGCGTCACGCGGCTGCGGCCGAAGGACGAGGTCGACGAGATGTCGCGGATGCCCTGCACGCGTGAGACCGCGCCCTCGACCACCGAGGTCACCTCGCGGTCCATCGTCTCGGGGGCGGCGCCATCGAGCGTGGTGGTCACCGAGATGACAGGCTGGTCGACCTGCGGCAGCTCGCGGATCTCGATGCCGTTCCAGGCGGCAAGACCGGCAACGACGATCAGCGTGTTGACCACCAGCGCAAAGATCGGCCGGCGGATGAAGAGTGCGGTAAAGCCGGTCTTGCCGCGCTCGCGGGCGGACGTTTTGCTGTGCCCTTCGCCGCCGCTCACTTGGTTTCCTCCGCGACCTTCTGGGCAGGCTCTTGCTTGCGCTCGCGACCGGCGATGCGCACTTCGCCGCCGTCGCGCAGGCGCTGCACGCCTTCGGTCACGATCTCGTCGCCTTCGTTAAGGGCCGCGTCGACGAGCACCTTGTCCGGATTGCGTTGGATGATCTTCACCGGCACCTTTTCGCTCTTATCGCCGGCAACGCGCCAGATGTAGGAGCCTTCCGAGCTCCACTGGATCGCCAGCGGATCGACGGTCGGATAGGTGTCGCCATCAAACGCGACGGTGACGGAGAAGGACATGCCCGCCCTCAGCAGGTCGTCAGGGTTTTCGAGCCGTGCGCGCACACGCAGTGTGCGGCTTGCCTGGTCGAGGCGGTTGTCGATCGCGTGGATTGCGCCGTCGAGCTGGCTGCCCGGCTGGGCGATCGCAAAAGCCGTGACCGGCTGGCCGACGGTGATCTTGTTGGCAAAGCGCTCCGGCACCCAGAAATCGACGAGGATTTCCGAGCGGTCGTCGACGACGGCGATCGGCGTCGTCGTCGTGACATAGTCGCCGACATTGACGGTGATGATGCCGACGACACCCTTGGATGGCGCGACGATATCGCGGCGCTTGAGGTCGAGCTCGGCGGTTTTCAACGCCAGCTCTGCTGTCTGCATGGCGATTTCGGCGTCGCGCACTTCGACTGCGGTCATAGCGCGTGCGTTGCTGAGATTGCGGTAGCGCTCGACCTTTTCGCGGGCGCTGTCGCGGTTCAGCCGCGCCTGGTCGGCGGCGATCTTCTGATCGTCGCTGTCAAGCTTGGCGATCACCTGGCCCTGGGCCACCTTTTCGCCGGAGCGGACAAGAATTTCGGTGAGGTTGCCGGTGGCCGTCGGCGTCACGGTGACGGAGTGGATCGCTTCGCCGTTGCCGATCGCGTTCAGCCGGTCGTTGACGACAGCGGTCGCCGAAGGACGAACCATGACGAGGATGGCATTGTTGCCGCCCTGGCCGCGGCCATTGCCGCGCTCGCCACCCTCACCGCTACCGGCGCCGGGCTTGGACAGGGCATCGATCAGCGGGTGCGAAACGCCGATGGCGGCGAGCGTCTCACCTGCGCCGGGTACGAACCGCAGCCAGACGGTTGCGCCCACGAGAAGCACAGCGGCGCTCACCGCAAGCTGTTTCCAAACCCGCATTCAAGTCTCCAGATTAAGCATAAAACACGCCCCAGCGCGGCGCGGCCGGCGGTTCGTTCCGAGTGGGCGGAGTATCCCCGTTCGCGCGCGTCGGGGCAATGACGGAATGCCATCATTACGCAATTGTAATAAAAGCGAATTTGGTGGCGGCATGATGACGTGCAGAGCAATTCCAGCGCAGCTTTCAGCGTGAACCGCACTTTGCTGCATAGGCCGGCATTTACAGCGGCGTCGGTCGCGCTATCCTGCAACCGCCGGCCGCTTTTTCGAGCGGTTTCGCCGTCTGGTTTTCAAGTTTCTTGAAGGAGAGCAAGATCGATGTGCGATGCCTGTGTGATGGAAACGGTGAAGGCGCGCATGCTGTCGCGCCGCAGCTTCTTCAAAGCCGCTGCAGTTGGAACCGCCAGCCTCGCCGCCGCGAGCGTCGGTGCAGCACCCCCGGCATTGGCTCAGGGACATAGTAGCGTCACGGACTTGACCCACGAACTGCACGAGGATTTCCCGACCTTCTTCGGCCAGCAGCAGTTCTTCCGCGAGCAAAAGTTCAGCTACGCCAAAGAAAAGTTCAATCTGTTCGAACTGCGCATAAACGAACACACCGGCACCCATGTCGATGCGCCCCTGCACTTCTCCGCCGATGGCCTGTCGGTCGCCGAGCTGCCGGTGGAAAAGCTCGTCGTGCCGCTCTGCATCGTCGATATCCGCGAGAAGGCAACGGCCGACGCCGATGCGCAGGTGACGCCCGACGACCTCAAGGCCTGGGTCGCCGCCAATGGCGAGATCCCGGAAAACGCCTGCGTCGCCATGCTTTCGGGCTGGGGCGCGCATATGGGCACGGAGAAATTCCGCAATGCCGATGGCGGCGGCAAGTTGCACTTCCCCGGCTTTCACGCCGAGGCGGCGAAGTATCTCATCGAGGAAAGCAAGGCCGCCGGCATTGCCGTCGACACACTTTCGCTCGACCATGGCCCCTCACCGGATTTCGCCACGCATTATGCCTGGCTGCCCGCGGGCCGCTGGGGGCTGGAGGCCGCCGCCAATCTCGACAAGCTGCCGGCCAAAGGCGCGACGCTCATTCTCGGCGCGCCGAAGCATCGCGGCGGCACCGGCGGCCCGGCGCGCGTCTTCGCCCTTGCTTGATCCATACTCTTCAATCCGGCGGCGCAGGGCCGCCGGCAACACCATGCAGGAGAGCCCATGAGCACCGTTACGCCGCCGAAGAACCCGGAAGCCGACCCGCGCGTCAAAGCCGTGTTCGACGATATCCGCGCCACGCGCAAATCCGATTTCATCAACAATATGTGGCTGTGGCTCGCCTTCGACCCGGGCCTGCTGGAGCAGACCTGGGGCGACGTCAAGGCGGTGATGGCAACGCCTTCTGCGCTCGATCCGCTGGTGAAAGAGATGCTCTATATCGCCGTGTCCGTCACCAATGGCTGCGGCTACTGCGCCCATTCCCATACGGCCGCGGCAAGGGCGAAGGGCCTGAGCGATGCCGAGCATGCGGACCTCTTGCGGGTGATCTCGCTCGCCGCCCGCACCAACCAGCTTGCCACAGCGCTGCAGGTCCCGGTCGATACCGTCTTTGATAAGACGGCGGGATAAAGCATACCGCGCAAAAGTGCGCAGCGGTTTTGCGATACGACATGCGACAAATCAAAACGTGCGACCAAGAATAAGCGGTCTCGAAATCGCCTGTCTTTCCACAGGCTTGGTGCGGCTGGCGCAGAAAACGGAATAAAAGAAGAACATCCTTTCTGGCCTTTCCCCCCCGAATCACTACATTGAGCCGCATGATGAGTGGTTTCGACGACATTCCTTTCTTCGATGAGGAGCCGGCGCCGCGCAAGCAGCCGCCAGCCCCCGGAGGTATCCCCGCCGCCGGCGGTATTGCCGCGCGCGCCATGGCTGCGCGCGATCGCGCCCAGCCGCGCCCGGATTATCTCTCCGGCCTCAACCCGGAACAGGCCGAGGCGGTCGAAACGCTTGACGGTCCCGTGCTTGTGCTTGCCGGCGCCGGCACCGGCAAGACCCGCGTGCTGACGACCCGCATCGCCCACATCCTTTCGACCAACCGCGCCTTCCCTTCGCAAATCCTTGCGGTGACCTTCACCAACAAGGCGGCGCGCGAGATGAAGGAGCGCATCGGCGTGCTCGTCGGCCATGCGGTCGAAGGCATGCCCTGGCTCGGCACCTTCCACTCGATCGGCGTCAAGCTGCTCCGTCGCCATGCCGAGCTCGTCGGCCTGCGCTCCGATTTCACCATTCTCGACACCGATGACGTGGTGCGGCTGATCAAGCAGCTCATCCAGGCCGAAGGCATCGACGACAAGCGCTGGCCGGCCAAGCAGTTCGCCGGCATGATCGACGGCTGGAAGAACAAGGGCCTCGATCCCGCGCAGATCCCTGAGGGTGACGCCCGCGCCTTTGCCAACGGCAAGGGCCGCGAACTCTACGCCGCCTACCAGAACCGGCTGCTGACACTGAACGCCTGCGACTTCGGCGATCTGCTCCTGCACCCGATCCGCATTTTCCGTAACCATGCGGACGTGCTGAAGGATTATCACGACAAGTTCCGCTACATCCTCGTCGACGAGTACCAGGATACCAACACGGCGCAGTACATGTGGCTGCGGCTCTTGGCCCAGCGGCCGAAGGGCGTTCCGCAGAATGTCTGCTGCGTCGGCGACGACGACCAGTCGATCTATGGTTGGCGCGGCGCGGAAGTGGACAACATCCTGCGCTTCGAGAAGGATTTCCCGGGCGCCAAGGTCATCAAGCTCGAGCGCAACTATCGCTCGACGGAGCACATCCTCGGTGCCGCCGGCCACCTGATCGCCCACAATGAGGGCCGTCTCGGCAAGACGCTCTTTACCGACCGCACCGATCCGGATGATGAGAAGGTGCAGGTGCACGCCGCCTGGGATTCCGAAGAGGAGGCCCGCGCCGTCGGCGAGGAAATCGAACAGCTGCAGCGCAAGAGCCACAAGCTCAACGACATGGCGATCCTGGTGCGCGCATCGTTCCAGATGCGCGAGTTCGAAGACCGCTTCGTCACGCTTGGCCTCAACTACCGCGTCATCGGCGGCCCGCGCTTCTACGAGCGCCTCGAAATCCGCGATGCGATGGCCTATTTCCGCCTCGTCTGCCAGCCGGCCGACGACCTCGCCTTCGAGCGCATCGTCAACACGCCGAAGCGTGGCCTCGGTGACACCACCGTGCGCACCCTGCACGACTATGCCCGCGCTCGCGATATCCCGATGCTGGCTGCCGCCAGTGACATCATCGAGACCGACGAGTTGAAGCCGAGGGCGCGGAAAGCCCTCTTCGACGTCGTCACCGATTTCCGCCGCTGGCAGAGCCTGCTGGAAACCACCGTGCACACCGAGCTTGCCGAGCAGATCCTCGACGAGAGCGGCTATACCGCCATGTGGCAGAACGACAAGTCGGCCGAGGCCCCCGGACGGCTGGAAAACCTCAAGGAACTCATCCGCTCGATGGAAGCCTTCGAGAGCCTGCGCGGCTTCCTCGAACACGTCGCCCTCGTCATGGATGCCGAGCAGAACGAAAACCTCGACGCCGTGTCGATCATGACGCTGCACTCGGCCAAGGGGCTGGAGTTCGACACCGTTTTCCTGCCCGGCTGGGAGGAAGGTCTCTTCCCGCACCAGCGCGCGCTCGACGAAGGCGGCCGCTCCGGCCTGGAAGAAGAACGGCGCCTTGCCTATGTGGGCATCACCCGTGCCAAGCACCGCTGCCACATTTGGTTCGTCTCCAACCGTCGCATCCACGGCCTTTGGCAATCGACGCTGCCCTCGCGCTTCCTCGAAGAGCTGCCGCTCGCCCATGTCGACGTGGCCGAGAGCGAGCAATCCTATGGCGGCTATGGCCGCGGCGGTTACGGCCAGTCACGCTTCGACAAGGCCGATCCCTTCCAGAACACCTACTCCACCCCCGGCTGGAAGCGCGCCCAGCAGCACCGCTCGGACGCCACCCGCGACAACTGGGGCACCCGCTCCGGCCACGCGGTCGAACGCATCGGCTACGGCGAAAGTGGCCCACGCGGCCGCACCATCGACGGCGAGCTGGTGGCGAAATCCACGGCCACGGAACCTTCACGCTTCTCGGTCGGCGACCGCGTCTTCCACATCAAGTTCGGCAACGGCAACATCGCCGCGATCGAAGGCAACAAGCTCACCATCGATTTCGACCGCGCCGGCCAGAAGCGCGTGCTGGATGGGTTTGTCGAGAAGGCGTGAGCGGGTGTTTTCACAAGAGGAGCTCGTCAAGAAATATGTTCTCGGCACATGGTTCCTTAAGATTCGCCTAATCAGTTGCCGCAGGCAGCTGTGGGCAAACCAGGTGTCCCTCATACACCTCGAAAACGCGGCTCTTCAGCTTCGAAAAGCCTGCGAAATGATCTCCTATCTGTGCATCGCGGCCTCAGGCATTGAAGAAGGTAGCCTGTCTAGTCCGCGGCAAGGCTACAAAGTGGGTGCCACATTTAAGCAGCTAAAGGGAAGGAACGAGCTGAAATTTCCCCAACGGGCCACGCTTTCGCAAATTGACGATGCAACCAGCAAAGCAGACTGGCGGTTAGACATCGAACCACTTGACGATGACGACGTGCACAGGGTCGAACGTATCCACGAGCGCACGCATCGCGTCCTTCACGAATTCTCACCTTTCCGTCCTCTTCCAAATGCCACTGACGCTCCCGCTGCCATCCTTTCTGATCAGAACTCTATGCGAGGCGACCATCAATGGCTCTGGAACAGGTTCTGGCGACACGCGATTATGATCAGAGAGATGATCCTGTTCATAAACCTCGGTGATCCTTCGAATAGCAGTAGGCCACAAGTGGTCAAGCACGAAAGATTGCACTCCGGAGACGTCGAAATTGCTTTCGATCCAGAGTACCTGGCCGATTTCACGGGCCCGGTGGATTGGGCACAATTCGATGAAAATTAGCGTCAGACGCCGATCGTTACCGATCTAAAACACTTTCGATACACCAAGACCCCCGACTTCTCCGCCACCCTGTCGTAAAACGCCATCGCCGTCTCGTTGGTCTCGTGCGTCTAACCGGCCGCGCCGCCGTGTAGACGCCCTCGATCACGCCCATCCGAATTCCTCCTCACGTGCATTCCCAAGTAACCGCGCAACCGGCGATCTCATGGCGTCGACCGGCGAAGTGCACTAATAATTGCAAGCACAATTCTCGCGTTTGAACGAAACCTTGTACCGATCTCCCTCGACGCGAAGTGGATGGAGACATGTCCTGGACGAGCGCTGTTCGCGGCCTGCTGGAGGTAGGCGCTTCAAATGCTGCCGAGGATGACCGCGAAGGCATTCTCGTTGCGAATGTCGCGGCGTGCGTGATCGTCGTCACCACCACGGGCTTTGCTCTCATCTACGCACTCCACGGCGAACCAAGTCTGGTCCCGCTCGTCTATGCCAATCTCGCTCTGGCGGCGGCCGCCGCGCTGACGCCCCTCTTTCATCGGTTCGGGCGCGTGGCATCAGGGCTTTGGGAATTCGGGATCTGCGTCGTGATCCTCGTGTGGATCGCCTCCTATGTCGGCAGAGACTCCGGCGTGCTTTTGACGCTGCTCGGCGCAACGCCGGTCGCCTTCGCGATCCTTGGGTTCCAGAACGTCGCCCTGGTGGCGGTCTTGAGCGCCACAGCCACAATCACGGTCATCGCGGCATCCATCGCGTTCCCGGAGGCGCGATCAGGCGTCTATGACGCCAGCGGCTTCCTGCAGCTCATCTATTCCTCATCGATCGTCACCCTCACCCTCATGTGCTTCGCCACGATCTACTATGCCTTCCACTTGGCGAGAGAAGCACAAGGGCGGCTGGCCCGCCTCATGGCGTCGATCATGCCGGACGAGATCGTGGCGCGCCTGCTGAGGAATGAGCGGGAAACGATCATCAACGAATTCGAGCACGCGACCGTGGTCCTGACCGACATCGTCCAGTTCGTGAGCCTGTCAAACAGCCTGGGACCGGAAAGGACCGTGAGCCTGCTCAACGAACTCTTCAGCGAATTCGATCGGCTGGCGGCGGCGGTCGGTGTTGAGAAGATCAAGACCATTGGCGATGCCTATCTTGCGGTGGCCGGCGTGCCCGCCCGACACCCCGCCCCCGAGAAGGCGGCCGCCGCGTTCGGCTTCGGCGCCATCGCCGCTGCCCGCGAGATCGGCGAACGCTACGATGTCGTGCTGAGGCTTCGCGCCGGCATGGCGTCGGGATCGGTGACGGCCGGCGTGCTTGGGCGAACGAAATACGCCTACGACGTCTGGGGGGCGCCGGTGAACCTCGCCGCGCGCCTGGAAGCGATCGGCAAGCCCGGCTGCATCACGACGACCGCGGAGATCAGGCGGCGCCTGAACGAGCACTTCCAATTCGAATGCTCGGGCCATGAAGACATCAAGGGCTTCGGCTTGACCGAAATCTGGACCATGCAGTTGCCGAGCGCCGCTACAAACGAAGTCGGCAACCTCGCAAAGGCGGATACGTGAGGTGCCGCACACCGCTTTGCCGCGCCGTGCGCAGCAGTTTTGCGATAACGTCGTGCGAAAAGATCGCGACGCGCCGTAAGCGCCTCAAACCATCTTGCGATAGACGATAAATCCCGACTTCTCCGCCACCTTGTCGTAGAGCGCCATCGCCGTCTCGTTGGTCTCGTGCGTCTGCCAATAGACCCGTGGCGAGCCGGCCGCCCGCGCCGCCTCGTAGACGCCCTCGATCAGTGCCCGCCCGACACCCTTTCCGCGTGCCTCGGCGTTGGTGAAGAGGTCCTGCAGATAACAATTCGGCTGGATCGCCGTCGTGCTGCGGTGAAAGAGGTAATGGGTGAGCCCAATCAGCCGCCCCTCGCTCTCGGCCACCAGCGCATGAACAGGCTCATAGGCATCGAAGAAGCGCGACCAGGTCATGGCAGTGATCGCGGGGTCGAGCGCGGTTTCGCCGGATCGGCCGTAAAAGGCGTTGTAGCCATCCCAGAGCGGCAGCCATTGCTCATAGTCAGCTCTGGTTATCGGGCGGATGCGGAGGTTTTCGGTCATTGCAGGTTCCGTAGTGGGTTGAATAGAACAGGCGGCGGCAGCGGCACTGCCGCCCTACCCTCTGGTCATCGCCCCTTGGTCATCGCCGCCGTGATCGCCTGAACGTCGGTCATGATCGCATCGCCCATGAAGACGATGTTTTCCATCGAGCGTTCGCCGGCCTCATGATGCCCTGCCCCGCAGGCGTCGCGCACGACGACCGGCACCAGGCCGAGGTCGGTGGCGTGGCGCACGGTCGGGTCAATGCCGATTTCGGTGGCGATGCCGCAGATCGCAAAGGAGGTGAGCCCGAGATCACGCAGGATCATGGCAAGCGGCGTGCCCTCGAAGGCGGAGAACGTGATCTTGTCGAGGATCGCCTCGTCCTCGCGGGGCTGAAGCTCCGGCACGAGCTCGAAGCCCGGCGTGCCGCGCAGGAACCAGGGATGCACCGCATCCGGATCGTCCGTCCGCTGCCACGCCATCGCCTGGCGCATCTGGAAGGCGCCCATCAGCGGCTTCGGCATTGAGAGGTGCCGAAGGAAGATCACCGGAAAGCCGCCTGCCCGCGCTGCGTCCAGCACCTTCAGCACCTGGCCGGTAATCTCGGCACCATTCTTCATCTGCCTGGTGATACCCACCTGCATGTCGTAGACGACCAGCGCCATGCGCTCCGGACGACAGAAATCCTCGAGCGTCTTTCCAATTTCCAGCTTCGCGGCCATAGTCCCTCCTCAGGGTCGCCTCCTCCGGCGCCCACTCCGCCAACATCTCGCGCCGGGAATGTGGCGCGTGAGGCCTGCCGTTGCAATACGGCCGAGCGCGCTTCATGCAACTATTCGGACGGGTTACGGCGTTCACGGCAACCGAGGCGCCAGCGTCGACGCATTCAACTCTCGTCTTCCCGCCGTGCCTTCTTCATCAACGCGATCACTTCCTCATCGCTCGTCTGCTCGAAGTCGCGGTAGTGCAGGCCGACGGCGCGGAAGGCAAAGGGGGTGGCGAGGCAGATGATGAGGTCGACGGAGCTGCGCAACTCGGCGATTTCGCTTTTCGGCGCCACCGGAACCGCAAGGATCAGGCGGCGTGGGCTTGCTCGCCGCAACGCCCTGATCGCCGCGCGCACGGTCCCGCCGGTGGCAATTCCGTCGTCGACGAGGATCACGTCGCGATCCCTGGGTGAGATTGGCGTGCGATCGCCGAAGTAAAGGGTACGGCGCCGCAGGATTTCGGCATGCTGGCGTTGGGTTTCCGCCTCCAGATAGCCCTTTGCCGGACGCACAAGCCGGATCGCCTGGCGATTGAGAACCAGTTCAGGCTCCTCGCCGTCGACCAGCGCGCCGAGCCCGAATTCCGCGTGCCCCGGCGCGCCGATCTTGCGGACGATCAAGATGTCGAGCGGCGCGCCGATGCGAACCGCGATCTCATAGGCAACCGGCACGCCGCCGCGCGGCAGCGCCACCAGCAGCGGATCGATCAGCGTCTCGCCCGCGATCGTCTCAGCGAGCTGCCGTCCGGCATCCGCCCTGTCTTCGAAGAGCCATGTTCCCGTAAACACCTCATCTCTCCCAGGTTTCCACCGTCACCGCGGGTCGGATCCCCATCCAGTGGACGAGGAGGAATTTGGCCCGCAGGCGCGGAATGAGGAAAACCCGCTCGGGTTCCCCCCCGTCCGGCGTTTGCTGTCAGGCCCGGTTTCCAGGTCGTCTCGCGCGGCCCTGGCATCGGCCAAAGGACATCCATGGGTCTCTTATCCTGGCGCGCCTGAAGGCCGGGACAATCCACCGTCTATCGGTTGCCGGGGTGCGCATGTGAACAACCGTGCCAATCCCGACCAATCGGTAAAATTGCAACGGATTTCACCGGGTTTCGTTAAGGCGCCCTCGCTACCAATTGGCCTTGCATATCTGGCTGAGACGCAAGCCGCCTTTGTTGACTTTAGCACGACAGGCCGTTTCGAAATGAGCTTTCTCCCTGCCATATCGATCATTGCCCTCCTGGCGATGCTCCCGGTCCTGATTTCGCTGCGGGCCTCGATGATCGAGGGCGGCACGGACTTCGCCGCGGCCTGTGCGGTGGCAAGTGCCGCGACCCTGTTCATGATGCTCTCCGCGTTTCCGACGCTGCAGCCTCTGTCCCTGATCGGTCTCGTGTTCCTGGCCGGCGCCTGCCTGCTCGTGCTCTGCGGTTTTCACCACGCGCTCGGCGTTCAAAGACGCACCTCGACGTCCCTCGTTGCGGCCGCGTCCCTGGCGTTCGTCGCGCTGTTGATTGCCGCATTCGGTGCCAAGAGCACCACCTTGCATGCGCTCTCCGTCATCGGCATTGCCGCCGCCTTCGTGCTGATCATCGCCGTCTGTTCGCAGCACCGGCGCCAGGCGCCCGGGCCGATAGAGCGGCTCTGCGTCATCGCCTGCGTGGCAACCGGCTGCTCGACGCTGCTCGCGGTCACCGTGTTTTCGCCCGCCGCCCACGCGACAGCGTCGGTCCCGCCTGCACCCGTCAGCTGGGATTTCGCCTGCGCCGTCATGCGTTACTTCTACCTGCCTGCGCTGTTCCTGGGCGTGATCCTGATGATCCAGAACCGGGTGATCACCGAGCTCAAGACCACGATCGCGCGCGACGAGCTGACGGGGGTTCTGTCACGGCGCGCCCTGCTTGATCTCGGCCAGCGCGCCCTCACCACCAGTCTCGCGCGGCAACAGCCGGTATCCTTCCTGCTGCTCGATCTCGATTACTTCAAGCAGATCAACGATCGCTATGGCCATGCGGTCGGCGATGCCGCCCTCGGCCATTTTGCCGGCACCGTCGCCACCTGTCTCACCAGCCGCGGCACGCTGGGGCGCATCGGCGGCGAAGAGTTCGGCATCGTCCTGCCCAATTGCACGGAAGATGCCGCTTTTACGCTTGCCGAGGAGATCGGCCGCGTGGTGCGCGACACGCCGATCGGCCGTTTCGATCGGCCGATCCGGCTGACGGTGAGCATCGGTCTTGCCGAGGCTGTCCCGGGCGACACGATCAGCGACATCATGATCCGCGCCGACATGGCGCTCTACGATGCCAAGGCCGACGGGCGCGACCGCTGCACGATTGCCGGCCGCTTCCAGCCGGACGCGAGCGCGCGGGCGCTGGCGGCCGCAGCCGCACAGATGCGTGCCGCCGATAGCCGAAGCTTCGAGCCGCGGCTGCTGCGCGATACCGGCTGACTGCCCCCCACGGCTTGTAATGCCGCTTCCCGAACCTATGTGAGCTTGGCCAATGCATGTCTCCTTGGACCGCAACCGGTTCGCGGACGAAACATGCAGCCATCGAAACGCTACGGCGACCTCTCACGCGTCTCAGTGACGCGCGTCGCTGCAGGAGGACATCCATGTTGCGTGCTGTTCGCGCTCTCTTCGTTGCCAGTCTCGCCGCCGTTACGGTAACCGCCCTGCCCGCCCGCGCCGAAACGGTCGGCGAGGTCGGCGTCGACTGGCTCGGAAACGATATCATGATCGATGCCGTCACCGACCCGAAGATCAAGGGCGTCACCTGCCACGTCACCTATTTCGACCGCAGCGTCATCGACAGGCTGAAGAACGGCAACTGGTTCGAGGACCCGTCGAACAACTCGATCGCCTGCCGGCAGACCGGCCCGATCGAAATCGGCGACATCGAGCTATCGAAGGAAGGCGAGGAAGTGTTTCGCTCAGGGCTTTCGCTTGTCTGGAAGAACCTGCTGGTCACAAGGATTTACGACCGGAAGAACGATACGCTGATCTATCTCGCGCATTCGCGTGAATTGACCGACGGCTCGGCCAAGATGTCGATCAGCACCATTCCGCTCTACGGCCAGACGGTGACCTGGCAAAACGGAAAGCCGCAGTAAGGGTCCCCTGCCGCCTGCGTCAGCCTGCAAGGATATCCGTCTCAAGAGTGCGAAGCGCCCGCCCCTTCACGGGCGCTCGCGAAACCTCATCAGGGCGGAACAGGGCGAAGTGTCTGGGAGCACCCCATTCCACTTCCGCTGCCCTAGTAGGAGTTCGGCGGGACGATGCCCTGATAATATTCGCCGTCACCGCCCTGATAGCCGCCGAAAGGCTGACGATCGCGATAGACGGGGGTCGGTGTGGAGGTTCTGTTGATGCTGCCCGTCGACATCGTGTCAACCGTGGCAGAGGGCCGCTTCATCAGCGGCATGGCCTTTTGCGTGTTCCGCGTTCCGGGAGGATTGTTGGCGTCGATGCCCTGATAGTAGCTATCAGCCAGAGCCGGGCCAGCCATCAACATCGTTACGGAGAGCGCAGCTACAAGTTTCCTTACAGAGATTGTCATGAGTCCAACTCCTGTTGTCGGGACCGAGCACCCGGCCTCCGTTCGGGCACTCAGCAACAACGGTAAGTTAGTACAAGTATTCCAGCTCGCCACATGACGATTTGTCACAATGGTATCGCCCAAGCGTGAAGATCATTGCCGAAGTTTAATTTGACCGGCGCGATCCACTACCTGCCGAAACGAAAAACACCCCAGCGGAGATCCCGCCGGGGTGCCCGTCAATTCTGCCAGGTGTCGAACTCAGGCGGCCTGGGCCAGCTCGTCGGCAATGACCGTGTCGAGGTTGAGGAAGCAGACCATCGTCTTTTCCAGAGCGACGATGCCGCGGCAGAAGGCGCGCTGCGCTTCCGGAATGATCTCAGGCGCCGGCTGCAGGGCTTCGCTCTTGATCGTCATCATGTCGGAGACCTGCTCGACCAGCAGGCCGACGAGCTTGCCGGCGATGTCGGTGACGATGATCGCCGAGCGTTCCGACGGCTCCGTCATTTTCATGCCGAGGCGGGCGGCCATGTCGATGACCGGGATCACCGCGCCGCGCAGGTTGATGAGGCCGAGCACGTAAGGCGGCGTATGCGGCATCGGCGTCACCGGCGCCCAGCCGCGGATTTCGCGGATCGCCATGATATCGATGCAGAATTCCTGGTCGCCGAGATGGAACGACACGATTTCGAGATAGGCACCGGACTGCTTGAGTGCGTTGGTCATGATCAGAATTCTTCCCAGTTTTCACCGGAAGCCGTCGTCGACGGCACAGAGCCCGGTTTGTTGCCGAATGCGCCCGCCAGCTTGCCCATCAGGGCCTTTGCGGGAGATGGAGTTGGAAACGAGGCCATTTTGGCGGTGCCGATCTTGCGCAGCGGCACCGGTTCGCCGGTGCCCTTGGCGGCCGGCCGTTGAACGGCAGAAGCCGAAGGGGCTTTCGTCTGCGCCGAAGCAATTGCCGCCCTTGCCGGCGGCGCCACCGGGGCCGGCGGCAAGGTGGGCATGGCGCGCTGCATCGTGTGGCCTTCGCGGAACTGGCCGACGAGGCCGGTCAGGCGCTCGGCGTCCTGCGCCAGCGTGTGGCTCGACGCGTTGGTCTGCTCGACCATGGCGGCATTCTGCTGCGTCATCTGGTCGAGCTGGCCGACGGCGGTGCTGATCTCGTTGAGGCCGGTCGACTGTTCGCGCGCAGCCATGACGATCGAGGTCATGTGTTCGTTGATGCGTGCGACATCGGCGCCGATCCGGCCGAGCGCCTCGCCCGTCGCCTGGACGAGCTTGACGCCGCTGCCGACCTCGTTGCCGGAGCGGCTGACCAGCGCCTTGATATCCTTGGCGGCACCGGCGGCGCGCTGCGCCAATTCGCGCACTTCCTGCGCCACGACCGCAAAGCCCTTGCCGGCCTCACCGGCGCGGGCCGCCTCAACGCCGGCATTCAGCGCCAGAAGGTTGGTCTGGAAGGCAATCTCGTCGATGACGTTGATGATCTTGCCGATCTCGTTCGAGGCGCTTTCGATCCGCGCCATGGCGGCGATCGCCTCACCGACAATGCGGCCGGATTCCTCCGCATTGGTGCGCGTCTCGCCGACCATGCGGCTTGCCTCTTCGGCGCGCTGGGTCGCGGTGCGGACCGTGACGGTGATTTCGTCGAGGGCTGCCGACGTCTGCTCCAGCGAGGCGGCCTGCCGCTCGGTGCGACGCGCGAGATCGTCGGCGGCCGTGCGCATCTGGCGACCGTTCGATTCGATCGAGAGCGCATTCTCCTTGACGCTCGAAAGCACCACGCGCAGCCGCTCGACCGTCTGGTTGAAGTTCTGGCGGAGCTGATCGAGATTGCCGTCGAAGGGCCGCTCGATCGCCACGGCAAGATCGCCATCGGCGAGCTGCGTCAGCGCACGGCCGAGATTGTCGATCGCCGCCTGGATACGGCGCACCGCTTCCTCACGCTCGCTCTGCTGCTCTTCGCGTTCCTTCTCGATTTCCCGCCGGCTGAGTGCGGCGCTCTGTTCGAGCGATTGCTTCTCGATGGCCGAAAGACGGAAGAGATCGACCGAGCGCGCCATCGCGCCGATTTCGTCGCCGCGGTCGAGCGCCTCGACCTTGGTTGAAAGATCGCCGTTCTGGATCCGCTGCATGCCGTTGCGTAGGCCGAGGATGCCGGCGCGGAGCGTGCTGCCGTGGAACCAGAGCAGATAAAGCAGTGTGGCCATCGCCAGCAGCCCAGCCGCCACCTGAAGCTGGAACGCCTGGTCGGACACAGTGCGCGCCTCGGCAACGCGCGTCTGCACCAACTCGGTCGCCGCTTCGGAAAGTCCGGTCAAAGCCGTGGCGACCCGTTCGCCGGCGCCATCGATCGCATCATCGATCTTGCCGAAGTCGTCGGCCGAAGCCTTGCCTTCGATCAACGTCTTCAGGTCGGTGCCGATCGCCTTGCGCAGTTCCGCGACATCGGCGTCGAAGGTCGAAAGCACCTCGCTGCGGTCCAAGAGCTTGGCAAGCGCCTGGATCTCGACGGACTTCGTTTCGAGCAGCTTCAGGATCTCGGCAATGCTGGCGGCGCGCGCCGGCTGGATCGCGCCCTCTTCTCTGTCGATGATGCTATCCATCGCGTTGAGCACGAGATTGGTCGTCGCCAGATGGACCTCATCGACGGTCGTCAGGCCGTTCTGCGCCGCGACAGCGCCCTGCAAGGCGTTATTGGCTTGGCTGCCCTGGTACCAGCCCACCCCGAGCACGGAGCCAAAACCGACAAAAGCGGCGCCGGCAAGCGTCGCCAGCCGCTGGCTCACGGAAAGATTGCGTTTCAGGGAAGGAGATGTGGCAGTCATAGGGAGTCCATGGTCACGAATCCGCGTGAAGCGGAGTCCTCCTACGATCGATACGGAAAACCGGGGCCGATAAAGCTGGCTGACCTCATGTCATATCGGAGCACGAACACTCCGACCGCGTGGAAAAACAGTGTCAAACAGACCTTAAGCATTCGCTAAGGCGGTCGCCCAATCCCCAGCGAAATCGGCTATTTCAATGTTTGCGCATATGCGCTGCAAGCTCTGGTTTCCCGGCATTTGCGGGCACAATCGAATGGAACCTCAGGCGCGGTTTTCCACCGTTTCCTGCACCGACCGGAACGCGCCTCCGGCCGTACCCGGCAAATCGCCCGGCTTCCCCTTGCCGCGCGAGCTGTTATGATGACGCCATGAACACGAAGACCCAGCGCTCGATCCGCCTTCCCCTTGCCGCAAGCCTTGCGGCTGCGATCTCGGTTGTGCTCCTGCTCGCCTTCCGCGGCTGGGTCGAAAATGGCGCCGATATCTTCCTGGCGCTCGCCCAATCCGGCCTTTCCTGGTGCTTCTAGACCGGCCCAACAGCTTCGAGACCCGCCTCCGCCCCTCACCCTAACCCCCTCCCCGCTTGCAGGGAGAGGGGACGAGAGCATCAGCAGCGCAACCGCACGGTTCTTCGCCTCGAATGTTAGTGCAGCGATTGGAACGAGACGGTCCGGCGAGGTTCCTTCGCCCCGCCTGCGGGGAGAAGGTGGCCGGCAGGCCGGATGAGGGGCTGAGAGCACCTCCGCGGCCACAACCTGCGGCAATTGTCCCATTTGCGCGGCCCCGGTGAAGGCGGTATCAAGGGCCGATCAACCGGACATGGCCGTCTTCGGCCCCAACAAAATCGGTAGCACGCATGAAAACCATCCGCATTGTCCTCTGGGCCGCCGTCGTCGTCATGGCGGGCATCTTGGGCTGGCTGACCTATGAAATGACCCAGTCGAAGCAGCAGGCCGCCACCGGCCCCTTCGGCGTTCCCTTCACGCTGGTCTCGCAGGACGGCAAGGAGATTACCGAGAAGGCGTTTACCGGCAAGCCGACCGCGCTTTTCTTCGGCTTCACCCATTGCCCGGAAGTCTGCCCGACGACGCTGTTCGAACTGAACGGCTGGCTGGAAAAGGTCGACCCGGAAGGCAACAAGCTGCAGGCCTATTTCATCACCGTCGATCCCGAGCGCGACACGCCCGAAATCCTCGGCCAGTACGTCTCCAACGTTTCCAAGCGCATCACCGGCATTTCCGGCCCGGCCGACAAGGTGATGGAGATGGTCAAGGGTTTCCGGGTCTACGCCAAGAAGGTGCCGGTTGACGCTGCCCAGCCCAACGGCGACTACACGATGGACCACACGGCCTCCGTCTTCCTGCTCGACGCCAACGGCCATTTCTCCGGCACCATCGCCTACGAGGAGAACCCGGAAACGGCGGTCAAGAAGCTGGAAAATCTGACCAAGGGCTAACACGCGCCCTCGACCGATCGATTGCAAGCGCCGGCCCTGCCCGGCGCTTTGCGTTTGCGGGGCAATCGTGATAGCGCACAGCGCACGATTGCCGACGCTTAGCGCACCCCTCAACGGTTTGATGCGGGCGGCGGATTTCCCAGCCGAAGGACAGGGCCTTGAGCGAGATCAGACTTTTCGTCACCACCACCGAGAAGCAGGCGGAAGCCGTGCTCGACCGCCTGAGCGAAGTCTTCGGCGAAGAGGACTTTGCCATCGGCACGACGGAGGTCGATGAAAAGCGCGACGTCTGGGAAGCCTCGATCTACATGATGGCAGTCGACGAGGAGAGCGTGAACGAACGCCTCACTAACGCACTGGCCGAAGACTTCGCCCATCTCCCGATCGAGCGCGAAGTGCTGCCGGATATCGACTGGATCGCCAAGTCGCTCGAAGGCTTGGCGCCGGTGCGCGCCGGTCGCTTCGTCGTGCACGGCTCGCATGACCGCGACAAGGTGAAGACCGGCGAGATCGCCATCGAGATCGACGCAGGCCAGGCCTTCGGCACTGGCCATCACGGCACCACCGCCGGCTGCCTCGAAGTGATCGCCACGGTTGCCCGCACCCGCACCGTGCGCAACGTGCTCGACCTTGGTACCGGCAGCGGCGTGCTCGCAATCGCCGCCTGGAAGCTCATGCACGTGCCGGTGCTTGCCACCGACATCGACCCGATCGCCACCCGCGTCGCGGAAGAAAACGCCCGGGTCAACGGCGTCGTCACCGGCATGACCTTTGCCACCGCCCCCGGCTTTCACTCGACCGCCTTCAGCACCAACGGCCCGTTCGATCTGATCATCGCCAACATCCTCGCGCGGCCCTTGATGAAGATGGCGCCGCAACTCGTCGCCAATCTCGCCCCCGGCGGCTCGGTGATCCTGTCCGGCATTCTCGCCGAACAGCGCTGGAAGGTGCTTGCCCATTACAACGGCCAGCACCTGCGCCACGTGCGCACCATCTGGCGGAACGGCTGGGTGACGATTCATTTGGAGAAGTGAGGCGTAGGCGCGGACGCTTGAAGCTGCCCCTCATCCGCCTGCCGGAACCTTCTCCCCGCATGCGGGGCGAAGGGACCTGCCGCACCGCTTCATCCACCGGTTAACTTCCGACTCGTTGCGGCTGCTTTCAGCCGCGCCCCGACCGGCAGCGAAAGCCCCAGCGCATGACGGCCGCTATCGGGCACGTCCCCTCGCCCCGCCTGCGGGGAGAGGGTTAGGGTGAGGGGCAAATGCGGATTGCCGCGCCGGCTGTTGGCCGCAGCGCCTATGCAAGAAGCTTCACGAGAAATGCCGCGAGCATCGGCGTGACAGCGACAGAAGCAACCCAGGAAAAAACGAAAAGGCCGCCACGTCCATCATGACGGGCGGCCTTTCGAAACAAAGGCGATGCCAGGGGCATCGCCTGCTGGCTGGCTTTTGGCCAACCATGCCCGCGAGCCTGAGGAGGAGGAGTGCTCGAGCGGGCGTCTACCGTTCCGAAGCTGGCCACCCTTGAGGGAGGAGGAGAACAGAATGACCAACTATTCTCGGAACCGCAGTCTTTTGAACCACCGGATGTTCGTCCGTGTTCGTTGAGGCGGCTTATAAACTATCATTCCGATAGAGAAAGGGTTTTCTTAGCATGGGTGCCATGCACTGAGCGCATATGTATTATAAATGAGCAATTGCTCTCCTGCCAAGCTGCAACCAGAAGCGTCGCAGTGTACTGGATCGCAGGATATCGCCTCTTTCCCGGCACGGGCGATTTCCGCTAACATGGCTGCACATCTTTCCCGCGGTTTACCGCTCAATCTACCGGAATTCCCCCATGTTTCAGTCTTTTGAAGTCACCTCCACGCCGCAATTCGGCAAGGAGCGCACCGAAGCCCTGCGCGCGTCCTTCGCGGCCCTCGGCATCGACGGCTTTCTCGTGCCCCGCGCCGACGAGTTCCAGGGCGAATACGTACCCGCCTCGTCGGAGCGTCTGTCCTGGCTGACCGGCTTCACCGGCTCCGCCGGCGTTGCCCTCGTCACGCGGCGTGAAGCGGTTGTCTTCGTCGACGGACGTTACGTCACGCAGCTGAAAGAACAGGTCGACGGCAGCGTTTTCACCGGCGGCGACCTCATCGGCGAGCCGCCGCATCTCTGGCTGGAAAACCACGGAGCCAAGGGCTTCAAGCTTGGCATCGATCCCTGGCTGCACACCGGCGCGGAAGTCCGCCGGCTGGAAAAGGCGCTCGCCGTCATCAGTGGCTCGCTCGTTTTCCTCGATCACAACCCGCTCGACAAGATCTGGACGAACCGCCCCGCGGCACCGCTCGGCAAGGTCAGCATCCAGCCGATCGAGCATGCCGGCGAACTCGCCAAGGACAAGATCGCAAGAATCGCGGCGGGCCTTTCCAAGGCCGATGCCAGCGCCGTGGTCTTGACGGACCCCTCCTCCGTCGCCTGGACCTTCAACATCCGCGGCAGCGACGTGCCGCATACGCCGCATCCGCTGGCCCGCGCCATCATCCACGCCGACGGCCGCGCCGAGCTCTTCCTCGACAAGCGCAAGACTGGCATCGAGCAGGAAGCCTACCTCACCCAGATCGCCGACATTGTCGCGCCCTCGACTTTCGACGATAGCCTGGCAGCGCTCGGTGCTGCCGGCGCCGCTGTCATGATCGACCCGGACCTCGCCTCCTTCGCCATTTCCGAGCTGATCCGCTCCAAGGGCGGCAAGGTGGTCGAAGCGGTCGATCCCGCCCGCCTGCCACGTGCCCAGAAGAACAAGGCCGAGATCGACGGGTCGACCCGCGCCCACCTGCAGGACGGCGCCGCCATGGTCGAGTTCCTGGCATGGCTCGACAGCCAGCAGCCGGGAACCGTCACCGAGATCGCCGCCACCAATCAGCTTGAAGCGGCCCGCGCCACCGTCGGCGAGCGCATGCAGAACCCGCTCAAGGACATCTCCTTCGACACGATCTCCGGCGCCGGCGCGCATGCGGCGATCATGCACTACCGCGTCACCACCGCCACCGACCAGCCGATCGAAGCGGGCACCATGTTCCTGATCGATTCCGGCGCGCAATATATCAACGGCACCACCGACATCACCCGCACGGTGGCGATCGGTGCGGTTCCCGAAGAGCAGAAGCGCTTCTTCACCCTGGTGCTGAAGGGCATGATCGCGATCAGCATAGCCCGTTTCCCCAAGGGGTCGCGCGGCGTCGATCTCGACCCCTTGGCCCGCATCGCGCTCTGGAAGGCGGGCGCCGATTACGCCCACGGCACCGGCCACGGCGTCGGCTCCTATCTCTCGGTGCATGAAGGTCCGCAGCGCATCGCCCGGCTTTCCACCCAGGAGCTGCTGCCCGGCATGATCCTTTCCAACGAGCCCGGTTACTACCGCCCCGGCGCCTTCGGCATCCGCATCGAAAACCTGATTGTGGTGCAGCCGGCGACCATGGTGGAAGGCGGCGACCTGCCGATGCTCGGCTTCGACACCATCACCTACTGCCCGATCGACCGCCGCCTCGTGCTGCCGGCGCTGCTCACCGACGAGGAGCTGGATTGGCTGAACGCCTATCACGCCGAGACGCGGGAAAAGCTGATGCCGCTGCTGACCAGCGACGACACCCGCGACTGGCTGAAGGCCGCGACGGAAGCGCTTTCACGCTGAGTCAGGCGTTCCGCCTGGGCTCCTGAATGGGAGCCCGGGCAACAGGCATTGCGCGCCCGCAGCCGCTTCTTTGCTACGAGGCTCAAGGGGCGGCAATGGGCCGGAGAACCCGGCCTCTGCACTTAGATTCCCAACAGCTTCTTCGCTTCGCCGAGCGTCGCCTCCGAGGCAGGGTGATCACCGGCCTTGTGTTGTTCCTCGCCCTTGGCACGCAACTCTTTGACCTTGGCCATGTCGGCCTCGGATAGGTTCGCAGTCGGCATCGCCGCATCGATCGCAGCCATCATGGTCGGGCATTGATTGGCAAAGGCGGTTGCCGGCGCGAGCGCCAGCAAAAGGGCAATCGAGATCCTGGTTAACATGGTCGCTCCTCCACCGCCGGGAGGCCGCGCCTTGCAGAGGCAGCGCAGATGGCGCGTGCGGCTTTGTCGTGCCTCTCCGGCAGTGGAAGGATCATAATCCAGGATGCATGCGCAGCCAAACGGGCGCCGCGGACGGGCGCCCTACATCACCACATGCCGGATCAGCATCACCACCACCCAGCCGATTACCAGCATGCGCAGGGTCGACAGGTTGAGGCCGAGCGCGATGGCGAAGGCGATGAACATGGCGATCGTCACGTCGAGCCCGCCATAGACGAAGGCTGGCGCCACCAGCGTCGTCAGGACGGCGGCCGGCACGGCGTTGAGCGCCGCTTCCAGCCGCGGTGGGATCTGCTTCATCTGGGTGATGAGGATGTAGCCGCCGACACGTGTCAGGAAGGTCGCGACCGCAGCCGCAATGATCAGGTAGATGAGGTTGAGGTGTTGCGGGTCCATGATCATGCCTCCTTCTCGACGCCGGTCGGTGCGGCAGCCGTCCCGCTCGGCGGCAGGCAGGCGGCAAGCACGATGCCGGCGAGCGCCCCGATGCTCACATGCCAGGGCGAGCCGACGAAATGCATGCCCGCAACCGAGGCAAGCGCCGAGACGGTGACGATCGGCAGGAACCGGTCGCGCTTACGGAAGCCCATGACCAGCCCCATGAAGTAGACCGGCAGCAGCACATCGAGGCCGATCGCCTTGGGATCACCGATCATCTGCCCGAAGATCGCCCCGACCAGCGTGTTGATGATCCAGGGAATGTAGATCACCAGGCCGAAGCCGAGATACCAGGAAAAGCTGATCGGCAGGCCGCGCTCGCCGCGCTTCTCCGTCTCGGCATATTGCGGATCGACCAGCAGGAAGAAGGCCAGGAATTTCTGCCCGAAGGTGAAGTGCCGGACATATTTGGCGATCGAGGCCGAATAGAGCACGTGGCGGAAGTTGACCGCAAAGACCGAGAGCACGACCAACCAGGGCTGGACGTGATTGCCGAAAAGCTCGATGCCGACCATCTGGCTGGCGCCGGCATAAACGGTCGCGCTCATGAACACCGCATCGGCAATGGTAAAGCCGTTGTCGACCGCAAGCGCCCCGAACAGTGCGCCGAAGGGCGACGCCGCCAGCATGATGGGAAAGCCGCCACGCACGCCTTCCCAGAATTCGTCTTTTGTCATGGAAACCTCCGCCGGCCAAGGCGATGAAAGCGCCATGCGGCCGGTGCCGGACTGATAGGCGCTTGCGCCCCCGGCAACAACTCAAATGCGCTGATACATTGATTGAATTTTATGATGCCTTGGCGAACGAGGCTTGAACAAAAGGCGCACCGATCGGGAAAACCGGTGCATCTTGTCTATCAGTTTCACGGGCCCGTGCCGGACGGGCGTCCTACTTCTTGACCTGGAACGTGTGCTCGATGCCCGGGAAGGTGCGCGCCTTCACCTCGGCCGCGTAATCTTCGGCAGCCCTAGAGATCGCCGGCGCGAGCTCGGCGAAGTGTTTGACGAAGCGCGGCTTGAAATCGTTGAAAAGGCCGAGCATGTCGTCGGAGACGAGGATCTGGCCGTCGCAGGCGGGCGATGCGCCGATGCCGATCGTCGGCGAGCGCAGTTCCGCGGTGATGTCGCGCGCCACCGGCTCGACCGTGCCCTCGATCACGATGCCAAAGGCGCCGGCATCGTCGATCGCCTTGGCGTCGCGGCGGATCTTCGCCACTTCCTTGTCGTTGCGGCCGACGGAGCGATAGCCGCCGGTCGTGTTGACCAACTGCGGCATCAGCCCGACATGGCCGAGCACCGGAATACCGCGGCTGACGAGGAACTCGACCGTCTCGGCCATTTCCGCGCCGCCTTCGAGCTTCACCGCGCTGCAGCCGGTTTCCTTCAGGATGCGGGCAGCACTGCGGAACGCCTGTTCCTTCGATTCCTGATAGGAGCCAAAGGGCATGTCGATGACGACGCAGGCGCGCTCCGAGCCGCGCATCACCGCCTGGCCATGGGCGATCATCATCTCGAGCGTCACGCCGACCGTCGTGTCGAGGCCATAAAGCACCATGCCGACGGAATCGCCGACAAGCAGGAAATCGACATGCGGATCAAGCAGCCTTGCGATCGGCGTCGTATAGGCCGTGAGGCTGACGATCGGGCGCTCGCCCTTCAGCGCTTCGATATTGGCGGGGCTCAGGCGACGCTTGGCGGTCTGGACGCTCATGTCAGGCAACCTTTGCAAATGACGCGGATTTCGGGGCGATCACGCGGTTGTCGAGCAGCTTCGTCGTGCCGAAGCGAACGAAGAGCAGGAGCAGCACCGGCCGGTCGCCGATCGTCTCGATGGTTTCGAGCGTCTCGGGATCGCGCACGGCCACGACCTCTGGCCTGGCCAGCGATTCGCTCGACAGAAATTCGGTGACGGCATTTTCGAGCGCCGCCGCGTCGCTGACGCCCGACGCCACCAGGCGCTGCGCCTCGTCCAGCGCCTTCGGTACGATCGCCGCAGCCCGGCGCTCCTCTGCCGTCAGATAGACATTGCGCGACGAACAGGCGAGCCCGTCGGCCTCGCGCACGGTCGGCACGCCGATGACCGTCACCGGCTGGGCGAGGTCATCGACCATGCGGCGGATGATCTGCAACTGCTGGAAATCCTTCTCGCCGAAATAGGCGCGGTCCGGCTGGACGATGTTGAAGAGCTTGGTGACGACGGTGGCGACGCCGGCGAAGTGGCCGGGGCGGACCGATCCTTCAAGCTCGCTGCCAAGCGTCGGCACGTCGACGACCGTTTCCATCGGCCGCGGATACATATCGGAGACACCGGGCGCAAAGAGATAGTCGACCTTACCCTCTTCCAGCATCGCTTGGTCGCGTGCGAGATCGCGCGGATATTTCGAGAGATCTTCGTTGGCGCCAAACTGCAGCGGATTGACGAAGATGCTGGCGACGACGATGTCGTTTTCTTCGCGGGCACGCCGCATCAGCTCCATGTGGCCGACATGCAGGTAGCCCATGGTCGGCACGAAACCGACCGATTTGCCTGCCCGGCGATGTTCGGCAATTGCTGCACGCAGTTCGGCAATCGTGGTGAAAGTCTTCATGTCCGGACCCTCCAATCCGCGCCGGCGCCCTGCCCTTAAGGGTGCTGGTGCGCTGCCTTCGGGACTGGCGACGACCCTGCTCCGCGAAAAGGCATTTGCACAAAATTCGGCTGCAATCCTCTATCTTGTGCAGCGCAAAAAAACAATCGGATTGATGACAGGTTGATGACGCTCGGCCGCGCTTGACTTCCATCGGCAGCCCGTCCGGTTGGCCATCGACGCCACTGCAACCCACGCTGGAGAGCGACATGAAAGCCGGCTTGCGCATTCTTGGTATTGCTCTCCCGACGCTGGCCTTCGCCGGTGGGGCGGAAGCGAAGATCCCTCGTCAACGCCACCTGCCCCGGCAAGATCGAGGTCCACGCCGATGAGGGTGGCCGGGTCTATATCAACGGCAAGGAAGCCAAGCTCAAGGTGTTCAACGAGAACTATTACGAGGCGCACGGTGCCGGCGTCACCATCTCCTTGGGCATCAATCCCGACAGCTCACCCAGCGTCTCCTACACCGGCAAAGGCGGCGCCAATGGTGTGTGCACGCTGAGCTGAGCGGCAACGCTCGCAGCGCTGTTCTTGAGGGCACCGTCACCTGACCGCTGCGTCTTGCGGCAGCCGCCAGGGCGGATCGATCCGGTTCGCGCCTGCGAAATAGAGCACGATGCGATTGCCACCAGGATCGAAAAGCTCGGCTTCTCGCCACCGCCAGCTCTTGTCCTCAGGCGCACGCGCAAAGACGATGCCGGCCTCGGTCAGCCGGTTGACGGTCACATCCAGATCGTCGCATTCGAAATAGACGGTCGTGCCACCGCCGGTCGCGTTTCCCTCGTGCTGGGAAAAGGTTGCCTCCCCAACCGGGCAGAGAAACCGAACATAATGCGGCCGGGCGTCGACGATAGGCGTGAGCCCGAGGCGGCGATAGAAATCCCAGCCGGCATCGAGGTCCGGCATGGTGACAGTCACCTGGTTCAAGCGCATGCGTTCCTCCCGCCATTCGATTCCCCGATCGTGCCGGAAGCTGCAGTCAACGGAAAGCCTATCAGGCGCGCAGGCTACTGCATGTTTCCCTTAGCCGCGGTCGACGAAAGGACAAAAACATACAGAAAATCAAAGTGCTACAGCGGCCTTTGCGTGTCTGAGAAGACGCGCGGCGCTCTAGAGTACGCGCCTGATGGAAGGATATCTGTCGAGTTCGCCTACTTCCCAACGCGCTGCTGCAGATGCTGCGGATAGCGCGCGCCCTGCACCTCGACGGCGGAGAGCGCCGCCTGGATGTCGCCAAGCTCTTCGGCCGTCAGAATGACATCGGCAGCGCCGAGGTTTTCCTCGAGCCGATGCAGCTTTGTCGTGCCGGGAATGGGCGCGATCCATGGCTTTTGCGCTAGCAGCCAGGAAAGCGCGATCTGCGCTTTCGTCACACCCTTGGCCTCGGCAATCACGCCCAAGAGATCAACCAGCGCCTGATTGGCTCTGCGCGCCTCCGGCGAAAATCGCGGCACGATCGTGCGAAAATCGCTTTGGTCGAAGGTCGTGTTCTGGTTGATTGCGCCTGTCAAAAATCCCTTGCCAAGCGGACTGAAGGGCACGAAGCCGATGCCGAGCTCTTCGAGGAGCGGCAAGATTTCGGTTTCCGGCTCCCGCCACCAGAGCGAATATTCGCTCTGCAGCGCCGTCACCGGCTGAACCGCGTGCGCCCGGCGGATCGAATCGGCGCCTGCCTCCGACAGGCCGAAATGCCCGACCTTGCCTTCGGCGATCAGGTCTTTCACCGTGCCGGCGACGTCCTCGATCGGCACGTTCGGATCGACGCGGTGCTGGTAGAAGAGGTCGATGCGGTCTGTCCGCAGCCGCTTCAGCGCGGTTTCGGCAACATGGCGGATGCGCTGTGGCCGGCTGTCCATGCCCTGGCTGACATCGCCGTTGACGAAGCCGAACTTGGTGGCGATCACCACCTCACCGCGGAACGGGGCCAGCGCCTCGCCGACCAGATCCTCGTTACCGGTATAGGCTTCGGCGCTGTCGAAGAAGGTCACGCCGCGTTCATGCGCCGCGCGGATCAGCCTGATCGCCTCACTGCGCTCCGTTGCCGGGCCATAACCGTAGCTGAGGCCCATGCAGCCAAAGCCGATGGCCGAGACTTCGAGATCGCTTTTTCCTAGCCTACGTTTCTGCATTGTCTTGCTCCTTGATCAGGCCGCGAGGTCTGGGGAAACCGAGCGGCAATTCTGGCAGGCGACGGACCGTCCGATCGCCGGACGCTCCACCCGCTTTGCATTGTGCGGCCGCACGATCAGCGCGACGACGGCAAGCGCCAGCGCCAGCAGGACCGTGCAACCGATGAGAACATTATCGACCCGATGGGCAAGCAGAGCGCTGCCATCAAGCCCATCGGCACCGAGTGCTGCGACAGCGACCAGCACGCTGAGACCGAGCGAGTTGCCGAGCTGGTGGGCGACATTGACCACACCGCCCGCCGCCCCCGCGTCACCGGGAGCGATACCGGCAATGCCGGCGACCGTCAGCGGGCTCAGAGTGAAGCCCTGGCCAAGCCCGATCAGCATCAAGGGCGGCGCCATGCCGAAGAGAAAGGACGTGTCGGCCGAGATCTGGCTGATAGAGACCATGCCGATCAGCGCGGAGATCAGGCCAAAGGCAAGCAGGCGGCGGTTGCCGAAACGTGGGCTAAGCCTTGGAACCAAGATCGCCGCAACGAAATTGACTGATGTTGCCGGAATGAAGGCAAGGCCGGAGGCAAGCGGGTCGAAGTGCCGAACACCTTGCAGATACTGGGTGAAGAAGAAAAAGAACCCGATCATCGCGGCGAGGAACAGGACACGCGCCAGATAGGCGCCGACCCTCTCGCGGTTGGCAAAGAGCCGGAGCGGCATGATCGGCTGCCGGGCGCGATGCTCGTTGACCACGAAGAGCGCAAGAAGCAGAAGACCCATGGCAAGCGCTGCGAGCGTCAGCGGATCGTACGCCCCCTCCTCCGCCGAACGGACGATGCCATAGACCAGCGCCGTCATGCCGAGCGTCGAGCTTACGGCGCCCGCAAGGTCGAATTCACCCGTGCGCCGTTCCGTTTCGCCGACGTACTTGTGCGCCGCGAGCATCAGGGCGATGCCGATCGGCAGGTTGATGAAGAAACCGGCCCGCCAGCTGAGCCAGCCGGCAAGCAGACCGCCGAGCACCATGCCGAAGCTCGCGCCGATGCCGGCGACCGAACTGTAATAGGCGACCGCCCGCGTGCGTTCAGGTCCCTCGGAAAAATACGTCTGGATCAGCGCCAGCGTGGCGGGGGGCGAGGATCGCCGAGCCGAAGCCTTGCACGGCGCGCGCGCCAAGCAGCCATTCCGGCGACGGTGCCAGCCCGATCACGACGGAGGCCGCTGTGAAGATGGCAAGCCCGGCAATGAACAGCCGACGCCGGCCGAGAATGTCGCCCGCCCGCGCGCCCAGCAGCAGGAAGCCGCCAAAGGCGAGCGTATAGGCGCTGTGCACCCAGGAAAGCCCGGCGTCGCTGAACTGCAGCTCGTCGCGAATCTTCGGCAGGCCGGTGATCACGATCGAGATATCGAGCACGATCATCAGGTAGCTGACGATGACGATCGCCAGCACCGCCGTCTTGCGGGCTGAAAGGTGTTTCATCGACGTGACGTCCATCGTCGTGCCTACTCCGCCTGCGCAGCGCCGTATTGCGCGTCCGTCACCTTTTCCATCCAGTCGACCGCCTTGCCGTCGAGCGTCTCCTGGATGGCGATATGGGTCAGGGCGGTCGTCGGTGCCGCCCCGTGCCAGTGCTTCTCGCCGGGCTCGAACCAGACGACATCGCCCGGCCGGATCTCCTCGATTGGCCCGCCCTCCCGCTGCACCCGGCCGCAGCCGGAAACGACGATCAGGACCTGGCCGAGCGGATGCGTATGCCAGGCCGTGCGGGCGCCGGGCTCGAAGGTGACGGCATTGCCGGCAGTGCGCGCCGGCTCGCGCACGGGAAACAACGGGTCGATGCGCACGGTGCCGCTGAACCAGTCCTCTGTCCCCCGGGCCGAAGGCTGCGAACCGCTTCTCTTGATCTCCATGAGGTCTTCTCCTTGGCGAACCGGACGACCCGCCGCCCGTTCTGTTGCTGTGCACAATCTAGCGATGGCCGCCGCCAACAATTAGATGGTATAAACGGCATGGACCTATGAGAGAGATTCATGAATGCTGCGCGAGAACATCAATGACCTGATCGCCTTCGCGGCGGTGGCGCGCGAGCGCAGCTTCACAAGGGCCGCCGCCCAGCTCGGCGTTTCGCAATCGGCGCTCAGCCACACCATGCGGGCGCTCGAAGCACGGCTTGGCGTGCGCCTGCTCACCCGCACCACGCGCAGCGTCTCCCCGACCGAGGCCGGCGAGCGGCTGCTTGCCACCCTCGTCCCGCACTTCGAGCAGTTGGAAACCGAGCTCACCGCCTTGAGCGACGTGAGGGACAAACCCGCAGGCACGGTGCGCATCACCACTGCCGAGCACGCGGCAGAGACCGTGCTCTGGCCGAAGCTCGAAAAGCTTCTGCCCGATTATCCCGATATCAAGGTCGAGATCGTCATCGACTACGGCCTCACCGATATCGTCGCCGAACGCTACGACGCCGGTGTCCGGCTTGGCGAGCAGGTCGCCAAGGACATGATCGCCGTGCGCATCGGGCCGGACATGCGCATGGCGGTCGTCGGCGCGCCCAGCTATTTCGAAAAGCATCCGAAGCCCGTCGTCCCTCAGGACCTGACCCAGCACCGCTGCATCAACCTGAGGCTTCCGACCTACGGCGGCATCTATGCCTGGGAGTTCGAAAAGGACGGCCGCGAGCTAAAAGTCCGCGTCGACGGACAGCTCGTCTTCAGCCGGCTGGCGCATCGGCTTACCGCCTGCCTCGCCGGCTTCGGCCTTGCCTTCGTCCCGGAGGAATCGGCCCTCACCCACATCGCCGAAGGTCGCCTCATCCGCGTGCTCGAAGACTGGTGCGACCCGTTCCCCGGCTACCACCTCTATTACCCCAGCCGCCGCCAGTCCTCACCGGCCTTTGCTGTGCTGGTGGAGGCGCTGCGGTATCGGGGGTAATGGCGGCAAGACCGGCTCCTCCGCACGACCCGCAATTGCTGTTGAAAACCCGGGGTTGCGCCCCACATCTCTCCAGCTAAAAAAATGTTTGAGCCGGTGTCGGAATCGTCGATCGGCATTCGTCCTTAGTCCGTAGACACAAAATCCATTCCCAAGGAGCATTTCATGCGCATGATTTTCGTAAACCTGCCGGTCAAGGATCTGAAGGCCTCGCGCGCGTTCTTCGCTGCCCTCGGCTTCACCTTCAACGAGCAGTTCTCCGATGACACCGCCGCCTGCACGGTGATCTCGGACAATATCTTCGTCATGCTTTTGACCGAGCCGAAGTTCCGTGACTTCATCACCGGCGAGATCAGCGACGCCCGGAAGGGAACCGAAGTCATCACCGCCCTTTCGGCCGGGAGCCGCGCCGAAGTCGACGACATGCTCGCCAAGGCGCTCGCCGCTGGCGCCAAGCCCTGGAAGCCGGCGATCGACTACGGCTTCATGTACGGCATCTCCTTCCAGGACCTCGACGGCCACGTCTGGGAGTTCATGTGGATGGACCAGGAAGCGGCGCAGCAGCAGGGCTGATGGCCCAATTCAAGAGAACGTTAAGACAATCGGCCCGAGCCTTCCCAAGCCCGGGCCGATTGCTTTGTGTCGATAGCCAACCATGCCCTGCTGCTAGGGGCCGAGGCGCGCCACCAACTCCGCGATGAGCGGATCGGTAAGGTCGGCAATCGGGTCATCGCTCCCGTCTTCTGCCCGGTGGTACTCCCCGGCATCGAACGCTTCATAAACGACGTAAAAAGGCTCAGGCAGCGCATTGCGGCCGGCTGTGAAGCCCGCCTGCACCGCGCGCCAGAGATCGTTCATGACGCCGTCGCAGAAGCTATAGGTCAGCGCGCCGTGATGGTATTTCCTTGCGATTTCGACAGCAGCGGCGTTGTAGAACTCCCAGTTGTCCAAAGCGCCTGCCCACCGAACCACATCATCATGTGTGATGCGGCCTTCCGGCCCCTTGGCCAGAACGAACTCTAGGAAGTCAGACATCTCTCTGCTTTCCCCCCGAACACCAAGAAAGCCCCTACCCGCCGATCAGCGCCAGCCACTCGTCCTCGTCCATGGTCTCGACGCCGAGTTCGCGGGCCTTGTCGAGCTTGGAGCCGGCACCCGGACCCGCAACGACGATATCGGTCTTCTTCGACACGGAGCCTGCCACCTTGGCGCCGAGGCTTTCCGCCTTGGCCTTGGCCTCGTCGCGCGTCATCTTTTCGAGCGAACCGGTGAAGACCACCGTCTTGCCGGCGACCGGGCTGTCGCTTGCAACCGGTGCTTCCGCCGCCTCCGGCGTCACCTCGGACAGCAGACGCGTGACCACTTCGAGGTTACGCGGCTCCTTGTAGAACTCGACGATGGCGCGGGCGACGACCTCGCCGATGCCGTCGATGCTGTTGAGTTCGTTCCAGGCGTCGCCCGAAAAGGCCGACGCTTCGCCCATCGCCGTGCCAAAGTGCTCGTAGCTGCCATAGGAGCGCGCGAGCAGCTTCGCCGTCGTCTCGCCCACATGGCGGATGCCGAGCGCATAGATGAAGCGATGAAGTGCAATCGAGCGGCGTGTGTTGATCGCCTCATAGAGCTTGCGCACGCTGACCTTGCCGAAGCCGTCGATATTTTCGAGCTTGGTCAGCGACGTCTCCTGGCGCTTTTCCAGCGTGAAGATATCGGGCGCCGTGCGGATCATGAGCGTCGGGTCTTCGCTTTCGAAGAAGAACTCGATCTGCTTGGAGCCGAGGCCTTCGATGTCGTAGGCGTTGCGCGAGACGAAATGCTTCAAGTGCTCGACGGCCTGGGCGCGGCAGACGAAACCGCCGGTGCAGCGGCGCACCGCATCCACCTTGCCGGTCTTCTCGTTGATGTCACGCACCGCATGGCTGCCGCAGACCGGGCATGTGGTCGGGAAGCGATAGGGCTCGGCGCCTTCCTTGCGTTCGTCCATGACGACGTCGACGATCTGCGGAATGACGTCGCCGGCGCGCTGCACGATCACCATGTCGCCGATGCGGATATCGCGGCCCTCGCGGATCGGCTCGCCGGAATTGCCGAGCCCCTTGATGTAGTCCTCGTTGTGCAGCGTCGCATTGGTGACGACGACGCCGCCGACGGTGATCGGCTCGAGCCGCGCCACCGGCGTCAGCGCACCGGTGCGGCCCACCTGGATGTCGATCGCCGTCAGCCGGGTGAAGGCTTGCTCGGCCGGGAACTTGTGCGCCGTTGCCCAGCGCGGCGAACGCGAGCGGAAGCCGAGGCGGGCCTGCAGGTCGAGCCGGTCGACCTTGTAGACGACGCCGTCGATATCGTAGTCGAGATCCGGCCGCTCGCGCTCGATGTGGTGGTAGTGCTCCAGGAGCGCGTCGGCAGACGTCAGCCGCTGCATCAGCGGGTTGACCGGGAAGCCCCAGGACTTGAACACCTCGACCATGCCCATTTGCGTGTCGGCCGGCATCGCCGAGATCTCGCCCCAGGCATAGGCGAAGAAGCGCAGCTTGCGGCTGGCCGTCACCTTGGCGTCGAGCTGCCGCAGAGAGCCGGAAGCGGTGTTGCGCGGGTTGACGTAGAGCGGCTTGCCCTGCGCCGCCATTTCGGCGTTGAGCGCGGCAAAATCGGATTTCGCCATGTAGATTTCGCCGCGCACCTCGACCACATCGGGCGCGCCCGCCGGCAACGTCTGCGGGATCATGCCGATGGTGCGGATATTGGCGGTGACATTTTCGCCGGTCGTGCCGTCGCCGCGCGTGGCGGCCGTTACCAGCCGGCGGTTCTCGTAACGCAGCGACATCGACAGACCGTCGATCTTCGGCTCCGCCGTGAACGCGATCGAATTGTCCGGAAGCTGCCCGAGGAAGCGATAGACCGATGCGACGAAATCGCGGGCGTCTTCGTCTGAGAACGTGTTGTCGAGCGAAAGCATCGGCCGGGCGTGGACGACCGGCTGGAAGGTGACGGACGGCGCCGCACCCACCTTCCTCGACGGGCTGTCCTCGCGGATGAGCGCCGGAAACTGCGCCTCGATCGCATCGTTGCGCCGCTTCAGCGCGTCATAGTCCGCATCAGAAATCTCCGGCGCGTCTTGGCCGTGATAGAGCGCATCGTGACGGGCAAGCTCGGCGGCGAGAAAGGCCAGCTCCGCGGCCGCTTCCTTTTCGTTGAGATTCTCGACGGGTTTCAATTCATTGGACATGCGCGACGACTCCGGATTCGGAGTCGTTTTGTAGAGCAACCATCGCGAAAGAAAAGAGCCTGTGGCTAGCCGTTGCCCGCCAGCAGGCGCGCCGCTGCCGCCCTCGCCTCTTCCGTGATCGAGGCGCCGGCGAGCATGCGGGCGATTTCCTCGGTGCGCGCCTTGTCGTCCATGCGGGCGACGCGGGTCGCGATCGTCTCGGCCTTCTCGGCGGACGGTCCCTTGGAGATCAGGAGGTGCGTTGCGGCCCGCGCCGCCACCTGCGGCGCGTGGGTGACGGAAAGCACCTGGACGGTGCCGGAAAGCCGCTTCAGCCGCTGGCCGATGGCATCGGCCACGGCACCACCGACACCGGTGTCGATTTCGTCGAAGACGAGCGTCGGCGCCGAGCCGCGATCAGCAAGCGCCACCTTCAGCGCCAAGAGAAAGCGCGAGAGCTCGCCGCCCGAGGCGACCTTCATGATCGGCCCCGGCCGCGTGCCGGGATTGGTCTGGACATGAAATTCGACGAGATCGATGCCGTCGGCCGTCGCCTGCGTCGCATCGCTTTGAACTTCCACCATGAAGCGTGAACGTTCGAGCTTCAGCGCTGGCAATTCGTCCATGACGGCGGCGGAGAGTGCCGACGCCGTGCGCTGCCGCTTTTCCGAGAGCGAGCGCGCCGACGCGTCGAAGGCTGCCTTGGCAACACCGACCTGGCCTTCGAGCTGCTTCAGTCTTTCCTCGCCGGCATCGAGATCGGCAAGATCGGAGATCATGCGCACGGCGAGCGCCGGAAGCTCGGCGACCGGGACGGAATATTTGCGGCTGGCACCACGAAGCGCAAACAGCCGTTCTTCCACCCGCTCCAGCTCCTTCGGGTCGAACTCGGTGTTGCGCAGCGCCCGCTCGACCGCCATCTGCGCGTCCGAGAGCTGGTTCAGCGCCCCGTCGAGAAGCTCGACGGTTTCCTCCAGCAGACCCGGCGCCTCATGGCTCTTGCGCTCGAGCCGGCGCACAAGCGAGGCGATCAGCGGAACCGGCGAACCATTGCCATTCAAGAATTCGGAGGCTTCGTTGATGTCGCCGGCGATGCGCTCGGACTTCATCATTCGCGCCCGCTTCTCGGCTAGCTCGTCCTCTTCGCCGTCGCGCGGGCTGAGCTTTTCCAGTTCCTCGACCGAAGAACGCAGGAAATCCGCCTCGCGCGCGGCAGCTTCGACGCGTTCGCGATGCTTCTTCAGACCGCGCTCGGCGTCCTTCCAGGCGCGATAGAGATTGCCGACATGTTGCGCCTCGTCGGAGGTGCCGCCGAAGGCATCGAGCAAGGTGCGGTGCGCGTCGATGTCGACAAGCGCGCGATCGTCGTGCTGTCCGTGGATCTCGACGAGCGTCTGTCCGAGCTGGCGCATGAGCTGGACGCTGATCGGCTGGTCGTTGACATAGGCCTTGGTGCGGCCGTCAGCGGATTGCACGCGGCGGAAGATCAGGTCGCCATCATCGTCGATGCCGTTTTCGTGCAGCATCAGCCGCGCCGAATGACCGACGGGCACGTCGAAGACCGCTGTCACCTGCCCCTTGTCGGAGCCATGGCGCACCAGCGAGCCGTCGCCACGGCCGCCAAGGGCCAGCGACAGGCTGTCGAGCAGGATGGACTTACCGGCGCCGGTTTCACCGGTCAGCACCGAGAGCCCGGCGTCGAAAGCCAGATCAAGCCGTTCAATCAGGACGATATCGCGGATCGAAAGCTGGGCGAGCATCCGGGTTCGTATCTTCCTTGACGGGCGCTGATAAGGATCAGGCGCCGATGAGGTTCTTGGCAGCGCGCGATATCCAGGAGTTGCCGCTTTCACGCGGCTCCAGGCCGCCAGACTGCAGCAGCTTGAAGGAATCGGAGTACCACTGGCTGTCCGGATAGTTGTGGCCGAGAACGGCAGCAGCGGTCTGCGCCTCCTGGGTCACGCCCATCGCGTAATAGGCCTCGGTGAGGCGCGCCAGCGCTTCCTCCACCTGGTTGGTGTTCGGATACTGCTCGATGACGACGCGGAAGCGCGATACGGCAGCGAGATATTCCTTGCGCTCGAGATAGTAGCGGCCGACCTGCATTTCCTTGCCGGCGAGCTGGTCGCGGGCAAAGCGGATCTTCGACTTGGCGTCGTCGACATATTCGGAGTCCGGATAGCGATCGACGACGGCCTGCATGGCCTCGATCGCCCTCATCGCCGGCTTCTGGTCCTGCGTCACCGCGGGGATCTGCTTGGTGTAAGCCAGCCCCTGGATGTACTGCGCATAGGCCGCGTCTTCCGACTGCGGATAGAGATTGAGGTAACGACCGGTGGCGTTGATCGCCTCCTGGTACTGCCCGTTTCGGTAGGAAACGAAGGCGTTCATCACCAGTGCCTTACGGGCATATTCCGAGAACGGATGCTGGCGGTCGAGCGCTTCGAACTTGCGCGACGCTTCCGTCGTCTTGCCGGCGTTGAGGTTGGCAAGGCCCTGATTGTAGAGCACTTCCGGCGGATCCGTCTCCGCCGTCAACTTGGTGATGTCGATATCGGGATCGTTCTGGCAGGCGGTAATCAGGGCGCTGCCGGCAATGGCCGCGACGATCACGGCGGCGACGCGCGCTGACTTTCTCAGATCAACAGAAACTGCAAGAACCATCGGATATTCCCGTTCCACGCTGCGGGCTTGGACCCCGCCAGACATGCGCTTTTAGAGCAAGTTACCTTGAGACCGCAACGTCATGATCGGTGATTCATGCAAATTTGTGGCGGCCCTATCATGAAAATGCCGGCCTTTCGGCCGGCGACTGGAGGAGATGATGACTTTTTTTGTTTATGCGGACCAGGGCGCAAAGCCCGGAACTGCAACTGCAACCATGTCGCGGGCGCGGGTGCGCTGACGCGGGGTCGCCGTTTCGACGACTTCGTAGGCCGTCGGATCGCTGAGAAGCGCCTTCAGTGCGTTGGCGTTCATCTTGTGACCGCCGCGGTAGGAACGGTAGCAGCCGATGAACGGCGCGCCGGCGAGCGAGAGATCGCCGACCGCATCGAGCGTCTTGTGACGAACGAACTCGTCCGTGTAGCGCAGGCCCTCGACGTTGATGACGGTGTTGTCGTCGGAGATGACGACCGAGTTTTCGAGCGAGGAGCCGAGCGCAAAGCCGGCAGCCCAGAGCCGCTCGACATCACGCATGAAGCCGAAGGTGCGGGCGCGCGACAGCTCGCGCTTGAAGACGGACGGCGTCATGTCGCCCTTCCAGGACTGGCGACCGATCAGCGGGCAATCGAAGTCGATCTCGACCTCGAAGCGCATGCCGTCATAGGGCGTGAACTCCGACCAGGACGCGCCCGATTCGATGCGCACCGGCTTGACGATGCGGATGTAGCGACGCTTGACTGCAAGGGCGCGAACGCCCACCTGCTCGATCGCGTCGATGAAGGGTTCGGAGCTGCCGTCCATGATCGGCATTTCGGCGCCGTGAACTTCGACCGTCAGGTTGTCGAGGCCGAGCGCATAGATCGCGGCCATCACATGTTCGATCGTAGCAATCGACGTCGCCGGCGACATGCCGAGAACGGTGCAGAGATCGGTGTTGCCGACCTGCGAGGAAACCGCCTTGTATTCGCTGATCCGGCCATTGGCGAGAACGCGCTGGAACACGATGCCCGCATCGGCTTCCGCCGGATGGAAGGTGATCGACACTTCTGCACCCGAGTGAACGCCATTTCCCTTCAGCGTTACCGGGCTTGCAATCGTCGTCTGAAACCCGAGCAATTCGATTCCCATTCTCGTCACTTTCAATACCTGTGGCCGATGGCCAAAACCTGCTGGCGGACGCAGCGAACTTCAGGGCACAAACAAGGCGCCCGAGAGTCTCGGAGCAAAATCCGATCCTCTGCGTTTCGAACAGACAGCGCTTGATCGAATCGCATGCGTCCCCAATTCCGAGTCTGAAAATAGGAGTTTGGAGGCACCATTCCAAATCACTGTTCGTTTCGCTTTGTTACGTATTTGCGACGGTCCGCAACATCGAATCAAACATCTGAAATGATGAAGAAAATGCAAAAATGCCCGGGCAGTTGCCCGGGCATTCGGCAAGGTGAAGGAACGGGCCTTCCAATCAGTTCGACTGACGGCGCAGGAACGCCGGGATTTCGAGCTGATCATCTTCTTGCGGGCGCGTCTGCTGCGAAACGCGACCGTGATCGTCAAGCTGGCCGCGACGCGGCGCATAGAGGCTCGCTTCCGGCGAGAGCGGCCGGCGCTGCTGGGAAGCAGCGGTCGGTGCGGAAGCCGTCATGTCGGCGGCCGCCGGGGTCTGTTCGCGCTCACGCAGGCCAAGCGAGCTGGTGATGCGGTTCAAGAGACCCATCGGGCCACGCTCTTCCGCGATCGGGGCTGCCGGCTGGGCGCGACGGTCCATCTCGGCCTTCACGACTGGCGGAAAGTCTTCGACCTTCGGCATGCGAACCTGTTCCGGCTGCTGGCGCATGACCGGAGCAACGGGCTCCTGGCGCATCACCGGCTGCGGCTGAGGCTGGGCCTGAACCGGCTGCATCTGCGGCTGCGGCTGGCGCATGACCGGAGCGGCCTCTACCGGTGCTGCACCGGCGAAAAGCTTGCTCTGGGGACGGAAGTTCTCTTCATGCGCTTGCTGAGCCGGAGCCTGGACCTGTGCCTGGGCGGCGCGGGTCGCGATATCGAGCTCGCGCTCCATTTCGGCTTCGCGGATCGCAGCCGCGATGTGATCGACAGACGGCTGCTGCTGAACCGGCTGCACCGGCTGGGCGACGGGCTGCTGCATTACCGGCTGATGAACCGGGGCCGGCTGGTGCTGGGCAACCGGCTGCGGCTGCTGGGCAGGAATGGCGGCCGACGGACGGACGACCGGTTTGGCTGCTACCGGACGAAAGTCAGCGGAACGACCCGCCACCTCCGCGGCCGTACGGTCGATGCCGGTGGCGACGACCGAGACGCGGATCAGGCCTTCGAGTTCTTCGTCGAACGTCGCGCCGAGGATGATGTTGGCATCCGGGTCGACTTCTTCGCGAATACGGGTTGCGGCTTCGTCGAGTTCGAACAGCGTCAGGTCGCGGCCACCGGTGATCGAGATCAGGAGGCCCTGGGCGCCCTTCATCGAGGTCTCGTCGAGCAGCGGGTTGGCAATCGCGGCTTCGGCAGCGGCCAGTGCACGGCCTTCGCCCGAAGCTTCGCCGGTACCCATCATGGCGCGGCCCATTTCACGCATCACCGAGCGGACGTCGGCGAAGTCGAGGTTGATGAGGCCTTCCTTGACCATGAGGTCGGTGATGCAGGCAACGCCCGAATAGAGAACCTGGTCGGCCATCGCGAAGGCGTCCGCAAAGGTCGTGCGGTCGTTGGCGATGCGGAAGAGGTTCTGGTTCGGGATGACGATCAGGGTGTCGACCGACTTCTGCAGTTCGGCAATGCCCTGGTCGGCGAGGCGCATACGGCGCGCGCCTTCGAAATGGAACGGCTTGGTGACGACGCCGACCGTCAGGATGCCCTTGTTGCGGGCGGCCTGGGCAACGATCGGGGCTGCACCCGTGCCGGTGCCGCCGCCCATGCCGGCGGTGACGAAGCACATGTGGGTGCCGTTCAGGTGGTCGATGATCTCATCGATGCACTCTTCGGCGGCCGCGCGGCCGACTTCCGGCTGCGAACCGGCGCCGAGACCTTCGGTGACGGCGACGCCCATCTGGATGATGCGCTCGGCCTTGGTCATGGTCAGTGCCTGGGCATCGGTGTTGGCGACGACGAAATCGACGCCCTGGAGGCCTGCAGTGATCATGTTGTTGACGGCGTTGCCACCGCCACCACCCACGCCAAAGACGGTGATGCGCGGCTTCAGCTCCGTGATATCCGGCTTCTGCAAGTTGATAGTCATTGTACCCGTTCCTTCTGTTTTCTGGCCGCCTTGCCGAGCCGGCCAAATCTCTCAAAGTCCAACATTTCCTTCATCCGACGCCGTCCCTGTCGGCGCCGAACGTCACTCAAAAGCTCTCTTTCAGCCACTGCCCCATGCGGGCGATGCGACCGTTGCCGGCGCCGAGCGCCGAGAACATGCCGCCGTGGGCGGCATGGGTCTCGAGGTCGGCGACCTGCGGATAGATCATCAGGCCGACCGCCGTGGAGAAGGCCGGCCCCTTGGCAGCCGCGGGCAGCCCGGAAACTCCGAGCGGACGGCCGATGCGAACATTGCGGGCGAGGATGCGGCGCGCCGCTTCCGGCAGGCCCGTGAGCTGGCTTGCGCCGCCCGTCAGAACGATGCGCTTGCCGACGATCGGGCTGAAGCCCGAGCGCTGGATGCGGTCGCGGATCAATTCGAGCGTCTCTTCGATGCGGGCGCGCACGATGCGCGAGACGAGCGCACGCGGCACATGCGTCGGCTGATCGCGGTCGTCCTCGCCGATCGGCGGAACCGAGACGATGTCGCGTTCGTCGGCGCTGTTGGGCAGTGCCGAACCGTGCACGACCTTCAGCCGCTCGGCGTCTTCGATGCGGGTCGAAAGACCGCGCGCCAGGTCCGTCGTCACGTGGTGGCCGCCGAGGCTGACGGCGTCAGCGTGAACCAGTTTGCCTTCGGCAAAGACCGAGATCGTCGTCGTGCCGCCGCCCATGTCGATCGCGGCACAGCCGAGCTCGACTTCGTCGTCGACGAGCGCTGCAAGCCCGCTGGCATAGGGGGTCGCCACCATGCCCTCGACCGAGAGGTGAGCGCGGTTGACGCAGAGTTCCAGGTTCTTCAGCGCTGCACGCTCGGCCGTCAGCACATGCATGTCGACGCCGAGAACGTCGCCGAACATGGCGAGCGGATCACGGATGCCGCGTTCGCCATCGAGCGAGAAGCCCGTAGGCAGTGAGTGCAGGATGGCGCGGTCGGACCGCAGCGACTGCTGGCCGGCGGCCGACAGAACCTTGCGCAGATCGTTGGCGTCGACTTCCTGACCGCCGAGATCGATCGTCGCGGTGTAGACGTCGCTCTGCAGCCGGCCGGCCGAAACGTTGACGATCATGCTGTCGATGGTAAGCCCGGCCATACGCTCGGCCGCGTCGACCGCGAGCCGCACGACGCTTTCGACCGCATCGAGATCGGCGACGACACCGTTCTTGACGCCCCGCGACTTCTGATGGCCGATGCCGATGATTTCGACGTTGTGGGTGCGGTTCGGCAGGATCTGGCTCTCGGCGCGCGGCGTCAGCCGGCCGATCATGCAGACCACCTTGGTCGAACCGATATCCAGCACCGAGACAACGTGAGACCGCTTCGAAGAAAGCGGCTTCAGGCGCGGCAAGCCAAAGCTGGAGGAACCGAACAAACTCATATCCGCCCCTCTTTCTTCTTTTCGGTCTCCTGCGCCTTCAGCATTTTGTCCCTCGCCTTCAAGGCAACTTCGCGCCGGGTGACTGCACCCGGAGTCAACTGAACTGTGGTTCGATCCTGCAGCCTCAGATCCACGGCCGCGATGTCGCGCTCCAGGAGCTGGTGCTGGCTTTCCATGTCGGAGAGCACTTGCATCGCCTGGGCGACGTCGTGCTCCGGCAACTTGACGATGATGCCGTTATCGAGGCGCAGGTCCCAACGGCGACCGGCGACGCGAACGAAGGCCCTCACCCGCGAGCGGATCTCCGGCCAGCGGGAAAACTCGTCGTAGAAATCGGCGGCCGCCGTTTCGGCATCGCGGCCAACGAACAGCGGCAGCGCCGCAAACTTGTTGTCGCGCAGCGGCGCAATCACGCTGCCGCTTCTTTCGATCAGCGAAAGATCGGAGCCGTGCTGCCAGATGCCAAAGGCCTTGCGCTCGGTAAGGTTGACCTCGATCGTGCCGGGATAGACCTTGCGCACCGTCACGCCCTGAACCCAGGGCATTTCCGCGATCAGCTTGCGGGCCTCGGCGATATCGAGCGCCACCAGCGACGTCGTGCCGTCCAGGCCGAGCTGCTGGAGGATGTCGATCTCCGAGGTCTGGTCGTTGCCGGAAACCTTGACGTCTTCGATCGCAAATCCCGCGGCGGCGGTCGAAGCTTGCGCGAAGTTCTGCGTATGACCGCCGAGCGACATGCCGTAGAAGCCCGTCGCAGCAAAAAAGGCGAGCGCCGAGATCGTGCCGGTACGGGCCGGAAAGCGAACGCGGCCAGCACCAAGACTGACGAAGAAGCGCACGACACGACGGAGCGGACGCGGCAGCACACGGCCGCCGTCCACATCGACGGCTGCAGCGCCATCGAGGTGACGAACCCTCTTGCCCCTTCTGCCCCTCAACGCAAACACGACGCTTCCTCCACCATCCAACTCAAAAACTCACCGAAACTATAGCCGGCATGCGCGGCCATCTCGGGCACCAGGGAGGTTGGCGTCATGCCGGGCTGGGTGTTGATTTCCAGCCAGATCAGCTCGCCCTCACCGGAGGAACTGTCATCGAAACGAAAGTCGGATCGGCTGACGCCCCGGCAACCGATTGCCTGATGCGCCTTCAGAGCGAGTGTTTGTATTTTTTGGTAAATATTTGGTGAAATCTGTGCCGGAATGACGTGGCGAGAACCACCTTTTACGTACTTGGAGTCATAATCGTAGAAGGCATGGCCCTGCGGGATGATTTCGGTCACGCCAAGGGCCTTGTCGCCCATGACGCCACAGGTCAGTTCGCGGCCGGCGACATAACGCTCGACCATGATTCGGTCGCCATAGCGCCACTCGCTCGAGGTTACCACTTGCGGCGGATGCGACCGATCTTCCTTGACGATGACGACGCCGAAGCTCGAGCCCTCACGGACCGGCTTGACGACATAGGGCGGCTTCATCGGGTGCTTCGGACCGAAGGCATGGCGATCCATCACCTGCGCGTCGGCAACCGGAATGCCGGAGGCGGCCGCAACGTGCTTGGCCTGCGCCTTGTCCATGGCGAGCGCCGAGGCGAGTACGCCGGAATGGGTGTAGGGAATTTCCAGATATTCGAGGATGCCCTGGATCGTGCCGTCCTCGCCGAACGGACCATGAAGAGCATTGAAGGCGACGTCCGGCCGGAGTGCCGCGAGCACCTCGGCAACGTTGCGGTCGACGTCGATTCGGGTGACGCGATAGCCGGCGGCCTCAAGGGCATCCGCGCAGGCAGCCCCGGACGACAGGCTAACCGGTCGCTCCGAAGAAAATCCGCCCATCAGGACAGCCACATGCTTGCCGCTCATTCAAACCCCCAAACAATACGCCACTATCGCAAGGTTTCCTTGCGTCTGGCTGATTCCGGTCCCCGCGAGTCACCGGTGCCATTGGGTCACTAGAACGGCATTATGGTTAACGAACCGTTTACTTTCGTTAACCTTAGTCGGGAAACGAAACACGCGCCGTGCGTGCACGCGCATAGGCGACAAGGCATTTTGGCGGGAGATCAAAGGGTTGCGGAGCAATCCTGAATCTATTGCGTAACAAGCGAAAAAAAAATGAAAAACCCGCCGCAAACGAGGCGGCGGGCTCAATTCGGACAATGAGATGAACGCTCAGTCGTCGTCGCCGACGATCTTCCAGACGATGCCGGCGATTGCCGCACCGACGATCGGCGCCACCCAGAAAAGCCACAGCTGTGCCAGCGCCCAATCGCCTACGAAAAGCGCCTGCCCCGTCGAGCGGGCCGGGTTGACCGAGGTGTTCGTCACCGGAATCGAGACCAGGTGAATGAGGGTGAGCGCCAGGCCGATGGCGATCGGCGCGAAGCCGGCCGGCACGCGGCCATGGGTGGAACCGAGAATGATGAACAGGAAGAAGAAGGTCAGCATCACCTCGGCAACAAGCGCTGATATCAGCGAATAGCCGCCCGGTGAATGCTCGCCATAGCCGTTGGCGGCAAAGCCACCGAGCTGGAAACCGGCCTTGCCGCTGGCGATCAGATAGAGCACGCCCGCAGCGGCAATCGCGCCCAGCACCTGGGAGACAACGTAGCCGACGAGCTTGTGGGACGGAAACTTGCCGGCGACCATCAGCCCAACCGAAACGGCCGGATTGAAGTGTCCACCGGAGATGCCGCCGACCGCATAGGCCATGGTGAGTACGGTGAGACCAAAAGCAAAAGAAACGCCGAGCAGGCCGATGCCGACCTCAGGAAAGGCAGCCGCCAGCACCGCGCTGCCGCAACCGCCGAAAACGAGCCAGAATGTACCCAGAAATTCCGCAGAAAGCCTTTTGAACATGCATTCGCTCCTGAAAAACGAAGCCGATCGCTTCAAGTGCCCAGAGTTTGCCACAATTTGATTCCGGTCAAGATGGGTTGTGAGGCGATGTCAAACGCGCGCAAAAGGTGAAATCGACCAAGCGCAGCTCAATATATTGCCCAAGCAACAGGCAGACCCAACCTCTGCCGCAGAGAGCCATGCACCAGCGGAATAATGTTGCGCATGACGCCGATATCGTTCGCATTTCTTACGGTTTCAGGGTTTCGTCATGCCGAAACTTGCGTTAATAGCCCTCAACCGCCTCCCAAGACGGTATGAAATCCATATCAGGAACCATCATAATGACAGACGCGACAACCTCCCTGTCGCCGAAGGACAATGCGTCGAAGCACGCGGCAGTGAACTCCCCTGCCCGGGTGCTGTTCGCAAGCCTCGTCGGCACGACCATCGAATTCTTCGACTTCTACGTTTACGCCACCGCCGCAGTGCTGGTCTTTCCGCACCTGTTCTTCCCGACCGCCGACCCGACCTCGGCAATGCTGCAGTCCTTCGCGACCTTCTCGATTGCCTTCTTCGCCCGCCCCTTCGGCGCCGTCATCTTCGGCCATTTCGGCGACAAGGTCGGCCGCAAGGCGACGCTCGTGGCGGCACTGATGACCATGGGCATATCTACCGTCGTGATCGGCCTTTTGCCGACCTATGCGACGATCGGCGTCGCAGCGCCCCTGCTCTTGGCCCTTTGCCGTTTCGGCCAGGGCCTCGGCCTCGGCGGCGAATGGGGTGGCGCTGTGCTGCTCGCCACCGAAAACGCGCCCGAGGGCAAGCGCAGCTGGTACGCCATGTTCCCGCAGCTCGGCGCCCCGATCGGTTTCATCCTGTCGGCCGGCACCTTCCTGATCCTCGGCGAAGTCATGAGCAACGAAGCCTTCCTCGCCTGGGGCTGGCGCGTGCCCTTCATCGCCAGCATCCTGCTGGTCGCCGTCGGCCTCTATGTCCGGCTGAAGATCACCGAGACGCCGGAGTTCCAGAAGGCGGTAGACAAGCACGAGCGCGTGCAGGTTCCGATCGCCGAGATCTTCCGCTTCCACAAGCGCAGCCTCGTTCTCGGCACCTTCGTGGCGCTCGCGACCTTCGTGCTGTTCTATCTGATGACGGTGTTCTCGCTCTCCTGGGGCACGGCAAAGCTCGGCTACTCGCGCGAGCAGTTCCTCGTCGTACAGATGACCGGCGTCGTCTTCTTCGGCCTGATGATCCCGGTCGCCGGCATCCTTTCGGACCGGTTCGGCCGCCGCCTGGTGCTGATCCTCACGACGATCGGCATCGGCGTCTTCGGCCTCTTCATGGCACCGCTGCTGGCCGGCGGCATCGGTGGCGCCTTCCTGTTCTCGATCATCGGCCTAGGCCTCATGGGCCTCACCTACGGCCCGATCGGCGCAGCGCTTGCCGCCCCCTTCCCGACCTCGGTGCGCTACACCGGCGCGTCCATGACCTTTAATCTCGCCGGCATCTTCGGCGCGTCTCTGGCGCCCTACATCGCCACCTGGCTCGCCACCAACTACAGCCTGGATTACGTCGGCTACTACCTGCTGGCCGCCGCCGCCATCACGCTGCTTTGCCTCGTGCTGTCGACGGAAGACGAGGTCTCGGCCTGATATCGGACTGGCCGCGCCCCTGTGCGCGGCCGACCGCAAACAAGGAGAGCCGCAGCGGCAACGCTGCGGCTCTCCTTTTTGGCAGGCTTTGTCGGCAAAACCTCCGCCTAGTCTGAACTCGCGCCAATGAAGATGGCTGCACCTTCCTCATGCCGGAAGATAAGCGCGAAGTCCCAAAACACGGGATAGGCCGGATGCCCGCTCCTAAGCCAGAAGGACTCGATCATGGTCGAGCCCTTGACCATCGCATGGATCTGCTCCCCCAAAAGATCGATCAGCGATCTGAATTTTCCGGATTTGAGTACCAGGTCGGACGGACCAGCGCCGGCATCCCCTGCATAGAGCAGAGCGTCCTTCACTGTTGGCCACACGAGCTCAGGCTGAATTTGTTCGATTCCGCCCAGTTCGGCCCCTGTCCCTAGCGCCATCTGCACAAGTGCGTCTGAATCTACCGGATGGACAGGCTGCACCTCGTACAGCCTCAGGAAGACGGAGTAATTCGTCGAGCCCGCATTCAGTGCGGCCGAAATTTGCGCCAGAGTTTCTTGTTCCATAGTCCTTCCAAAAGCGCGGCGATGCCGCTTGCCAGATAAACGAAAGGCCGCAGCGTCGCCGCCACGGCCTCTCCAAAACATCCTCGCAACAGCCTCAGGCGATGCCGCGGCCGAGGAATTCCTTGATCTCGTAGCCCGGCATGAAGGTACCGATGCGCTTGATTTCCCATTCGAGCCGGACGCCCGAATGTTCGAGAACTTGTTGGCGCACCGTTTCTCCAAGGTATTCCAGCTCGTAGCCGGTCGCCTGGCCGGTATTGATCATGAAATTGCAGTGCAGCGGCGACATCTGGGCGCTGCCGACCATGAGCCCCCGGCACCCCGCTTCGTCGATCAATTTCCAGGCGGAATGGCCCTCCGGGTTCTTGAAGGTCGAACCGCCGGTCTTTTCGCGGATCGGTTGGACCGTTTCGCGATGTTGACGCACCGCATCCATGTCGGTGCGGATCTTGTTCTTGTCCTCGGCGTAACCTTCGAAGACCGCGTGGGTGAAGATCAGATCCTTTGGTGCCGACGAATGGCGATAGGCGTAGCCCATATCGGCATTCGACAGCACATGCTGGTTGCCCTGGCGGTCGACGGCATGGACTTCGACGACACGCTCACGGGTCTCCGTGCCGTTGGCGCCGGCGTTCATGCGCAGTGCGCCGCCGAGCGAGCCGGGGATGCCGTAGAAGAAGTAGAATCCCCCGATGCCGTGATCGAGCGCCATGGCCGCGATGTTCTTGTCCGGGCAGATGGCGCCGGCCTTGATGCGATTTTCGCCGACGAGCTCGAGATCGCCGAAGCCCTTGGCCGAGAGGCGGATGACAACGCCGGGAATGCCGCCGTCGCGCACGAGCAGGTTCGAGCCGACACCGACCACCATGACCGGCACTTCGGCCGGAACCAGCTTCAGGAAGGTGACGAGATCATCCGTGTCGTGCGGCTGGAACATCAGCTCGGCAAGGCCGCCGGCGCGGAACCAGGTGACGCGATCCATCGGCGCGTCGGGCGTGATGCGGCCGCGCACAGCGCTGACACCGCTTCCGAGCGATTCCAGTAGTTTCTGACCGTTGACCTGTTTCATGCTCAAATTCCTGAAATATCCGCGAGTTCCTTAGGCAGGGCAGCCGCCCAGTAGGTGATGCTGCCAGCCCCCAAGAGAACCACAAAATCGCCGGGCTGTGCAATCTTGCTGACAACCGGGGCAATCGCTTCCGGACCGGAGACGTAACGGGCGTCGCGATGGCCGCCGGCCTTGATGCGATCCACCAGCTCCTCGGCCGTCGCGCCCGGTATCGCTTCTTCGCCGGCCGCATAGACCGGCGCGATCAGGATCGTGTCGGCATCGTTGAAGCAGGCGGAGAATTCCTGGAACAGGCTCGAAAGGCGCGAGTAGCGATGCGGCTGGTGCACGGCGATGATTCGCCCCTGGCAGGCCTCGCGCGCGGCCCTTAAGACCGCCTTGATCTCGACCGGATGGTGGCCGTAGTCGTCATAGACGCGCACGCCGTTCCATTCGCCGGTCAGCGTGAAGCGGCGCTTGACGCCGCTGAAAGAGGCAAGCCCCCTGGCGATCGCTTCCGGGCTGATGCCGAGGCGCTGCGCAACCGCAATCGCCGCAGTCGCGTTCGATACGTTGTGGCGCCCGGGCATCGGCAGGCGCAGATCCTTCATCGGGATCACCTGACCGGTGCGGCGACGGCGGATCTCGATGTCGAAGATCGAGGTGCCGTTCTCCATGCGGATGTTGTGGAAACGCACGTCGGCCTGCGGGTTCTCGCCGTAGGTCACGACCTTGCGGTCCTCGATATTGCCGACCATGGTCTGCACTTCCGGATGATCGAGGCAGAGCACGCCGAAACCGTAGAACGGCACGTTCTCGACGAACTGTCGGAAGGCGGCGCGCACCGCGTCGAAATTGCCGTAGTGGTCGAGATGTTCGGGGTCGATATTGGTGACGACGGCCACATCGGCCGGCAGCTTCAGGAAAGTGCCATCGGATTCGTCGGCCTCCACCACCATCCACTCGCCCTCGCCCATGCGGGCATTGGTGCCATAGGCATTGATGATGCCGCCGTTGATGACCGTCGGGTCGAGATTGCCGGCTTCGAGCAGCGCCGCAACCATGGAAGTCGTCGTCGTCTTGCCATGCGTACCGCCGATCGCGATCGCGTTGCGGAAGCGCATGAGCTCGGCGAGCATTTCGGCGCGACGCACGACGGGAAGGAATTTCTCGCGGGCGACGATCAGTTCCGGATTGTCCTTCTTGATCGCGGTCGAAACGACGATCACTTCGGCGTCGCCGAGATTTTCGGCCTTGTGGCCGACGAAGACCTCGATGCCCTTGGCGCGCAAGCGCTGCACATTGGCGCTGTCGGCCTGGTCGGAACCCTGCACGCGGTGGCCGAGATTGTGAAGGACCTCGGCGATGCCGCTCATGCCGATGCCGCCGATACCGATGAAATGGACCAGCCCGATGGTTTTCGGCATTTTCATGAGCGTGTTTCCCTGAATTTCTCGACTGTCAAACCGCTGGCAATAGCCTCTACGAGGGATGCAAGCAAGCTTGCTGCGTCCGGCTTGCCGGTTTCCCGGGCGTTTGCCGCCATCTGGGCGAGCGATTGCGGGTTGCCGATCGCATCCTTGAGGATGCCTGCAAGGCGGTCGGCCGTGAGTTCACCTTGAGCGATCACCCGCGCGCCACCCTTGGCGGCGAGTGCTGCGGCATTGGCCGCCTGATCGTGGTCGAGCGCATAGGGATAGGGCACCAGGATCGCCGGGCGACCGATGACCGCAAGCTCGGAAACCGTCGAGGCGCCGGAGCGGCAGATAACGAGTTGGGCACCGGCGATGCGCTCGGCCATGTCCGTGAAGAACGGCGAGACCTCGGCCGGTACGCCAAGCTTCTCGTAAGTGGCGATCACGCCGTCCCTGTCTTCCGGGCGCGCCTGCTGGGTGACCTTGAACCGCTGGCGAACGTCGTCCTCGAGCCGGCAGATCGCCTGCGGGACCGCCTTGGAGAAGTATTGCGCGCCCTGGCTGCCGCCGAAGACGACAAGATGGAACGGCGCGTCGCCGCTGGCGGCGGCATAGGGCGAATTGGCGGCGGCCAGCACGGCCGGGCGCACCGGATTGCCGGTTGTCACGGTCTTCGCGGCAAAGGCGCCCGTACCTTCCGGCAGGAAGCCGCCGGCGATCGCCTTGACGCGCGAAGCCAGCGCCTTGTTGGCCCGGCCCATGACGGCATTCTGCTCGTGGATGATCGACGGCACGCCCATGCCGGTGGCGGCAAGCAGCGGCGGAACGGTCGGATAGCCGCCGAAGCCGACGACAGCCTTGGGCTTCAGCCGCGCGATCAGCTTGCGCGCCGCACGCATGCCGGTCCACAGCGTCCACAGCGACTTCGCAACACTGATCGGGTTCTTCGAGCCGATCGTCGCCGAGGGCACGACATGCACCTCGTCGGCCGGGAACTTGCCGGCATAACGCTCTGCGCGGCTGTCGGTGACGAGATGGACCGAATAGCCATTGGCCTTCAGTTCGTGGGCCAGCGCCTCCGCCGGAAACAGGTGGCCGCCGGTACCGCCGGCGGCGAGCAGGATGATGCCTTTAGTCATGTTTTACTCCGCCGGCACACCAATGCCGGACCGAAACAGGCTGCGCTCCACGGCGCGCTTCTCCGGACGGTGACGAGTCAAAGCCAGGATGAAGCCGGCAGTGACGCAGATCGCCACCATGGACGAGCCACCATAGGAGATCAGCGGCAGGGTCATGCCCTTGGCCGGGAGCAGTTCGAGGTTCACGCCGATGTTGATCATCGACTGGATGCCGATCTGGAGAACCAGGCCGGCAACGGCGAACCGGTTGAAGTCGTTGCGTTCGCGGAAGGCATGGTTGAGGCCGCGCATCACCAGGAAGGCGAAGATCAGCACGATGACCATGCAAAAGACGATGCCGAATTCCTCGGCCGCAACGGAAAAGACGAAGTCGGTATGGCTGTCCGGGATGATGCGCTTGACGATGCCTTCGCCAGGACCCCGGCCGAACCAGTCGCCGCGAATGATCGCCTCGCGTGCGGTATCCATCTGGAAGGTGTCGCCCTCGCCGGTCAGGAACTTGTCGATACGGGCCGCCACGTGCGGCAGCATCGTATAGGCGACGAAGAAACCGCCGAGCGCAGCACCGCCGAGCAGGATGATCCACAGCCAGGGCATGCCGGCCATGAAGAACATGCCGCCCCAGACCGCGGTCGTCAGGATCGTCTGGCCAAGGTCGGGCTGGGCGACGAGAAGCGCTGCGACGATGCCGAAGAGCAGGATGGCAAAGAGATTGCCGGGGATTTCCGGTTGGCGCGCATGTTCGGAGAAGAGCCAGGCGCAGACGACGACAAAGGCCGGCTTCATGAATTCCGAGGGCTGGATCGAGATGCCGGCGATGGAAAGCCAGCGCATCGAGCCCTTCACCTCCTCGCCGATGAAGAGCACCAGCACCATCATCGCGAGCGAGCCGCCGAGAAGCAGGATCGCAGCGCGCCTGACCTGGCGCGGCGAGAGGAACGAGATACCGACCATCACCACCAGTGACGGCAAGAGGAAGAGCGCGTGACGCTTGACGAAGTGGAAGCTGTCGAGGCCGATGCGCTCGGCGACGGCGGGGCTTGCGGCGAAGGACAGCATGAAGCCGACGCCCATCAACAGGATGAAGGTCGCCAGAAAGAACCTGTCGATCGTCCAGAACCAGTCGGCCACGGGGCCACGTTCGGCTCGGCTTACCATCTTGTCAGTCCCCTTCTCCGGCGCCTCTTGCGCCCCATGTCCGAATACCTGCACCCGCTTCCGTTTCGACCGGTGCCTTCAGCACCAGCCTGACGGTGACGGACTAAATCAGCATCGTCACGCCATCGATCGCGCGCACATGGCCGACAAACGCATCGCCGCGCACCTCGAAGTTCTTATACTGGTCGAAGCTTGCGCAAGCCGGGGATAACATCACCGCCGAAGGGCCGGCTTCGTCCTTGCCTGCCTCTGCGGCCGCATGCGCCACCGCCTGCTCCAGCGTGCCCGAAATTTCGTAAGGAACCGCCTCGCCGAGCGTCGCCGCAAAGGCAGGCGCCGCCTCGCCGATCAGATAGGCCTTGACGATCTTCGGGAAGAAGGGCGCAAGCGTCGTGATGCCCCCTTCCTTCGGTAGACCGCCGGCAATCCAGTAGATGCGCTCATAGCTCGAAAGCGCCGGCGCTGCCGCGTCGGCATTGGTCGCCTTGCTATCGTTGACGAACACGACCGCGCCCTTACGCCCAACCGGCTGCATGCGGTGCTTGAGACCGGGGAAGCTCTTCAGCCCGTCGCGGATCTCCACCGCGCTGACGCCAACTGCGAGGCAGGCGGCAATGGCAGCCGCCGCGTTCTGGGCGTTGTGGCCGCCGCGCAAAGTCTGAATACCGTCGAGATCGACGAACAGGCTGGACGTGCCGCCTTCTGCCTTCAGGATGCGCGAGCCTTCGGCATAAAGACCATTGGCAAGCACATGGCGGCGCGAGATTCGGACCGTCTTCGTGCCCGCGCGCTCCACCCGGTCGGCGATCAGGGCCGAGAAGCTGTCGTCGACGCCGACGATGGCCGTGCCGCTGCCGGCGACCAGCCGCTCCTTGATGTCGGCGTAGTGCTGCATCGTGCCGTGGCGATCGAGGTGGTCGGGCGTGAGGTTCAGGAGAATGCCGGCGCTCGGGTTGAGAGTCGGCGCCAGATCGATCTGGTAGGACGAGCACTCGACCACGTAGAAGCGGCCGGCCTTGGGCGGATCGAGCGTCAGAACCGCCGTGCCGATATTGCCGCCGAGCTGGGTGTCGCGACCGCTTTCCTTCAGGATATGCGCGATCAGCGCCGTTGTCGTCGACTTGCCGTTGGTGCCGGTAATCGCGATGAACGGGCAATCGGGCGCATGGGCGCGGCGTTCGCGCACGAAGAGCTCGACGTCGCCGATGATCTCGACGCCCGAAGCATGGGCGAGATCCACCGTCCAGTGCGGCTTCGGATGGGTGAGCGGCACGCCCGGCGAAAGCACGAAGGCGGCAAAGCCGGACCACTCGACCGTGCGCAGGTCCGCCGTCGGCACCCCCGCGGCGGAAGCCTTGGCGACGCTGTCCGGGTTGTCGTCCCACGCGGTGACGTCCGCGCCACCCGCGACCAACGCCTGCGCTGTCGCAAGCCCCGAGCCGCCGAGCCCGAAAAGAGCGACCTTCCCACCGCTGAATGTGGTGACCGGGATCATCGTCCGCTCACCGCAGCTTGAGGGTGGAGAGGCCGACCATCGCCAGGATGACGGCGATGATCCAGAAACGGATCACGACCTGGCTTTCCGTCCAGCCCTTCTTTTCGAAGTGGTGGTGGATCGGCGCCATCAGGAAGACGCGGCGGCCGGTGCGCTTGAACCAGAACACCTGGATGATCACCGACAGGGTTTCCATCACGAAGAGGCCGCCGATGATGACCATGACGATCTCATGCTTGACGGCAACGGCAACGGTGCCGATCAGGCCGCCGAGCGCGAGCGACCCGGTGTCGCCCATGAATATCGCGGCTGGCGGCGCGTTGAACCAGAGGAAGCCGAGGCCGGCGCCGATGACGGCGCCGAGGATGACGGCAAGCTCGCCGGTGCCGGGCACGAAATGGATCTGCAGGTAGTTGGCAAAGACCGCGTTACCGGCGAGATAGGCGATCAGGCCGAAGGCAGCGGCGGCGATCATGACCGGCACGATCGCAAGGCCGTCGAGACCGTCCGTCAGGTTCACGGCATTGCCGGCGCCGACGATAACGAAGCCACCGAACAGCACGAAGAAATAGCCGAGATTGATCACCAGGTCCTTGAAGAAGGGGAACGTGACCGAGGAGCCGAAGGTCGAGCCGGCGGTACCGCTCGAAAGCGACGCCTGCATCATGAAGAACACCGCAATCGCTGCGATGATGAATTCGAAGCCGAGGCGCGCCTTGCCGGAAAAGCCCTTGTCCGACTGCTTGGTGACCTTGAGGTAGTCGTCATAGAAGCCGATGGCGCCGAAACCGAGGGTGACGAGCAGGGTCGAGACCACGTAGACGCTGGAAAGATCGGCCCAGAGCAGCGACGAGACGACGATGCCGGCCAGAATCATCAGGCCGCCCATAGTCGGCGTGCCGGCCTTCTTGAAATGCGTCTGCGGCCCGTCGGCGCGGATCGGCTGGCCCTTGCCCTGGCGGATGCGCAGCGAAGCGATCATTGCAGGGCCGAACAGGAAGACGATCATGGCCGAGGTGAAGAGCGCCGCGCCGGTGCGGAAGGTGATGTAGCGAAAAAGATTGAAAAACTGAAAGTGGTCCGCCAGTTCCACGAGCCAAATGAGCATAAGGGACCTTTCCCCAAAGGTTTAGTAATAGACGTCGTCCAACAGAATCATCTGAAAAACGATACGCATTACAGCGCCGCGCGTCTAACTAGACGCGCAAAGGTCGCTGCAACATTTTGATCCGCTGCATAATTTTTCCCCTAAATCGATTCCGATTTAAGGAGTTATGCAGCAGCATGCGAAAGTGTTCGGGCGCGCCCACCTAACCCCAGGCTATATCCACCGCGCCCATCATGGGTGGTGTCGCCGGCTTATTCCTCGGCTTCAGGTCCCTCGGCATCCGCTGCCGGATAGGTCTCGATCAGCGCCTGCACGATCTTGGCGCAGCCGGTCCCCTTCGACGACTTGATCATGATGACATCGCCGGGCGCGATGGCGGCCAACGCATACGTCTTCAGGTCCTCGACGCTCTCGCGGTAGATCACCGAAACTTCTGCAGGTAGCGCATCACGGAGATGCGCCATCAAAGGTCCGGCAAGCCAGACATCGGTGATACCGGCTTCGACGAGCGGACGGGCGAGTGCGGCATGCACCTCGACGGCGTGTTCGCCCATTTCCAGCATGTCGCCGAGCACGGCGATGCGGCGGCCGCCGACCGGCGGTTCGCTGTCGCGCAGGAGCGCGATCGCCGCCCGCATCGAGCTCGGATTGGCATTGTAGCTCTCGTCGATCACCTTCAGCGTGCCGGTGCCGATCACTAGCGTATGGCGTCGCCCCCTGCCCGTTTCCGCCTGCATGGTCGCAAGGGCCGAAGCCGCATAGTCGAGATCGCCGCCGGCAAGCTTCACCGCTGCCAGAACGGCCACCGCGTTCTCGGCAATGTGCCGTCCGGGCGCGCCGATCGCCACTTCCAGCGTCCGACCACCGATGCCGGCCCAGAGAATGGAGCCTTCCGGACCGCCACTGTATTCGACCAGGCGGAATTCGGCCTTGGGATTGGCGCCGAAGGAATGGATGTGGCTGACGCCGGCCGTAGCCGCGGCATTTTCCAGAAGCTTGTATTGAGGGCTGTCGTGAATGATCAGCGCATGGCCGCCATTGACGACACCTTCGAAGATCTCGGCCTTGGCCTCGGCGATCTCATCGAGGCTCTTGAAGTTGCCGAGGTGGGCGGCGGCGATGCTCGTCACCATGGCCACGTGCGGCCGTACCATGGCAGTCAACGGCCGGATCTCGCCCGGATGGTTCATGCCGATCTCGAAGATGCCGAAGTCGGTTGCCTCGGGCATGCGTGCGAGCGTCAGCGGCACGCCCCAGTGATTATTGAAGGATGCGACCGAAGCATGCACGCGGCCCTGGGGCTTGAGCACATGGCGCAGCATCTCCTTGGTCGTCGTCTTGCCGACCGAACCGGTGACGGCGATGATCTTGGCGGCGCTGCGGTCGCGCGCCGCGCAACCCAGCCGGATCATCGCTTCGAGAACGTCGTCGACGACGATCATCGGCGCATTGAGGCGTCCGAGCGCCGGCAGCTTGCCTTCGCTGACGACCAGCACTGCCGCGCCATTGGCGAGCGCAATGCCGGCATAGTCGTGGCCGTCGACGCGATCGCCCTTGATCGCAAAGAAAGCTTCGCCCTTGCCGATCGAGCGGCTGTCAATCGAGATCCCGCTGATGCCTTCCGGCAGGTTGCCGACAGGCCGGCCGTTCATCGCGGCCAGGAGATCGCTGCTTGTCCAGAGCCAGTTCAAATCACAAGCCTCCCAATGCCTTGCGGACCTCCGCATGATCCGAGAAGGGCAGCGTCACGGAGCCGACCGTCTGGCCCTCCTCATGTCCCTTCCCGGCAACGATCAGCGTGTCGCCGGTCTTCAGCATGCCGACCGCCGTGCGGATCGCCTGGGCGCGGTCGCCGATCTCGATTGCGCCCTTGGCAGCAGTCATGATTTCGGCGCGGATCACCTCGGGGATCTCCGAACGCGGATTGTCGTCGGTCACGATCGTCACATCGGCAAGCCTTGTCGCGATCTCGCCCATGATCGGGCGCTTGCCCTTGTCGCGGTCGCCGCCGCAGCCGAAGACCACGACGACGCGGCCGGTCGTGAACGGACGCACCGAGGCCAGCACGTTTTCCAGCGCATCCGGCTTGTGGGCATAGTCGACATAGGCGAGCGCGCCATCCTTGGTCTGGCCGACCAGCTCGAGGCGGCCGGAGGCGCCTTGCAGCTTCTCAAGCGCCGAGAAGGCAGCCTTGGCGCTGATGCCGGTCGACATCGCAAGGCCTGCCGCGACCAGCGCGTTCGCCACCTGGAAATCGCCGGCGAGCGGAATGTGGATTTCGAAGATGTCGTCGCCGACATGCACTTCGGCCGATTGCTTGTGGCGGAAGTGCTCGACCCGCTTCAGCGAGATGAAATCGCCCTTGCGGCCGACCGTGCGCACGTCGAGCTTCGCCTTGCGGGCGGCGGCGATCGCCTGCTCCGACCATTGGTCGTCGGCAAAGATCACCGCCGGCGCACCCTTCGGCAGCAGGGAATTGAACAGCCGCATCTTGGAGGCCATGTAGTGCTCGACCGTCGGATGATAGTCCATGTGGTCGCGGCCGAGATTGGTGAAAGCGGCGGCCGAAAGGCGCACGCCGTCGAGACGGCTCTGGTCGAGGCCGTGGCTGGAGGCTTCCATTGCCGCATGGGTGACGCCGGTATCGGCAAGCTCGGCCAGGAGCTTGTGCAGCGACACCGGATCGGGCGTCGTCAGCGAGCCGTAATCGTTGCGGCCGGGAGCCACGACACCGGTCGTGCCGATCATCGCGGCCGCAAAGCCCGAATGCGCCCAGATCTGGCGGGTGAAGGAGGCGACCGAGGTCTTGCCGGCGGTGCCGGTCACGGCGACCATGGTTTCCGGCTGGCGGCCATAGAAGGCGGCAGCGGCGCGCGCCAGGAAAGCGCGGGGTTCAGAGAGCTTCAGGACCGGCGCCGACGAGGCATCGACATCCGAGCCCGCTTCGGTGACGACGGCGACCGCGCCGCGCTTCAGCGCGTCGGCGATATAGGTGCTGCCATTGGCCTTGCTGCCGGTAACTGCGACGAAGAGATCCCCTGGCTGAACCTGCCGACTGTCGGCCGTCAGTCCGGCAACGTCGATATCGGCGGCAGCGCCGCCCAGTTGCGCCGAAAGTTCCGGGAAGTTCGATCCCGCCAGGTCTTTGATCTTCATGAACGCACGTCTCGCATCGATTTCGATCCGCAAGAATCGCGAATCGTCCGCTTTCTCATTTCATGTCTAATAAGACACAAGCAAGGCAGAACCGTCTTCTCCAAACTTTGGTTCGACACCGAGCAGCGGCGCGGAGCGGCTGATGATGTCGCGAACCATGGGAGCAGCGTTCGAGCCTGCCGTGCGCCCGCCACCCTCGCCGGTCTTCGGCGCGTCGATGAAGGTCAGCACGATGTATTTCGGGTTGTCGATCGGGAAGGCCGCGAGGAAGGCGTTGAAGTTCTGGTCGCTGGCATAGCGGCCATTGACCACCTTGTCGGCCGTACCGGTCTTGCCACCGACGTTGAAGCCCGGCACCAGCGCACGCTTGCCCGAGCCGGCAATGCCGTTCCAGCGCAAGAGGAAGCGCATGTCGTCGCTAGTGCTCTTCTTGACCACCGGCGTGGCGACTGCGTTGGCCTGCTCCTCGGTGCGCGGCAGGAAGGTCGGCTCGATCAGCTTGCCGCCGTTGACGAGTGCAGCACCCGCAACCGCCGTCTGCAGCGGCGTCGTCGAGACGCCGTGGCCGAAGGAGATCGTGACCGAGTTGATCTTCTTCCATTCGCGCGGCTGCGTCGGGGTTTTCACCTCCGGCAGCTCGGTCGGCAGCTTCGAAAGCAGACCGATGCGCGTCAGGAATTCCTTGTGGCCGGGAATGCCGATGAGGTCAGCGATCTTGGCCGTGCCGATGTTCGACGAATACTGGAAGATTTCAGGCACGGTCAGCACGCGGCGCTTGCCGTGGAAGTCCTTGATGGTGAAGCCGCCGATGCGGATCGGCGCCGAAGCGTCGAAGCTGTCGTTGAGCGTCACCTTGCCGGAATCCAGCCCCATGGCGATGGTGAAGGTCTTGAAGGTGGAGCCCATTTCGAACGTGCCGTTCGACATGCGGTTCATCCAGCCCTCTTCCGCACCTTCGGCCGGCTTGTTCGGGTCGTAATCGGGAACGGACGCCATCGCCAGAACTTCGCCGGTGTTGACGTCGAGCACGACGGCGCCGGCGGCCAGCGCCTGATAGTTCTTCATACCGGCGTCGATAACGTCGCGCACGATGTTCTGCACGCGCACGTCGATCGAGAGCTTCACCGGCTCGAGCTTGGCGTCGCTGGTCATGCCGATCGCGGCAAGGTCGGCGAGCCCCTGGCTGTCGATGTAGCGCTCCATGCCGGCAACGCCGCGGTTGTCGATGTTGACGTGGCCGAGAATATGCGCGGCGGTGTGGCCGCCGGGATAGAAGCGGCGTTTTTCCGGACGGAAGCCGACGCCGGGAATGCCGAGCGCCAGGATCTCGCTCTGCTGCTTCGGGGTCAACTGGCGGCGCAGCCACTGGAAGCGCGATTTCGACTTCAGCTTGTTGTAGATTTCGCGCGCATTGATATCAGGCAGAACCGTCGACAGGCGCTCGACTGCCTCGTCGGCATCGACGATCTTGTGCGGCTCGGCATAGAGCGAAACGGTGCGGATGTCGGTCGCGAGGATCTCGCCGTTGCGGTCGAGAATGTCTGGACGCGAGGCCATCAGGTTGTCGGCCCGGCCGATGCTGGAAACCGTTTCCGGCTGCGCCATGCCGTATTGCACCAGGCGCCCGCCGATGACGGCATAGACGATGCCGAAGCTCGCGATCACGATGGCGACGCGGTTCTTCGCCTGATTGGTGGTCTTCTTGCGCGTCCCTTGAAAGGTGACGTTGAGGCCGCTTTCGGCCGGCCGGTTGTTGCCGCCTGCCGAGAAATGCGCCTTGCTCTTCAATACCATGATGCGGGAGAGAAACGACATCAGCGCGCCACCGAGCCAGTTGCCATGTTATCGGTCTTGTTGATGATCGAGGCGATACCGTCCTTCGCCGACTTGTCTTCCGGCACCGGCAGATCCGCCTTCAGCATCGGCAGTTCCTGCGGCTGGGCGAGCTGTGTGGAAGGCGTCGGCGCAAGCTGCAGGTCGGCACCGAAGGTACCGACCAGACGCTCCAGCCGGTTCGGCTGCGTCAAGAGCGCCCAGTCGGCGCGAAGCAGATCGATCGTGTCCTCTTCAAGCTTGATCGCCACGTCGAGCTTGCGGACTTCCTCAAGCTTGTTTTCGGCGCGATGCTTGATCGTATAGGTCACCGTCGCGGCGGCCGTCATGACGACGATCAGAACGATATCGAGCGTTCGAAGCATGTCTTGTCAGCCCCCCAACCGTGCAAGGCTTGCCAGTTCCGGCAGATTGAAAATGGATAGATCGTTTCCCGGCGACGCGGCTTGCGTGCGGATGCCGGCGCGCAGCTTCGCAGAGCGGGCACGCGGATTGAGGGACGCTTCTTCCTCGCTGGCTGCCACCATGGGCTTGCCAACCGGCGTGAAGGTTGCCGCGCGCGCCGAAACCATCGGCAGATGGCGCGAACCGCTCGCCTTGCCGGAGCGATCCTGGAAGAAGGCCTTGACGATGCGGTCTTCGAGCGAATGGAAGGTGACAACGACAAGACGGCCGCCTGGCTTCAGCGCCTTTTCGGCGGCAAACAGCGCTTGAGCGAGCTCGCCGAGTTCGTCGTTGACGAAAACGCGCAGCGCCTGGAAGACGCGGGTCGCCGGATGGATCTTGTCTTTTGCCTTGCGCGGCGTCACCACCTCGATCAGGCCCGCAAGGTCGCGGGTCGTCTCGAAGGGCTGCTCGGCCCGGCGCTTCTCGATTGCGCGGGCAATGCGGCCCGCCTGCTTCTCTTCGCCGAGAAAACCGAAGATGCGGATGAGATCGGAGACCTTGGCACGGTTGACGACATCGGCGGCCGAAACGCCCGAGGCCGACATGCGCATGTCGAGCGGCCCCTTCTTCTGGAAGGAGAAGCCGCGCTCTGCCTCATCGATCTGCATCGAGGAAACGCCGATATCGAGCACGACGCCGTCCAGCCCCTCGGCCGGCGCATAGGCGGCAAGTTCGGAGAACTGCGAATGAATAAGCTTCAGCCGTCCGCCCCACTCGGCGACCTGCTTCTCGCCGGCGGCAATCGCCGTCGGGTCGCGGTCGAGCGCGATGACGTCGGCGCCGGCCTTGAGGATTGCGGAGCTGTAGCCGCCCGCACCGAAGGTGCCATCGAGGATGACCTTGCCGGGCGCAGGCTCGAGCGCCGCGAGAACCTCCGACAGGAGGACGGGAATGTGACGAACCGGTCCGCCTTCGGCTTCAGGAATACCTCCGCCTTGTTCCGTCACCATTCCGCCTCTCCATTCTAGTCTGGACGCAACCCCCGTGATTTGCGCCCTTCCCGGGCCACCGCCTGCGCCTTGACAAAGGCCTGCGGCTCCCAGAGCTGAAAATAATCGCCCCGCCCGACGAACATCACGTCGGTCGAGATTCCGGTGAAGTCGCGGATGAAATCCGTCACCATCAACCGGCCTTCCGGATCGAGCTTCACGAAGACGCCACCCCCATGAACGAGCAGCGACATCTCGTTGGCCTCCGAGGAAAACGGATCCTCGGCCGCCATCTGCTTCTCGAACCGATCCAGGAGCTCCGGCCCGCCGACGCTGATCGCCGGGAAGACGAAATCCTGAAAACAGTATAGCTCCCGGACGCCCCCATCCGACAGCACGGAACGAAACGCCGAGGGAACGGAAACCCGCCCCTTCGCATCGATCCGATTGGCAGCATGTGACAAGAAGCGGTTCATAACGCGAAACGGCCGCCCAAGACTGACGGGCCACAATCATCGACCCGCGAGAACACGTAACCGCACACACAAGACACCCCTGCCGGACACCGGAATGTCCGCCTACCCTCCGAAGCCGGAAGGCACTGGATTCTTGCGATGTTGGGCCGCGAAGCAGCCCCTGCGCAGTGCCATTATGGGATATCATGGGACCATATGGGCGTCAATGGGAATGAGCTCGTAAACAGCCGTCGGGCTGATCAAATATTGATAGGTTGTTAAGTTTAACGAAGGGTTACGAAGAGACCCCCACCGTCCGGGAATGCGACAGCGGAACGGCTTCAAATCGTTGGAAAATCAGAATGTGAGAAAGAGCGCAGCAATGTGGCTGTGCAGAGGTGTTTGCGCGTCATAGCAGAACGGGAAAGCGCAGTGGCAACGAAAAACCCGCCTGCACCGAAGCGGTCGCTGGCGCGAAAAACGACGCGCGGTTCGGGCCGATTTGCAAGGGCCGGTCGGTGAGATCAAGGAGAGCACCCGCAGCGAAATCGTCAGGAAGAAACGCGCCATCAACGTGTGCCGCACGCAGTTGCGGCCGGAGAGAAATCGCCAGTTGGCCTGTAAGCCGGGTTCTGTATGGCCCCGCAGCCCGAAGGCAACGGAACGTGGCAGCCATTCATCTGGGACTGCGCTTGCACGCAGCCTCTTGCAACCCACCCGGATGACTGGCCCGGAAACAGGCTGGACGCTTGCGCGCCCGCGTCATCCCTATTCGGTCTTGCTCCCGGTGGGGTTTGCCGTGCCGTCCATGTCGCCATGTCCGCGGTGGGCTCTTACCCCACCCTTTCACCCTTACTCCGCCAAGCGGAGCGGTTTGCTTTCTGTGGCACTTTCCCTGAGGTCGCCCTCGCCGGACGTTATCCGGCACCGTACTTCCGTGGAGCCCGGACTTTCCTCCCCCCGCGGCCTTTCGGCACTTGCGGAGAGCGGCTGCCCGGCCAACTGGCACGCGCTCCTTAAACCAGCCCGCCGCAGCGCGCCAGAAAAAACGGCAGAGTTTTTGAACCGCCAACAGGGCAGATTGGATCGGTGCGGTCTTGGCGCACCCGATCTAGCGAAACGCGACCGAGAAATCCGCATCGTATTCGGGCTCGTCGATCCGGCCGTTGAGCACGAGGACCGCGCCGAGCCGGCCGATCTCGTCGGAGCTCTTCGCCGCCTGGCCATTGCCGCCGGTGACGACGGCGAGACGGCTCCCCTCGGCAAAGCCGATATAGGGCAGTCCGTGCCGGGTGAACGAGGTGACGCAGGGCGAAAAGTGGGTGGAGACCGGCTGGAAGCCGGGCATCACCTCGGCCAGCAGCCCGCGCAAATGCTCCGCCGCTGTCGCGCTGCCCGGCCCGCGGAACCATTGCCGCACCGCCGGCTCGCCTTCGAGGATCCTGTCGGTCGGATCGCCGCCGATCTTGATGTAATGCTTGCCGTCGGCATAGACGACCGGCGGCAGCAGGTAGTAGCTTCTCTCCTGCTCCGGCGCCGCACCGATGAGGGAGGGCATCCCCTCGAAACCAGACAGATCGCCGTTTGCCACCTCGGCAAAGAATACGGTTCGCGCCTTGACGGTGAGATCGATCGGCCGCGGCAGGAGCGTTGCGGAAATCGAGAACCCGCCGGCGGCAACGATCACCCGGCCTGCCGCGTGGTGCTTTCCGTCGACGGTCGCGACAGCCACACGATCGCGCTCCTCCGATACGGTCGCGACCTCGCTGCGCACGATCCGGGCTCCCGCCTTCTCGGCGCATACCGTCTGCGCCGCGACCAGCGCCCGCGGGTTGATGTAGCCGGCCCCGCGCCTCTCGTGAACGCCGGCGGTGCCATCGGGGAAACGGAACCAGGGAAAACGCTGCGACAGCGCCTCGCCATCGTAGAGCGGCGCCCCGACGCCAAGCGCGTCGCGCGCCTTCTCGACTTGCTCGATATAGTCGTAGGAAGATCCGGGCGCCGGGCCGGCGATCAGGCAGCCAACTTCGTGGTAGAAGCCGATGCCGCTTTCGCCTTCGATTTCGCCGTAACGCTCGATCGAGCGTCTGGCGAGCCGCGCCCACACTGGATCGTCATCGATCGTGCGGGTGATGCGGGCATTGTCGTAGTGGCTCGAAAAGACGCCGGTATGATTGGCCCAGTCCGTCGGCTCATCAGGTCCGATCAGCGCGACCTTGGCTCCCGAAAGCGCCAGGTGGCGGGCGGCCGCAGCACCCATCATGCCCTTGCCGACGACAATGAAATCAAAGCTTTCCGACATGCCGGTCCTCGTCCCTTTTGCTCAAGGGAGATAGCATGCCGGCGCCTGTATGACACGATGGTTGTAGGGTTTTTCCCTGTGCGCCGGAACGCGAGACCTGTCCGGCTAGAGCATCCGCCATCGCCGGATATGGCTGGCGGATGAAGCTCTTCGTTGACTGCATGTTTCCATTGATCGTAGCCGGTTAACGGACAAAAACATGCAGAAAATCAAAGTGCTACAGCGACCTTTGCGCGTCTGATAAGACGCGCGGCGCTTTCGCCAAGCGAAAGAACGCGCCGGCGCTCGTCATGCAATCGATCAGTCGATGATGTTCTGCACCTTGCCGCAGTAGCGCTTGGAAACCGGGTTCATGCGCTTGGCGCCGTGGCCGGCATTGTACTTGAGAACCGTGCCGCACGTCGTACCGCCGGACAGCTCATGCGCCATGGCGAGGTACTTCATGCCGAACTTGATGTTGGTTTCCGGATCGTAGAGACCCTTGGAGGAACCGGAATAGCCCATCATGCGAGCGGTAGCAGGCTTGATCTGCATCAGGCCGATTTCGCCGGCGCTGCCGCGTGCCTTGGGATTGAAATTGCTTTCGACCTTGACGATCGCATGCGCCAGATCGACCGGAACGCCGTATTGCTTGGCGTAGGACTTGATCAGACCCGTGTACTGGACGTTCGAGACGAGATCCGGCTTGGGATAGCCTGTGGTCCGGGTGACGGACTGGATGGATGAGGTCTTGATGGTCTTATCGACATTCCCCGCATACGACGTACCCATCCCGGCGAAGAACATGCCAAGGCATGCCGCCACCGCAGCAACAGACGATATTCTCATTTAGTTTGAATTCTCCGGCCTGGGGAATGGACCGAAGCGCACCCCGCTTCGAACCTCACTTCCCGATCGTTTCATTCACAGGAAGTGAGCGTTGCGCCCTGATACCCCTGCAGTTCCAATGGGGCCGGAAATGAATGCCGCATCATGGTAAACATGTGGCAAAGCTAAAAAAACATGCCAAGAATATCTGCAGAAGTGCCGTTTTGACGAAAAAATCTTCCGCGTCAGGCGATGAATTGCGGCAGGCTGGAAAGCAGCCGGTGGAGCGTATCGAGGGTTGAGATGTCAGCGATGCCATCGACCCTTTGTTGTCGGAAGTGCCGCTGGAACGCCGCGACCGAGCCCTCGGTCTTTTCACAGAATTCGCCAGTTACATCAATGCCATAACCGTAGAGCGACAGCATCGACTGGATGGCCTCCACCGGCTGGCCCTGGTCGCCGCGCTGGAAAAAGCGTCCGCCGCCGATCGGGGCCGGTTCCACCCAGTGCCCGACCCCTTCGCGATGAAGAATGTGCCAGGGAAATTTTTCTCCCGGATCGACCTTGCGAATGGGGGCGATATCGCTGTGTGCGAGCACTCTCTCGGGCGCGATCGACCAGCGGTCGCCGCAGTCCCGACACAATTCCACAACTGCCGCGATCTGTTTTTCCGGAAAGTCCGGCAGACCGCCCGGGTGACCCGGGTTGGCGATCTCTATTCCGATCGAACAGGAATTGATATCGGTCTCGCCCTTCCAATAGCTCTTGCCGGCATGCCAGGCGCGGCGCGCCTCCGGCACGAGTTGATCGACGCGCCCATCCTCGTGGACGAAGTAATGGCTGGAGACCTGGCTTTCCTCGCGGCAAAGCCATTCGAGCGCCGAAGCGCCCGTCGGCATGCCGGTATAATGCAGAACGATCATATCCGGGGCGCGCTGGTCGACGCGGTCGCCGAAATTGGGCGACGGCATGAAGCGTGCACCCGGATAGTCGCAGTATTTGGAGGTCATGCGGCTCGGCGTTCTTTCTCGATCGCCTCATAGGCGGCATTCAGTGCCGCCATGCGATCATTGGCGATCGCGTGGAATTCGTGCGGTACGCCGCGCGCAACCAGCATGTCCGGATGGTTCTCCGAAACGAGTACCCGGTAGCGCCTGCGGATATCGGCAAAATCATCCTTACGCGAAACGCCGAGCACCTGGTAGGGGTCGCGGCCGTCACCATGGACATGTCGGGCCATGATGCGCTCGAAATGTCCCTCGTCCATGCCGAAGATGTCTGCCACGCGCAGCAGGAAGGCGAGCTCGCGCTCATGCACTGCGCCATCCGACTTGGCGATGTGGAACAGGCCGTCGACGATATCCTCGAGGATCGGGCAATTCTTTTCGCAGGACGAACACAGCGACGCCATCTTCTCCGCATAGGCCTCGTAACCGGCGACGTCCTGGCGCGCCAGGTTATAGAGACGCGCGACGTTCTGCGCCTGATCCGGCGGAAACTGGAAGATGTCGCGGAAGGCGTCGACTTCGGCCTCGGTCACGATGCCGTCGGCCTTGGCCATCTTGGCCGAAAGCGCGATCATGGCGACGGAGAAGGCCACCTTGCGCCGTGTTTCCGGATCGCCCTCGAACAGGGTGCGCACGGCCTCGACCACTCCGGCGAGCGCATTGCCGGTGGCGATAACGATCTTGAGGAGGCTGTCCCAAAATGACATGCGAGGTTCCCTGTCTCTCCACTCTATAGCATGGACCGATGTGGTGGCAAATTGCAAGCGGTGGACGGCCCGAACCACAAGGATGACGAATTTGTGATGGCCCCTCACTATTGTCAATCCATCGATTGGAACTTGCGACAGTCAGCCGATGGAAAGCTGTTCCCGCGGGAACAGCCATTAAATAAAAAAGAGATGTCATCGCGGCCCGAAAAGGCAGCAATTCCACCGCTCGCAACAGCCAGCCTGCGCGCCCGCCGGCAGCGCACCCTGCGACAATCCGCGCGCACCTGCCCTGCCCGCCATTCCGGCGCTCAATGGCTCCTTTCGGCAGCAGCTCGACACAACATCCACAGACCCGTCATTTAATTTCCATCCGATTTGCGTTATGGAGGCCCCACCCATCGCATGCCAAAGTCCCGAGGAGGAAACATGGCCAAGAAAAAAGTCGCAATGCTGACGGCCGGCGGGCTCGCGCCCTGTCTGTCATCTGCCGTTGGGGGACTGATCGAGCGCTACACGGACGTCGCGCCCGAATATGAGCTGGTCGCCTATCGCTCCGGCTACCAGGGCGTGCTCTTAGGCGACCGCATCGAGATCACCCGCGACATGCGCGAGAAGGCGCATCTCCTGCACCGCCATGGCGGCTCGCCGATCGGCAACAGCCGCGTCAAGCTCACCAACGCGGCCGACTGCGTCAAGCGCGGCCTCGTCAAGGATGGCGAGAACCCGCTGCGCATCGCCGCAGAGCGGCTTGCCAATGACGGCATCTCGATCCTCCACACGATCGGTGGCGACGACACCAACACGACCGCGGCCGACCTTGCCGCCTATCTCGGCGCCAACGGCTACAATCTGACCGTGGTTGGCCTGCCGAAGACCGTCGACAACGACGTCGTGCCGATCCGCCAGACGCTCGGCGCCTGGACGGCCGCCGAATACGGTGCCCGCTTCTTCGACAATGTCAGCAACGAGCAGAGCGCCGCACCGCGCACGCTGGTCGTCCATGAGGTCATGGGCCGCCACTGCGGCTGGCTGACCGCGGCCACCGCCCGCTCCTATATCCAGACGATCGACGACAAGGAGTTCGTCGACGGCTTCATGATGAACCGGCAGATGAAAAACATCGACGGTCTCTACCTGCCGGAGATGAAGTTCGATCTGCAGGGCGAGGCCGATCGTCTGCGTAAGATCATGGACCGCACCGGCTTCGTGACGCTGTTCGTCAGCGAAGGCGCCTGCCTCGATGCGATCGTCACTGAGCGGGAAGCGGCCGGCGAAACGATCAAGCGCGATGCCTTCGGCCACGTGAAGATCGACACGATCAATGTCGGCAACTGGTTCTCGAAGCAGTTCGCAGCACTGCTCGGCGCCGAGCGCGCAATGGTGCAGAAGTCCGGCTACTACGCCCGCTCCGCACCGGCCAACGGCGACGACCTGCGCCTGATCCAGAGCATGGTCGACCTCGCCGTCGAAAGCGCGCTCAACAAGGTCTCCGGCGTCACCGGTCACGACGAGGACCAGGGCGGCAAGCTGCGCACGATCGAGTTCCCGCGCATCAAGGGCGGCAAGCAGTTCGACACCTCGGTCAAGTGGTTCGGCGACGTGATGGACGTCATAGGCCAAAAGTGGCAGGCGCAGAAGCACTGACCATGCGAACCCCGGCGGGTGCGTATGCCGCGCGCCGACAACGCCTGATTTAAAAGATTGACGGCTCCGCGTTTCCATGGCTGGCTCGGCCAATTCATTGCCGAGATCTAGTTAAACGCGGAGCTTTTTCATGTCCTTTGAACATTGGTTTGCCTTTGCCGCAGCCTCTGCCGTGCTGCTCGCCATTCCCGGCCCCACCATTCTTCTCGTCATTTCCTATGCGCTCGGCCACGGCCGCAAGACGGCAGGCGCCACCGTCGCCGGCGTCGCGCTCGGCGACTTCACCGCGATGACCGCCTCCATGCTCGGCCTCGGTGCGCTGCTGGCGACCTCGGCGGCGATCTTCACCGTGCTGAAATGGGTGGGAGCGGCCTATCTCATCTGGCTCGGCATCAAACTCTGGCGCACGCCGGTCGCAACCGGCGGCGATGCCGACGTCGAAACCACCCCCACCGAGCGCCCGCTGCGCATCTTCTTTCACACCTATGCGGTCACCGCGCTCAATCCGAAGAGCATCGTCTTCTTCGTCGCCTTCCTGCCGCAGTTCCTCGATCTCAGCCAGCCGCTCTTCACGCAGATGGCGATTTTCGAGCTCACTTTCCTGACGCTCGCGATCGTCAATGCCAGCCTCTACGCGGCCCTTGCGACCGCGGCGCGCAGCACGATCTCGCGGCCTAATATTCGCCGCATCGTCAACCGCGCCGGCGGCTCCATGCTCATCGGCGCAGGGCTTCTGACGGCGACGATGAAGCGCGCCTCGGCGTGAAAATGTCGCCCGCGCTTGCCGCCGCCAGCCTCATAGGTTAATGGAGATTCACTCTTGGCGGCTGGCAACCGCTGATTTGCAGGGGCTACGGGGCCCAGAAGCACGAAAGTGACAGAATGGCGAAGTACCGTATTTCCCTTACCAAACAGACGTTTGGCGTGGCAGCTATACTGTCGGCGACCATCGTCTCGGGATGCTCAACGGTAGAGCACACGTCGCTCGAAGAACTGACGGCCGTGCAGACGGTCACCCCGCTCGCAAAGCCCGGAACTGAAATGACGGCCTACGCGCTGCCCACGCCTGATGGTGTGGCCACCGCAACGAGCGCTGCGCTTATGGCACAGACGGCAGCCCAGGCGTCGGGCATCGCGGTCACCTATCCGGTCGCGGCTGACCTGGCGCAAGGCGCCGAAGCCGCCCCCTCGATGGTAGCGGTCCCCGCCGCCAAGCCGGGCGACTCCATGGCGCTTGCCATGGTCGCTCCGACAACGCAAACGAATGCGACCGCTGCCATCGCCGCCGCCGGAACCCCGCTGTCGGGCGACGCGACGCAGCTGGCGGCAGCAGCCGCTTCGCCCGCCGCGACCAAGACGGCCCGCGTCCAGGATCTTCCGGTTTCGACGCTCGCGGTTGCCGCCGCGATGGAATCGGACTTCGACACCGGCGAGCCCGTCGGCCTCGAAACGCTCGTCGCCAACCGCATGATCGTGCCGACCGAGCGTCCGAAGACCGGTGTCATCGGCTCGACGGTCGCAGCCGTCGCCAGCGTCATTCCGGATTCGATGAAGCTCACCAAGGCGCCGACCAGCTCGCGTCCCGACCTCGACAAGCTGATCAAGTATTATGCCGATCTGAACGACATTCCGGTCGAACTGGTTCACCGCGTCGTCAAGCGCGAGAGCAACTACAATCCGCGCGCCTACAGCAAGGGCAATTACGGCCTGATGCAGATCCGCTACAACACCGCCAAGGGCCTCGGCTATGACGGTCCGGCGGAAGGCCTGTTCGACGCCGAAACCAACCTCAAATACGCGACGAAGTATCTGCACGGCGCCTGGATGGTGGCCGACAACCAGCACGACGGCGCGGTCAAGCTCTATGCCAGCGGCTACTACTACCACGCCAAGCGCAAGGGCCTGCTCGACGATCTCGGCATGAAGTAAGCGAAGCACGTTTACCGATATTCGAACTGTTTTATGAGGCGCTCAATCGAGCGCCTCTATTATTTTGGCGTTGAGCTTCTGTACGTCGTAGCCGAGCCTCGAAGGCGTGAGCCCCAGCCGGACCACCGCAAGCTTCAGCGAAGGCACCAGCATGATCGCCTGGCCGTCATGGCCGAGCATCCAGAAGGCGTCCGCCGGAAAACTGCCGGAGCCGGCGCGCACGCCGTTTTCCTCCAGCCACACCTGGCCCTGGCCGTATTTTCCGCCTGAGGCCTTGGCCGGCGCGCGCATGAAGGCGACGTAGTCCTTCGGCAGCATCGCCCTCCCCTTCCAGACGCCATCCTGCAATAGGAACTGCGCGAAGCGCGCCCAGTCCTGCGCGGTGGCATACATATAGGACGAGCCGACGAAGGTGCCGCTCGCATCGGTTTCGAGCACGGCGCTGGTCATGCCCAAGGGCGCAAACAGGGCGTCATGCGGGAAGGCAAGTGCCGCCGCCGGATCATCGAAGGTCCGCATCCAGATGCGCGACAGCAACGTGCTGGTGCCGCTGGAATAGCTGAACGTCGCACCGGGATCGGATGTCAGCGGCTTGATGGCCGCATAACCCGCCATGTCCTTCTCGAGATAGAGCATGCGCGTCACGTCGGTGACGTCGCCATAGTTCTCGTTGAATTCGAGACCGCTCTGCATGCCCATCAGATCGGCAAGCGTGATGCTGGCCCGTTCGTCGCTCGCCCACTCCGGCAGGAGTCCGGCACGCGCCACTTCCATTCGGCCCTCGGCCACACGCAGTCCGATCAGCGCCGCCGTGACCGATTTCGTCATCGACCAGCCGAGCAACGGCGTCGAGCGGTCAAAGCCCCGACCATAGCTCTCGGCGACCAGGCGGCCATCGCGAATGACGGCAATCGCCCGCGCGCCCGGACCGGCGAGATCGGCATCTTCGATAAGTCCCTGCAGGGCGGGATCGATCGCGGCTCCCTCGCCTTCCGGCCAAGGCGCTTCGGAAGCCGGCGCCGCCACAGCCGCCGCGGTCGTGATCGGCGGCAGGCTCGTTCCGCCGCCATCCGGCAGGCTCGTGCATCCTGCGCCCGGCCGGTAGGCGGCGTAGCCCGCCGCTGCAAAGCCGAGGATCCGTGCGGTCACCATCTGTTTTTCCGGTTCGACGGCAACCTTCACCAGCTTCAGCAAGGGGTGTCCCGGCGCCTGGACATCATCGGCCAGCACCGACTGGGCATCGCGTCGCGCGATGAAGACATTGGAGCAGACGATCTTCGCAGCGTACCCATCGCCGACCTTGAGCAACTCCGGCGGCGCGAGCGCGAGCCATCCGAAGAGGGCGACGACACCCAACACCAGCGCCGCACCTGATATCCTCAACATGCGTCTCATGCGTTCCCTCCGGCCGTCTCAAATATCCTTGGAGTCTTGCCGACCAAGGACAGAAAGATGCAGCAATTCAAACAGCGGTGGTGCTGGTCCGATGGGACGCGCGGTCGCTGTCGAGTTGCAGAGAGAACCAGCATTTCGCCGACAGGAAAAGCCCGCAGACTGCAAGTTTCCAATTTCTGGGGAATGGGGCCCTGGGGAGTGCTGGTCCCGCGGCGTTAGGCCGAACGTCGCAAATCCGCCGCTTCGCCTGTCTCAGGCAATGCCGCCACATCGGTGAGCGCCGGCGATATCCACGGACCGCGGACTTCCGCGGCGCCGCTTGCCTGCGCGCAATCCATCTCGCTTTCCTTTTCGATGCCGCGCACGGCGATCGGCAGGCGCAGTACCTGGCCGGTCTTGATGAGGCAGGCGAGCAGCGCAACGCTGCGCTCGCTGCCGTGGGTCGCCCGGATGGCGGTAAGATCGATGGTCACCTGGTCGGGCTGCAGTTCGGCAATCAGGTTCAACGGCAAGGATGAACCGGCGCCGCCGCCAAGCGCAATCCGCACACCAAGCGCGCGCAACCCCTGGAGATTTTCGGAAATCAGGGCGAGATCCTCGGTCGAAAAGTCCCCGGTGATCTCGATCGTCAGGCGTCCCGGCGGCAAGCTCGCTTCGGCGAGGCATTGCCCGACCTGCGCAACAAAGTCTCGATCCTTGAGTTGCGGGGCAAAGGGGGCGACAGTCAGCCCGGTCGGCGAAGCCCAGCGGGCAGCCTCCGTGCAGGCCGCCTGAAGTGTCCAATAGCCAAGCGAAAGCGCACTCGTGCTCTGCTCAGACGGCTCTATGAAGGCTTCCGCGCCGATGACGCCGCGAAGCGGGTGCCGCCAGCGCAGCAGCGCCTCGAAAGCGCGGATGGCTCCGCTTGCCGTCCCGGCAATCGGCAGGAATTCGAGGAAGAATTCGTCGTCCTCGAGCCCGCGTGCCACATCGCGCTCGGCCTCCGCCCGCTGCCGGGCGGCGTGGGTCAGCGTTTCCGAGTGGAAGGCGTGGCTGTTGCCGCTCATCGCCTTCGCCTCGTAGAGCGCCAGGTCCGCACGCTTCAGCACGTCGCCCGTCGCCGTATCGCTTCGCTCGACGAAGGCGATGCCGATGCTGCAGGCGGATGCGACCCGTGCATCGCCAAGATCGAACGGCGCTTCGAACAATGCCTTTACCCGCATTGCGAGTATTTCCGCCTCAGCCTGCGATGAAGCATCGGCCGCTGCAAGCACGAACTCATCGCCCCCGAGCCGGTAGATGGTTGCCTCCCCGGAAAAGGCGCGCCTCAGCCGGGCGCCGAAGAGTGCTAGCAACCGGTCGCCGGCATCGTGACCCATCGTATCGTTGATCGCCTTGAACCGGTCGAGATCAAGTAGGAGCAGGGCATTGCGCTCGAAGGCCGGCCCTTCGGCACAAAGCGCCTGACGAATGTCCGCTTCCAGCGCCGCGCGATTTGCGAGACCTGTGAGCTTGTCGCGGTGGACCTCGTGGCGCAAGCGCCGCTCGGCGCGGCGCGCTGCATGCAACTCGTGTTCGAGGCGGCGCGAGTAACGCCAGCGATAGAAGGACCCGCCGAGGAGGAACGGCATGGCGCCAGCCGCAAGCATTGTCGGAACATCCCAATTCGATTGTTTTGCGAGCACGGTTTCCGTCGCCAGTAACGCCGCGGAAACCAGAGCCCCCAATGCCGCGCCGGCAACCGCAAATCGCTGCTCGGGCTTCGGCAGAAACGTTCTTAACATCATGTCGACGCCCCCGAATATGAGCCGGTGCTAGCACGCCAGGGTTTAATGATTTCTTATGGGTGAAAAATAGTATGGCGGCCGTTCGAGCGCGCTCTGGGGGCTGTGGAAACCTCGTCATCAAAGTGTAGCGGAGTCACTTTAGAAGCGGCTAAGTTTCAACTGGATGAGCGGCAGAGATGACCGAACTAGCCCCCGACGTCGGCTTTGGCAGAAAAAATCCGAAGCTGAAAAACGCCCTGCTCCAGCACAAGACCTTTTCCCTTGCCGGCCTCTCGGAGCGTCTCTTCGGCCTGCTTTTTTCCGGTCTTGTCTACCCGCAGATCTGGGAAGATCCGATCGTCGACATGGAAGCGATGCAGCTCGGCCCGGAGCACCGGATCGTCACCATCGGCTCCGGCGGCTGCAATATGCTGACCTATCTGTCGGCCGGCCCGCGCGAGATCGACGTCGTCGACCTCAACCCGCACCACATCGCGCTGAACCGCCTCAAGCTCGCGGCCTTCCGCCATCTGCCGAGCCACAAGGATGTCACGCGTTTCCTGGCGACCCAGGGCACGGCCGCCAACGTCCAGGCCTTCGACCTCTTCATTGCGCCGAAGCTCGACACCGCGACGCGCAGCTACTGGAACGGCCGCGACCTGACCGGCCGCCGCCGCATCGGCGTCTTCGGCCGCAACATCTATCGCACCGGCCTGCTCGGCCGCTTCATTGCCGCAAGCCACCTGCTCGCCCGTCTACACGGCGTCAACCCGGAAGAATTCGTCCAGGCCGGCTCGATGCGCGAGCAGCGGCAATTCTTCGACGAGCGCCTGGCACCGCTTTTCGATCGCCCCGTCATCCGCTGGATTACCGGCCGCAAGAGCTCGCTATTCGGGCTTGGCATCCCGCCGCAGCAGTTCGACGAGCTGGCAAGCCTCAGCAGCGAGAAGTCGCTCGCCGCCGTGCTGCGCCATCGGCTTGAAAAGCTCACCTGTCACTTTCCGCTGCGGGAAAACTACTTCGCCTGGCAGGCCTTTGGGCGCCGCTATCCGCTACCGCACGAAGGCGAGCTACCGCCCTACCTCAATGCCCGCGCCTACGAGGCGATCCGCAACAATGCCGAGCGTGTCGAGGTCCACCACGCAAGCTACACCGAGCTCCTGGCGAGCAAGCCGGCGGCTTCCGTCGACCGCTACATCCTGCTCGATGCCCAGGACTGGATGACCGACCAGCAGCTCAACGATCTCTGGACCGAGATCACCCGCACGGCCGATACCGGCGCGATCGTCATCTTCCGCACGGCGGCAGAAGACAGCATCCTGCCCGGCCGTGTCTCCTCGGCCCTGCTCGACCAGTGGCACTACGATGCCGAAGCATCGGTCAAGCTCGGCGCCGAAGACCGCTCCGCCATCTATGGTGGTTTCCACATCTATCGGAAGAAGGCTTGAGCCGATGCGTGAGGCCGGGATTTCGCACGCGCGGCGCATGGACCACATGTACCGCTACCAGCGGCATTTCTACGATCTGACGCGGAAGTACTATCTCTTCGGCCGCGACACGCTGATCCGGGAGATGAACCCGGCCCCCGGTGCCTCTGTGCTCGAAGTCGGCTGCGGCACCGGGCGCAATCTGGCGCTGATCGGCCGCTGCTTCCCTTCGGCCCGTCTCTTCGGCCTGGACATTTCCTCGGAAATGCTGACCTCCGCCGATGCAAAGCTCAACCGTAGCGGCAAGCGCCGTGCCGAACTTCAGGTCGCCGACGCCACGGATTTCGACCCCGCCATCTTCGGCGAGCGCGGCTTCGATCGCATCGTCATCTCCTATTCGCTGTCGATGATCCCCGATTGGCAGAAGGCGATCGATGCGGCCATCGCCGCGCTCAATCCAGGCGGCTCGCTGCACATCGCCGATTTCGGCCAGCAGGAGCGCCTGCCGGCGAGCTTCCGCCGCGCGCTGCACGGCTGGCTCGATCGCTTCCATGTCACGCCACGCGCAAACCTCTTCGAGGTTCTGCGCGAGAAGGCGAGAGTAAACGGCGCCGATCTCGAACGCCGCGCGATCGGTCGCGGCTACGCCTGGCTTGCGGTCTATCACCGCCCGGCGGTCGCAATCGCCGCCTGAACCGGGACCCGGTCGCGCAGTCGGCTGGCGACCGCCCTTATCTCACGTCGCCAGAGAGCACCGAAATCACCAAAGGGATTTCGCGTTGGAGTAGAAATCGGCGAACTCCCGCCCACCTGCAATTCCCGCTTGAGCTAACCCAATTTTTACGATGATATGGTGAAGATGAGGTTCACGCCTCGCGGGGGAAATCACCGATATGAAAGCCATCGTGTGAGGCAGGATCGTCGCTCGTCTCTAGACAGGTACCTCATGCGCCGGCTTCTTCTGGCTCTACTGCCCATCGCCACCCTCCTTTCCGCCTGTTCGTCGACCGATTACGACCTGATGCAGACGGCATCGATCCCGCCGCGCTTCCAGGATACGGACCCGCAGAACTTCGGCGACCGCACCCCGCAGCACCACAACATCCACGGCATCGACGTCTCCAAATGGAATGGTGATATCGACTGGATGAAGGTGAAGAATTCGGGCGTCTCCTTCGCCTTCATCAAGGCGACGGAAGGCAAGGACAGGGTCGACACGCGCTTCAACGAATATTGGCAGCGGGCGCGTGCCGCCGGCATCCCCTACGCGCCCTATCACTTCTACTATTTCTGCTCGACCGCCGACGATCAGGCCGACTGGTTCATCGCCAATGTGCCGAAAAGCGCGGTCTATCTGCCTCCGGTGCTCGACGTCGAATGGAACGGCGAATCGAAGACCTGCCGCCACCGCCCGACTCCAAGCGAGGTCCGCGCCGAGATGAAGCACTTCATGGATCGCCTCGAAGCCCATTACGGCAAGCGCCCGATCATCTACACCTCGGTCGACTTCCACCGGGACAATCTCGTCGACCAGTTCAAGGACTATCACTTCTGGGTGCGCTCGACCGCCAAGCACCCGAAAGACGTCTATGTCGAGCGCCGCTGGGCCTTCTGGCAGTACACCAGCACCGGCGTTATCCCGGGCATCGACGGCAGTACCGATATCAATGCCTTCGCCGGCTCGGCGAAAAACTGGAAGAACTGGGTCGCAGCAGTCTCACAGCCGAAGTAAGACTGGCATTCTTGCCGGCAACCGCGGCAAGGCACCCCATTTTCTTCTTTCGGTCATAATGCTCTGGAAGAGCAAAGGCAGATTTACAGCGCCCGCACATCTCCAAGGACGCGCAAAGGTCGCTGTAACATTTTTGAACCGCTGCATGATTTGTCCCTAAATCGGTGACGATTTAAGGCGTTATGCAGGTCATCCAGCAATTTGGCTGCCCGTGGTGGTGTCTCCCGCACCCCGCGGCCAAAGAAAGGAATTATGATGATCCGGACTACCCGGCACGCCCTGGCCTCCGTCGCCCTCCTGGCGCTTACCGCCTCCACCGCCTTCGCCCAGACGGGCACGCAGAGCGCCGCTCCGGCTGCTGCCTGCGGCGGCGACCTCGGCGCGTTTCTTCAGGGCGTGAAGGCCGAAGCTGTCGCCAAGGGTGTTCCGGCCGATGTCGCCGATCGTGCGCTCGCAGGCGCCGTGATCGACCAGAAGGTGCTGAGCCGCGACCGCACCCAGGGCGTCTTCAAGCAGACCTTCACCGAGTTCTCCAAGCGCACGGTCAGCAAGTCGCGCCTCGATATCGGCCAGCAGAAGATGAAGGAATATGCCGACGTCTTCGCCCGCGCCGAGAAAGAATTCGGCGTGCCGGCCCCCGTCATCACCGCCTTCTGGGCGATGGAAACCGACTTTGGTGCCGTGCAGGGCGACTTCAACACCCGCAATGCTTTGGTGACGCTCTCGCACGACTGCCGCCGCCCGGAAATGTTCCGACCGCAGCTGATCGCGGCCATCGAGATGGTCCAGCACGGCGATCTTGACCCGGCAACGACCACCGGCGCCTGGGCCGGCGAGATCGGCCAGGTGCAGATGCTGCCGGAAGACATTATCGCCTATGGCGTCGATGGCGACGGCGATGGCCACGTCAACCTGAAGAAGAGCTCGCCTGACGCGATCCTGACCGCGGCCAAGTTCATCCAGAGCCTCGGCTTCAAGGCTGGCCAGCCCTGGATCCAGGAAGTCAGCGTTCCCGAAGAACTCCCCTGGGAAAAGACCGGCCTGCAGACGGGCATGAAGGCTTCGGACTGGTTCGCGCTCGGCGTCAGCCCACGCGACGGCAACACCGCCAACGGCAATCTCGAAGCCTCGCTGGTGCTGCCGCAGGGCCGCAAGGGTGTGGCCTTCCTGACCTACCCGAACTTCAACGTCTATCTCGAGTGGAACCAGTCGTTCATCTACACGACCTCGGCCGCCTACTTCGCAACCCGCCTCGCCGGCGCGCCAACCTATGAAGGCGGCAACCCGGAACCGGGCCTCGACGATGTCGCCATGAAGGCGCTGCAGACCAAGCTCCAGACGCTCGGCCACGACGTCGGCAAGGTCGACGGCATCCTCGGCTCCGGCACCCGCGCCGCACTCCAGAAGGAGCAGCTCCGCCTCGGACGTCCTGCAGACGGCTGGGCCACGTTGGAACTTTTGAACGCGCTCTAGAGTATCCGTGTTGGTCAAGTACGGGTTGGTTCCCATATGCGGCCATCCCTGAGCAATGCGTTTGCGATGATGATGAGCTTTCGCATGACGGCGGTAATGGCGAGTTTTGAGGCTTTTCCGGCGGCCTTGAGCCGGTCGTACTTGGCCTTGAGGTCGGGATTGAAGCGGATGGCGACGAGCGCGGGCATGTAGAGTGCTCGTCGGACATTGGCCCGGCCGCCGCGGATGGAGGCGCGGCCGATCCACTGTCCGGATTGGCGAGCGACCGGAGCGAGGCCGGCGAGGGAAGCGACCTGGGCCTGGTCGAGTGTACCGAGTTCGGGC
>NZ_FMXF01000058.1:0-17997 GCF_900103435.1 Sinorhizobium sp. NFACC03
GGGCATCGTCAACTTAACGCAATGTCGAATTCGATGTGCGATGACGGGGCATGCCACATCGTGATCCGCTCTATCGCCGCCATCGCTTCCCCGCCGAGATCATCGCCCACGCGGTGTGGCTGTATTTCCGGTTTCCTCTCAGTCTGCGGATGGTCGAGGACTTGCTGGCTGCCCGTGGGATCATTGTCTCCCATCAGACAATCCGGCAGTGGGCGGAGAAATTCGGCCGCACCTTCGCCAACGAGATCCGCCGTCGATCATCCGGTCGGCTCGGAGATAAATGGTACCTCGATGAGGCCGTTGTTTCGATCCGTGGCAAGAAGCATTGGCTGTGGCGCGCTGTGGATCAGGACGGTTTCGTCTTGGAGGTTCTTGTGCAAAGCCGCCGAAATGCCAAAGCGGCCAAACGCCTGATGCGCAAGCTTTTGAAGAGCCAGGGTCGAGCGCCGCGGGTATTGATCACCGACAAGCTTCGATCTTACGACGCAGTCCGGCGGCGAGAGCGGATCATGAAGCGCTTCAAGTCACGTCGACATCTACAACGCTTCATCTCCATCCATGACCCGATTGCCAACCTGTTCCACATCCCCCGCCACGACATCCCCTCCAGCCATCATCGCGAACTGCGCGCAGCGGCGATGAACCTGTGGGTGAAAATCGCCCGATCATGACCGACGAACTCAGCCGGTGTTATGGCTGCCCTCGTTGCAGTTAAGTTTACGATGCCCTTCTGACGTTTGAATCGGAAAACAAGGATGCCCCCATCGAAGCCTGGGATCAAACATCTAACCCTTTGAATCTAAAATATCTCATCCGTTACAAAGCGGGATGCTCCAATTTAGAAATCGATGTCGAGATTGTCCTCGTGGTCATGGTGGCCGGGAAGCTCAGGCGGCGGTGGGCCAGGCACCTCGGCCACCATCGCTTCCGTCATGATCATCAGACCCGCCACGGAGGCGGCACCTTGCAGCGCCGTGCGCACGACTTTGGCGGGATCGACAATGCCCGCCACGAGCAGATCGCGAAACGTTCCGGCTTGGGCATCATAACCCCAGTCGTAGTCATCCCTCTGGAGAATTCTAGCTGCTACGACCGAGCCATCCTCGCCCGCGTTGGATGCAATCAGTTTCGCTGGCCAGGTTGCGGCTTCCCTGACGATGTCGATGCCGGCCTGCTGGTCGGGGTTCCCAGCCTTCAGCGTCTGGATCGACTTGCTTGCGCGCAGTAGTGCAACGCCACCGCCCGGCAGGATACCCTCCTCTACGGCTGCGCGGGTGGCATGCATGGCGTTGCGGATACGATCCTTCTTCTCCCTGACCTCCGATTCGGTCGCACCGCCGACTCGGATCACGGCAATCCCGGCGGAGAGCCGCGCCAGCCGCTCCTGAAGTTTTTCCCGATCAAAGTCAGACGGGGATAGTTCGAGCTGCGCCTTGATCGTAGCGATCCGTGCAGCGATCTCCGTGCTTGACCCGCCTCCTTCCGCGATCGCGGTATTCTGCTTGTCGACCCTGATCTTCCGGGCACGGCCGAGGTCGTCGAGCGATATGGTCTCAAGCTTAAGGCCGAGATCCTCGGAGATAACAATTCCGCCGGTGAGCAGCGCTATGTCCTGCAGGATCGCCTTGCGGAGCTCGCCATAGGCCGGCGCCTTGACGGCAGCCACGTTGAGGCCGCCGCGAAGTCTGTTGACGACCAGCGCCGCCCTGACTTCGGGCTCGATGTCCTCGGCGATGATGAGAAGCGGTTTGTCCGCCTGCACGACCTTTTCCAGAAGTGGCAAGATTTCGCTAAGGCTCCCCAGCTTCTTCTCGCAAACAAGGACAAACGCGTCCTCCATCTCCACCCGCATTTTGTTTCGATTGGTGACGAAATAGGGAGAGATGTAGCTGCGGTCGAACTGAATGCCGGTTGTTATTTCAGTTTCGGTTTCGAGCGACCTGCCCTCCTCGATCATGATCACGCCGTCGCTACCTACCTTTGCCATCGCCTCGGCGATGATCTGGCCGATCTCCTGGTCTCCGTTCGCCGAAATCGTGGCGACCTGCATGATCTCGACATTTGAAGCGACGGCTCGTGCATTCTGTTTCAACGCCGCACCGACGACCTCGACCGCACGATCTATCCCGCGCTTCACGTCCATCGGATTCATGCCAGCAGCGACAGCCCGGACACCGCCCCTGAGGATTGCGTCGGCGAGCACGACCGCCGTCGTCGTGCCGTCGCCAGCCTGATAGGAGGTTTTGATGGCGACCTGCCTGAGCAACCGAACGCCCATGTCCTCGAACTTGTCCTCGAGTTCGACTTCTCTCGCGACTGTCACACCGTCCTTGGTGATCTTCGTGCCGAACGAGCGATTGATGGCAACATTTCGACCGCGCGGCCCAAGCGTAACCGCGACCGCGCGGGCAAGCGTATCGATGCCATGCAGCATGCTGTCCCGCGCCTGGAAGGCGAGCTTGATCTCCTTGGCCGTCATGTCTCCCTCCCTTTGTCGCGTCGCGCATCTGAGCAGATCAACAATGACGCGATGACCCTTGCAACGGAGCCGTCCATTTAAGACTTTGCGCGGTAGTCCCTTCTTTCTACCGCGCTTGCTGCACATTCCCCTGGCAGGCCCAGCTCGTGCCAAACATCGCTGAGCGCTGCCACCAGTTGCCCGATCATGGTGTCGTCGTGGCACGGAGAGGGCGTGATACGCAGCCGCTCGGTTCCCCTCGCCACAGTTGGAAAGTTGATCGGTTGGATGTAGATGCCGTGGTCGGCGAGCAGCTTGTCGCTCGCCGCCTTGCATTTCACCGGATCGCCGATCCGCACCGGAACGATATGGCTGTCGCTGGCCATGACCGGCAGCTTCGCCGCAATTAGCTCCGCCTTCACCCGCTGGACACGGTTCTGATGAGCTTGGCGTTCAGCCTGCGACACCTTCAAATGGCGGATCGCGGCCGTGGCTGCGGCACAGATCGGTGGCGGCAACGCTGATGTAAAGATGAATCCCGGCGCGTAGGAGCGAACCGCATCGATGAGCGTGGCGGTTCCTGCAATGTAGCCGCCGAGACAGCCGAATGCCTTGGCAAGCGTTCCTTCAATGACATCGAGCCGATGCATGACGCAGTCGCGTTCGGCGATGCCGCCGCCGCGCGGGCCGTACATGCCGACTGCATGGACTTCGTCGAGATAGGTCATGGCCCCGTAACGTTCGGCAAGATCGCAGATGCGGCCGACCGGGGCGATATCGCCATCCATCGAATAGAGGCTTTCGAACACGATCAATTTCGGCCGTGTCCGCCCGGCCGTCCTCAGCAATTCCTCGATATGGCCGAGATCGTTGTGGCGGAAAATCCGCTTTTCCACGCCCGACTGCCGTATGCCCTCAATCATGGAATTGTGGTTGAGCGCATCCGATAGGATCACGCATTGGGGAATCAGCTTCGCAATGGTAGAGATTCCCGTCTGATTTGAAACATATCCGGAGGTGAAGACCAGCGCTGCCTCTGTGCCATGAAGGTCGGCGAGCTCATGTTCAAGCTCGACCAGCGGATGGCTGGTTCCGGATATATTGCGCGTCCCACCAGCGCCTGTTCCGAGGCGTTTGGCCGTGTCGATCATCGCACTGACAACGCTCGGGTGCTGCCCCATGCCGAGATAGTCGTTGGAACACCAGATAACGACCTCCTTAGGCCCGTTTGGTGCATGCCAGATTGCGCGAGGAAAGTAACCGGCGATCCGCTCGAGGTCCGCGAACACCCGATAGCGCTGCTCGGTATGGAGTTGCGCTATCGCATCTGCAAAGAACCGATCGTAACGCATCGTCCCTGACATTTCGGAATGCGACAACCGTTCCGGCATGGCCTTCCTGCCTCCGCGTGCACCCGTTTCGACGTAGCTTTACTGACCTGCCTTTGTCATCAGGCGCCGCAGGGTGTCGGCTATTGTGTCAGCGGGCGTTCCGGCCTGCAGTCCGCGCACAAAGCTGCCTTGCGGGTCCATGACGTAAATATATGTGCTGTGATCGACGACATAGTCGTCTGAGCTTGTTGCCGATGTGTGCCGTTCGCTGTAGGCGCCATATTCCTCCGATACGGCGGCGATCTGCCGCTGACTTCCGCTCAACCCTACGATGCGCGGGTCGATCGCGCCGGTATATTGCCCCATCACCTCGGGTGTATCGCGTTCGGGGTCGACAGTGATGAAGACCGGCTGCACCTTCGCCGCGTCGGGGCCAAGCCTCTCGAGGGCTAGTGCAATCTCGCTCAGTGTCGTGGGGCAGATGGTGGGACAATAGGTGTAACCGAAGAAGACGAGCATCCATTTTCCACGGAAGCTTGCATCGGTTACCGTCGATCCGTCCGGTGCGATTAGGCTAAACGGTCCGCCGATCGTCACGGACGAGGCGCCGAGAACAGGCGCAGTGACGATGAATGCCGCGGCCGAGAGGACGCCATAGAGGATCGTGCGGTAAAAAGCCGAAGCCTCACGCTGATCATTCTGCCCTTCCAAGTGCCTCCCTCCTCGCGAGCCGATGTTTTCGCCGCACGCTGTCGGCAGCGATTCAAGCGGATGCCTGGTGAGACCGGCGGGCTGGTCAGAAGAGCCGATTTGCAAGTGGATGCGATTTGGTGCGGCCGGGTCATTTCCCGCTGGCGTGTTGCACTCTTCGCCAGCCCTACCGAAGTCGCGAATTCGTCTTGATATTAGAATCATTCTGAACGAAAATGCAACCTTTCCCTTGGGAAGGGAGGCTTGCTGTGAGAAGGCACCACTTCTCTGAGTTTCTCGTAGCCGCCGCAGTGATGACTATGCCAACCCCCGCGCTGTCCTACGAGGTAAGCGCTGTAACCGGAGGTGGGTCCATCGAAGGCGTTATCGTCTATCGTGGCAGCGTCCCGACGCAGAAGATCATACCCACCAAGGATGTCGAGGTTTGCGGGGATCCGCGGGAAGAGCCGCTGATCCGCGTTGGAGCAAACCAGGCTGTCGAAAGCGCGGTCGTGTACTTGGTCGAGGTGGCCTCCGGCAAGGATTGGCCGGCGGCCGGCAAGACACCTGAGCTCGACAATGAGAAATGCCGCTTCGAACCGGAAGTGCAAGTGATTGCCGCCGGACCGCTCGACGTGGTCAATTCGGACCCGGTGCTTCACAATACGCATGGCTACTACGGCAAGCGCACGACCTTCAACCTGGCTCTGCCGAACAAGGGCCAGCGCATCCCGGTTGAATTGCCCCGCCCAGGCACGGTTCGCATCGACTGCGACGCGCATGGTTGGATGGAAGGCTGGATCTACGTGGTGGACAATCCCTACTACGCGGTTACCGGGGCCGATGGGAAATTCTCGATCACTGATGTTCCGCCCGGCCAGTATAAACTTGTAGCGGTGCAGCCCTTCATCGGGCCGATGGAAATACCTGTAAGCGTTGAGGGCGGAAAAGCCACGACGCTCGATATCGAGCTCAAGAAGAAGTAGTTCGAAGTAAAGCACGGTAAAAACAAGAAAAGTAATGACGTGGCTTCAAGCCATGTCTGCCTCTGTGGGGCCGAGTTCTTCTGTCGGTCTTAAAGGAGGAAACGTCATGTCTGACGAACTTGATCGCATTCGTCGCGAAATGCATTCCGTCTTGCAACCCGAAGGGGTTCGACCCGACGACTCGCTGAAAATCACCCGCCGCACCTTCATTCACGGATCACTGGTATTCGGCGCCGCAACCGTCGGCCAGGCCTTCGCGTGGTGGCCGCTGCTCAACACACTCGACATCGCGCATGCAGCCGAAACGCCCTTCAAGTTTGCCTGGATCTCCGACACCCATCTCTATCCACGATCCCTGAACACGCGCTTCGTCGATAAGGTCGTGCGTGCGGCGCAGGAAGTCCAGGCGATGGATCCGCCCGCCGATTTTCTGATCTTCGGTGGTGACCTCGCGCAGCTCGGGAAGATCGAGGAGCTTGAACTCGGCGTCGACCTGCTGAAAGAGATTAAGATACCGAAACACTACATCCCGGGCGAGCATGATTGGTACCTCGACATGGGCAAGAAATGGGGCGAGCTGTTTGGCCAACCCAACTGGTCCTTCGACCATAAGGGTGTCCGCTTTATCGGCCTCGACACCGTCAGTCGCGGACCGGACTATTGGACTGCCAAGAACATGACCCCCGAGGAGCGCATGGGCCATATGGCAACGCTCGACGGCACAGTCGCCGGGCCATGGGCTGGCGTTGGACGGGACCAGCTCGACTGGATGGAAACGACATTGGCCGACTGGGACAAGGCGCGGCCGGTGGTCATCTTTAGCCACAACCCGCTCTACGAATATTATCCGCCCTGGAATTTCTGGGTTCGTGACTGGCGCGAAGTGCATGAAGTGCTGAAGCCGTTCAACAAGGTCACCAACATTCACGGCCATGTGCACCAGGTCCTCTATAACGAGATCGGCACATTGCGGTCGATCGGGATGCTGGCAACCTCGTGGCCTTGGCCCTATGCACCGGAAGGCTTGCCGAAACTTACCAAGCCCATGATCCGTGTCGACCCCGGCGATCCCTATGATGGTGTCGGCTGGAGCAAGATCGACGTGGCGGTCACCGACGAGGTGGAAACGGAATATGTGATGTGGGGCCGCAAGGAGGTCTTCGTGCAATCGCCTGAAGACCACGACAAGCATGTCTCGGAGGTGATCCGGCCAAGGATTGCCGACAATATGTGGCCCTATTAGCGGAGGAACGGTTATGACAACCCTGAAGTTCCGCTGGTCACTGCGGCGTGCCCCCCTGATCGGGGGTATTGCCATGGCCGCCATTTTGGCGGGACCGACCAACGCTCACAAGGATCCAGTAAAGCCAGAACAATTGAAAGCGTACCAGGAGGTGTTCATGGAAGAGGTCCGCAAGGGCGACCTCCTCTTCCATGGCGATGCCGCAACCGCCGAGGCGATGGGCGTCGGCGACGACCTGTCAAAAACCGGCATGGCCTGCGCGATGTGTCATCCCATGGCATCGGACACCCACCCGCAATCCTTCCCGAAGTTCCAGGCGCAGATGGCCAAATTCGCAACCCTGCGCGACATGATCAACTGGTGCATCGAGAAGCCGAACCAGGGCGTGAAGATCGATCCGGAATCCGACGCGATGAAGGCGCTCGAAGCCTATATAACCTGGTCAAACACCGGTTCGGTGTTGCAGCCAGGGAAGTTTTAGGGGCACGCGACGGGCTTGATCAGCTGCGGCGAACCGAACTGTCGCAGCGAAGAGGAGATGTGTCTTGGCAGAGACCGCGGTCGTACTGCGCGGTAGGTTCGCCGACGTCGACCTGGACGCGCTGGTTGACGGCCCTGTGGTGCGCACGTGGCTCTACTGGGGTATGTTCTGGCTGATGGTGACGCCCTCGGTCGGCGTCGCCATTTCAGGGCTGTTCACCTTCCCCGACTATCTCGGCACGGGCAATCTAGAACTGACCTTCGGCCGCCTGCGACCGGTCCATGTCAATGGCGTCATCTTCGGGGCCTTTTCGGCCCTGTTCATTGGCGAGTGCTACTACCTAGTGCCGCGTCTTTGTGGCGTGCGAGTTCCATGGCCGGCGCTCGGCGTGCCGTTGGCATGGCTTTGGAATGTGGCGCTTGCAGCCGCTCTTGTCTCTCTGACTTTCGGGGAGAACCACGGCCTGGAAGCGGGAGAACTGCCACTTTTCGCGGAGATCCCGATCTTCGCCATCGTCGCGACCGTAACCGCTCAGTTCCTGATCACCATCTCCAGGCGGCTCGAGCCTCCTCTCTACGTCGCATTGTGGTACCTGATCGGAGCATTCGTCTGGACGACGATGAACCTTGTGCTCGGCAGCTTTATCTTGCCCTACACGATCACCGGCATCAACAGCGCCGCGTTCCACGGTCTCTACATCCATTACATCGTGGGCCTTTGGCTGACGCCCGCGGGCTATGTGTTGATCTACTTCTTCCTGCCGCTCAGCGCCCGCAATCCGCTCTTTTCCCACAAACTGTCGCTGGTCGGTTTCTGGTCGCTCGCACTCTTCTATCCTTTCGTCGGCATCCACCACTATCTCTACAGTCCGATCGCCGACTGGGCCGAGACCATCGCAATCGTCACTTCTATGCTGCTGATCATCCCGGTCTGGACCGTGCTCGTGAACTTCTTCGGCACGATGACGGGCAAGTGGCATGAATTTAGCGGGAACCTGCCGGCCAAGTTCCTGATCATGGGCTCGATCATGTACCTTATCGGGTGCTTCCAGGGATCGACCGAGGCGCTGCGCAGCCTGCAACAGCCAACTCATTTTACCGACTTCGTCATCTCGCACTCCCACTTGACGGTGTTCGGGACCTTTGTCGTATGGGCGATGGGGGGGCTGATCTATGTTTGGCCGCGTCTGTTCGACCGAGAACTCTATTCGTTCAGACTAGGCAACTGGTCGTTCTGGCTGATCACGGTCGGCATCTCGACGATGGGTCTTGTGTTGACCGCCGGCGGGCTGCAGCAGGGCTTCCAATGGATGAACGGGGTCGAATGGCTGGACACCGTGGCCCAGATGAAGCCGTACTGGTTCATCCGCACTATTGCCGGGATCAGCATGGATCTCGGCATGGCGCTGCTGGTGATCAATCTCGCCTTGACGACGTTTGCCCAGCCCAGCGTCGAGAGAGAGATTGCTCCGCGGCCGGGTCCAAGCACACTGCCGGCTGGGGAGCTAGCCGAATGACTGCGCGGTTCGTAGCCCTGGTAGCAGGCGTCCTCTTCTTCTTTCTGGCCGTGCTCACGCAAGGCATCCTGCCCTTCTTCGAGCCCACGGCACGCACCACTAAGGTAACGGCCGTAGTCCGCACGGGAATGGGCGAACTCAAATGGATGCTCACCGACGCAACGGACTACACGCCGCTGCAGAAGGAGGGCCGCGCAATCTACCTTCGCGAAGGCTGCTGGTATTGCCACTCCCAGTTCGTGCGTCCCGTCACGGGCGAGACGCGCCGGTGGGGGCCGGTAACAGAAGCCGGCGAATTTGCCTTTGACGTGCCTCACCTGTTCGGAACCCGGCGAATCGGCCCGGACCTCATGCGGGTCGGTCTCAAATTCAGCGACGAGTGGCATCTTGCTCATTTCTGGGATCCCCGGATGCTGTCGCCCGACTCGGTCATGGCCCCCTATCGAGGCCTCTTCAGCGAACTCGACGCAACAGTTCCCATCGTCGACGATGGAGCGGGAAACCGGACACTGGAAAGGTCGCCGGCGACCGAGACCCTGTTCGACTACGATAGCCAGGCCACGATCTCGCTGACGCCGAATGCCGACGGCCTGCTGTTCGTGCCACTGGCGGCGCGCGACAAGAGGCCGGTCGTCCTTACGCCCGGCGAACAATTCAGCGGCGATGCGGTGAGAATCGCCGCTGAAACGCAGGAGCTTCAAGCACTCATCGCCTATCTCCAGAAACTCGGCATGCAGCGCGGTAAATGGCGCGACCTGTTCGAACCGCAGCAGTTGGAAGTGATCGACGTCACGCTGCCGCGTTCGGACGAGTGGATCGCCCATGGCAAGGAGGTCTACGAACGGCGGTGCCTAGGATGCCATGGAGTCAAAGGTGACGGGAACGGGCCGGCCGCGACCTTCCTCTACAAACAGCGTCCCCGCGATTTCTCGGCTGCCGTGTTCAAGTTCAGGCTCACCAAGGAACCCTTGCCGACGGACGGCGACCTGTTGCGCACGATCACGCGCGGCATTCGCGGCACGGCCATGCCTGCCTGGCACGAATTGCCGGTCAACGATCGCCTTTCCGTCATCCAGTACATCAAATTCGAACTCGCCGTCGATCACTCGGATCCGTCCGCTCCGTATGCGTTCTTCGTCGAGGAGCCGCCCGGCCCGCCGCTGATTATCGGCAGGGCTCCGGCCCCATCGGAGCAGATGCTCGCCCGGGGACAGGAAATCTGGCAGACGGCGAAATGTTGGGAGTGTCACGGCCAAACGGGCAAGGGTGATGGCCAGAAAGCCGCCGGTCTCAAGGACGACCTCGGCTTCCCGATCGGTCCGGCCGACCTCACAAGCGGTCAGTTCAAATCGGGTACAGCGGTCGAGGATATCTTTCGCACGATATCCACCGGCCTGAGCGGCACGCCCATGCCGTCGTATCGAGATGCCTTTGCGGATGAGGATCGCTGGGCGCTGTCCTATCACGTGCTTGCGCTCTCGGCCTACAAAGACCCGCTCACGCTCGAGCCGCTGAACATTCCGGAGGCCGATCGCAAGGCGCTGGACGATCTTACCCGCCAGGCTGCGACGCCGGAGAAAGCCTATGTGCCCGGCAGCGGCACAGCAGTTGGCGCCGGCGAACCGGATGCAGCGGCCGGAACGGCGCAAGGAGGCTGAGCATGATCGAGTTTGGAATTACCGGTCCCTATCTCGGCGCCCTTCTGATGAGCCTCGGCGCACTGTGCCTGTTCATCTGGGGCGTGCTCTCGGGGGCCTTGTTCAACACGGACGAGGCGTCGCAAAAATTTTTCGAAAGGGAAATGGAAAATGACGAACGTGCCCGCGAGCAACGACGAAAATGGCAACCGTAAAGAGCCAGAGCTCCCCGACCCGACCCGCCACGACCTGGAGGAATATTCGGGCGGCTCGATAAAGGCGCACCACGGCACCATCCCGGTGTGGCTGCTGGTCGTGTACTTCGTGCTTTTCGCCTGGGCCCTGTACTACGCCTACCGGTATTGGGGCGGCCTGGGACCGGGGCGGGTCTGATGTGTTGAGGACAAAGGCAGCGGAACAGGAAATGTGAAATGTTGGCAGCCCGGATAATCCTAGCAGTCGCAGTACTGAACCTGGTTTTTCTGCTCGCCACGTTGACGCTTAATGTCGTCCTGGCTTTCTGGGGCTGACGGGAGGAGTGCGATGTTGCCGCAGACCGCCTTTTCGCTTGCCGATGCGGGGCTGATCCAGACGCTGGCCTTCGTCGGCGGCGCGATTTTCCACATCGGCTTCTTCGTTTGGGTGGCATACCTCGCCTGGAAATAGGCCGTGGCGAAAGAATCGACGCCGCAGCAGCCAGGCTTGGGCAGGAGGATCATGGATGCTTCCATACCTCGTATTGTTCGCGGCAGGGTTTGCCGGCAGTTTCCACTGCGTCGGCATGTGCGGCGGTTTCGCCTGCGCGCTTGGCCGCGACCAGCATGGCTCCGGCGCCACGGCGCTGCGGCACCTCCTTTACAACACCGGACGATTATCGACCTATTGCTTCCTGGGCGCGTTGGCCGGCGCCTTCGGCCAGGTGGTCTGCACTTCCGCAGGCTCGTTCGCGACATTGCCGCTGGCCGGACCCGTTGATGCCGCGCAGCGTGTGTTGGCGATCGTCGCGGGACTTTTGATGATCGTGATCGCCCTGCAGTTTTTCGGCCTCCTCGGGAGGCTTCACCGCCTGACCACCGGCCCTGGCGGCAGCCCTTTCGCCACGACCCTGGGCAGAGTGCTGAAAGCTCCTGGACCCGCAGCCCCGCTTGCCTTCGGGGTCTTCAATGGTTTCCTGCCCTGTCCGCTCGTCTACGCCTTTCTCGCCCAGGCGGCGAGCACCGCTGGGGCAGTTTCCGGTTTTCTTACAATGGCTGTTTTCGGGCTCGGCACCTTTCCGGCGATGCTGATGATGGGCGGGATCAGCGGTGTCATGCGACCCTTGTGGCGACAGCGCGGCGTCCGGATTGCCGGTACGTTCATTCTGATTCTGGGCCTCGTGACGCTGGGCCGTGGCGTCCTGCCTGTCGGCTTTTTCCATGGGGATCATCTCCTATGAGCGCGCAAGGCGAAGCGTTCTGCGATCATTGCCTGCTTCCGGTCGGCCGGCGGCCGCTGCAGCGTAGGCTGAATGGAGCCGAAAGAAACTTCTGCTGCTACGGCTGCTACATCGCCTATCAGGTCAAGGAAGGCAGAGGCGAGGAGGCCGAGGCGGCGTGGCTTCTGATCCGGCTCGGGGTCGCGGCCTTCCTCTCCATGAACATCATGCTCGTCAGTCTTTTTCTCTACACCGGCGCAATTTCCGACGCCGATGCTTATCTGCTTCCATGGGTTCACGGGCTGCTCTTCGCGTTCACGACGCCGGCGATCGTGCTCCTCGGCGGCCCCTTCCTACAGGAAACGTTCGAAAGCGCCCTGGCGGGGCGCCTGACCTCCTCGGCGTTGATCGTGGTGGGGGTGGCATCGGCCTATTTCTACTCCGTCTTTGCCATGCTAGAGGGCGCCCATGTGTACTTCGATACCGCGGCAATGGTGCTGTTGCTGTTCACGCTTGGGCGCTATCTCGAGGCCGCCGCACGGGCCAATGCTGCCCGCGACCTCGAGCCCTTGCTGACGGCAGAAAGCGAGTTCGCGACCGTCGTGCTTGACGGCGTGGACACGCGCCGTCAAGCTGGTGAGGTGATGGCCGGCATGCTCGTGCGGGTGCTGCCGGGAGAGCGGATTCCCGTCGACGGCCTGGTTTGCGAGGGGGAATCGAACGTCGACGAGGCGGTGATCACCGGCGAAAGCCGGTCGCTTCACAAGGCGCTCGGCGCGCCGGTGATCGCCGGCAGCGTCAATTTCGACGGCCCCCTGCTCATCCGCAGCAGCGGCGCCGGCAGCGACAGCCAATGGGCTCGAATCTGCCGATCCGTGCGTGATGCACTCTCGCACCGCAGTCCAACGCAGTGCATCGCCGACCGGATCGTCACGATTTCGGTACCGATTGTCCTCGTCCTTAGCGGACTGACGGCGGCGTACTGGGCGCAGTCCCTGCCGCTCGACCAGGCGATGCTGACCGGACTGGCGGTCCTCGTCGTGGCCTGTCCATGCGCGGTCGGGCTCGCCGCCCCGCTGGCAACTACGCTTGGTATCGGGCGGTTGGCGCGTCGCGGTTGCCTGGTCCGTGATCCCGGCGTGCTGGAGGCGCTCGCCGGCCTAAAATGCGTGGCTTTCGACAAGACGGGCACATTGACGGCGGGCAAGCCCACCATCGTCGAGATGGAACGGGATGGCGTTGAGGCGGCCGATGTCCTGTCGCGCGCAAGCAGTCTCGCCCAGTACTCCGATCATGCGCTGGCGAAGGCAGTCACAGCGACCGCCAGCGCCAGCGGCGTTCGGCCGGCGCCGGCGCAGGGTGTCCACATCATCCCCGGCCGGGGTATCGTGGGCACGCTCAGCGGCGAGGCGATCGCGGCAGGCAGCGCGTTGCTGATGGACGATCTTGGGTGGCCTCTTTCGACGCACCTGTCCGCGCGGGCCCGCGCGGCAGAGGCCGATGGCCGTTCACTCATACATGTCGGCTGGAGGGGCCGTGTTCGCGCGCTGCTGTTGCTCGATGACACGCCGCGGCCCGAGGCATCGGCAACGATCGAGGCGCTCGAAAGCCGCGGAATGCACCCGGTGCTCCTGACCGGCGATCTGCACGGGACGGCCCAACGCATCGCGGCAATCATTGGCATTGCTCAGGTCGCGGCCAGCCTCTCGCCTGACGCGAAGCGGAGTGTCTTGCGCCGCCTGCGCCAGTCGCGGGGCATGGTGGCCATGGTCGGCGACGGGCTCAATGACGGCCCTGTCCTGGCCGACGCCGATGTCGGCATCGCCGTCAGTTCGGCCACCGACCTCGCCTGTGAAGCCGCGGGGCTCGTCTTGCCGGACGGCGGGCTCCGGATGCTGCCCTGGGTCGTTGACGTAGCCCGCGCGGTTCGCCGGACCATTATCACCAATCTTCTTTGGGCCTTCGGTTACAATTTCATCGCCTTGACGGCGGCGGCGCTTGGACTTCTGCAGCCGATCCTCGCGGCGGCTGTCATGGCCGGATCGAGCGTTCTGGTGGTGATGAATTCGATTTGGCTTCTGCGCCTGCCGGAGCCAGTCTCATCTGACATCGTTGGCCCGCAAGCTCAAGAATTCCATCAGGAGCTTCCGCCGAACACGTCTGCCGTGAAGGCCGAATACCAGCCGACGGCTTGATGGGCCGTACGGCGGCGGACCTCGGGGCTCTCGCCCACCTTGCTGATGAAGGTTCGGGTGGCCTTTATCTTCCCGTCATCAGCTGCGAAGGTGATCGCGTTGGTGAACGCGTCATCGGGTGCCATGAACGTATAGCATGAGTTGAACAGGTGCGGCCGAAAGCGCGGCGAACTCCTGAACGCAGCCGCAATGGCAAAAGCGCAGGCCTTGGCCTGGCTGTTAGCGGAAAAGGCAGACTTCGGCATGTCGCCGCCGATGATCGCGTCGCCTACGACATGGATACCGGGCCGGAGTGTCGACTCGAAAGTCACCGGATCGACCGGACACCAGCCAGACACGTCGGTGAGGCCCGCCTGCTCGGCGATGAGCCCGGCCTTCTGGGCGGGTATGACGTTGGCGACCGCTGCATTGAACGTCTCACCTTCGGTCACCACCAATCGCGCCGCGACGTCAACGGCCTTGACCGGCCCCGTGAATTGGGACGGAAGCCACTCGATCATGCCAGGATAGTGGCGCCCCCAGGCCTCCTGGAACAGTTCCTGGCCGGAGAAGCTATCTTTGGCATCCACGACAATGATCTTCGACCTCGGCTTGAACTTCTTGAAATAGTAGGCGGCGAGCGAGGCGCGTTCGTAGGGCGCCGGCGGACAACGGAACGGATTTGGAGGGGCGACGATCACGAACACGCCGCCATCCTCCATGCTTTCGAGCTGTCGTCGCAACAACTCGCTCTGGGGCCCGGCATTCCAGGCATGGGGCATGACTTCTGCGGTCGACGCGTCGTAATTGCCGATCGCGCCGGATCTGAAGGCAATGCCCGGGGCGACCACCAGCCGGTCATAGGCCAGCTTCTCCCCGCTTCGAAGCGTCACCGCCTTCGTAACCGGATTGACCGCCGTTGCCGCCTGATGGATCACTTTGACGCCATGACTTTCGACTAACGCCTCGAAACCGAAGGTGAGGCTGGTGAGCGAACGAAGTCCCGCGAGATAAAGATTGCTGAAGAAACAGGTGACGTAGCGGCGTTTCGGCTCAAGCAGGGTCACGTCCATCGTTCTCAGGTCGCCAAGATATCGGGCGACCGTCGCGCCGCCGATGCCGCCGCCGATCACGATGACGCGCGGCACGTTCTGGCTTCGTCCGACGTGCGGCGCGGCGACTGTCGCCAGCACACCTCCGGCCAACCCGCAGATCTGCCGACGCGTCCAGTCCGTCATGGCGAGCCTCGATTCCCGGCTTTGGACGCAAGGTGACGCGCCACCGCAACCAGTTCCTCTTCCGACAGCGACAGCGCGACGGCGTGCATCACAGGGCTCACGCCTTCGCTTGACCGGTAGTTGTGCATCAACCTGATGATCGTCTGCTCGTCGAGCGACGTAACCGGCGGAATAGCGTGGCCGCGGCCGCCCGGGTCGTGGCAGGATGCGCAGGTGGCTGCTATCTGGGCCCCCTGGCTCGCATCCGCAGCGATCGCACCTCCCGGAACAAGCAGGGCCGACAGCCAAAGTCCGAGCACCAAGCCGAAGTCGCTTGCAACCTCCTTGCAGCGCCGGACTGCCACGCCCCTAGATTTCGCGCTCATGTCAGGTGACCGCCATGTCGTGATACAGCGAATAGACGGCGCCACCATCCTCCTCCCAGATGAACTCGAGCCGTCCGCTCTCCGTTGCGCGCAGGTAGAACTCTAGGAATGGATTGGCCGAGACCGCCTCGTGCAAGTCGGCACGGAACACCTCGACGCCACCGTAGCGGCAAACAAACCGGTTGATGATCTTGCGCGGGATCACTTGGCCCGCGCTGTCGGTACGCAGGCCCGTTTCCATCTCGTGTTGGATAATCGCCTTTACCTGGAACACTTCGTTCCTGGACACGGAGCCTGGAACCAATACGCGAGGAACAGGTGTAGTCATCGCCCGACCTCCCGACCCTAGAGACAGCCATTGGTGGCGACGGCGACCCAGGCCTTCGTCATCAACAGGCTGCCATCGCTCATCTCGGCAAGCGCCACGACGTGTTGCGGGGCGGCCAGACGAATGCGCGTCGAGATGCGCGCGAGGCTACGCTCCGGCACGAAATGGAGCTGAACGACATCCACAAGCGGATTCTTCGGAGCGAAGACCCTGAGCGACTTGACGTAGTCGGTCTTCGTCATCGGACTGTCGACCGAAATGTCCATGGGCACCGTGTAGCCTGTGGCGAACTCCGCCGGCATGTCGAGTCGAACGCGATCCGAAGGCATTGCCGTTCGACCTGTCCGCTGCCAGAGGAAATCCACCACATCATCCGCCTGCGTCGGCTTTGGCGCCGAAAGAGCAAGGGCTGCGGCCCCGATTGTGCCGGTCAGCATATGGCGGCGTGTCAAGCTCATCGTCCCGTCTCCGGCGCCTTGTAGGGGGCGTTGCAGTCCATCACAGAGACGCCGCCATCCCGGCCCCTAAGGTTAAACCGCCGCCGCAGTTCCCGGAAGAAGAGTACACCCGGTCGCCTTGTGCCGTAAATCGGTCATGGCGTCGGAGTGTGTCAGGTTTCGATTTCGCTCACTGGAACTGCAGAACCGGTAGCTTTCGCCGCGATCATTTGGCGGCTGTCACCTTACCCGGCAGGCTGAGGTTTCCCGACGCGACCTTGAAGACGTTGTCGACACACAAGAGCGGCGCGTGAAGGTTGGCATTTATCTTCAACCCGGCCGTGACGCCATCATAGGAAGCAGCGCTAATCCGCCAAGAAACGACAGCGGTATGGAAACCTCGACCAAATCGCTCTTCAACATTGTCGGGTAGTCGGGCCTGTCGATCAACAACGGAACATTGGGCCAGGTCGCGGGGAGCTTCGGTTTGGTCCCTTCCGGAATGTCCCTCACCTTCAGACCGCCGCGGCACGCCTTGTCCTCGTTGAAGACAACCCAATGCGGATGCCAGGCGTCACGGTTCTTCTTGCCGTTGGCGCCATCGTCAAAATCGGGATGGAAGGTCACGGCAAGCGCAACGATGCCCTGGTCCTTGTCAAATCCGATATCGCCGCTGTTGAGCGATGTCGGCCAGACATAGGCGTAGACCTCCGATCCAACGAACTTGCCGGTGGCGGCCGGCTTCTCTGTCCCCGCTTCGCCACGCACGCGGGTCGAGAAGATCGCCGTATCGCCCTTGGTAGCGATACTCGTCTCGATGATATCGAAGGATGCCTTGACGGCTTCGGACGCGGTGATCGGATGTGCGACGACCGAACCAGCGCAAAACGGGATTCCGTCGATGAAGACGCCGGCCAGAAGATGCTTCGTCATTTTCAGAAACTCCTTCTCTTCTTTCGTTGTGCACCGAAGGGCATCGTAAACTTAACTGCAACGAGGGCAGCCATAACACCGGCTGAGTTCGTCGGTCATGATCGGGCGATTTTCACCCACAGGTTCATCGCCGCTGCGCGCAGTTCGCGATGATGGCTGGAGGGGATGTCGTGGCGGGGGATGTGGAACAGGTTGGCAATCGGGTCATGGATGGAGATGAAGCGTTGTAGATGTCGACGTGACTTGAAGCGCTTCATGATCCGCTCTCGCCGCCGGACTGCGTCGTAAGATCGAAGCTTGTCGGTGATCAATACCCGCGGCGCTCGACCCTGGCTCTTCAAAAGCTTGCGCATCAGGCGTTTGGCCGCTTTGGCATTTCGGCGGCTTTGCACAAGAACCTCCAAGACGAAACCGTCCTGATCCACAGCGCGCCACAGCCAATGCTTCTTGCCACGGATCGAAACAACGGCCTCATCGAGGTACCATTTATCTCCGAGCCGACCGGATGATCGACGGCGGATCTCGTTGGCGAAGGTGCGGCCAAATTTCTCCGCCCACTGCCGGATTGTCTGATGGGAGACAATGATCCCACGGGCAGCCAGCAAGTCCTCGACCATCCGCAGACTGAGAGGAAACCGGAAATACAGCCACACCGCGTGGGCGATGATCTCGGCGGGGAAGCGATGGCGGCGATAGAGCGGATCACGATGTGGCATGCCCCGTCATCGCACATCGAATTCGACATTGCGTTAAGTTGACGATGCCC
>NZ_FMXF01000020.1:0-132204 GCF_900103435.1 Sinorhizobium sp. NFACC03
TGTCGCCCTTGGAAAGGTAGGGCTCGAGGATCGTCATCTGCTGATCGACCGGCTCGCCGGCCTTGATCATGATGATGATCGGGCGCGGCGGACGGATGGCGGCAACAAACTCTTCGATGGTGTCGCAGGGCACGATCTGGCCCTTGAGCTCGCCGGCTTCCGCGTAGAACTTGTGCGTCGCCTCGACGGTGCGGTTGAACACCGCGATCTTGTTGCCCTTTTCAGCGATGTTGAGCGCCAGGTTCGAGCCCATGACGCCGAGACCGATTAGGCCGATTTCCGCCTGTGACACGTGATTGCCTCCATTGGACAGAAGTGCCGGGCGCGATCGGGATAAGCGCGTCGGTGCCGGCCCTTCGAATTGAACTTCGCCCTCTCGCGGCGGGCTCTGTCAAAGGCCCTGGCGCAAGAAGCGACGGCGGAGGATGTTTTGGCATTCAAATCGATTAACGACAAGCGATTCCTGACAAAATCACTTCTTTTCGGGCTTGCCGTCGCCGTCGTCGAGCACCCGCCAGGACGCGCCTTCGAGGTCTTCGTACTGGCCGCTCTTCAGCGCCCAGAGGAAGGCGACGAGACCGATGCCGCCGAGAAACAACGCGATGGGAATGAGATAGATCAGCGTGTTCATGAGGCATTCCCGACTGGACGAAGGGCGGCAGGCGCTTGGCCGTCGCGCGCCTCCTCGGCAACATTGCCGGTGGCAGCACGCAGACGCAAGGCGTTGGCAACGACGATCACCGACGAGGTCGACATGGCAACCGCTGCGATCAGCGGCGTCGCATAGCCGAGGATCGCGATCGGAACGGCAATCACGTTGTAACCGATCGCCAGCGCGAAGTTCTGGCGGATCAGCCGCCCGGCCCGGCGCGATGTGTCGATCGCCATCGGCACAGCGTTCAGCCCCTGGTGCAGGAAGACGAAATCCGCCGCCTGGCGCCCGACGTCCGCGGCCGTTGCCGGGGCCATCGAGACATGGGCAGCGCGAAGCGCCGGAGCGTCGTTGATGCCATCGCCGACCATCAGCACGCGGCGGCCCCCTTCGGCCGCAAGCGCACATTCGTCCACCTTGCCACGCGGCGTCAGCTCAGCCTTGAATCTGTCGATGCCGACCCGGCGGGCAAGCGCCGCCACGACAGGTTCGCGGTCACCGGAGAGAATGCCGGTCGACAGGCCGAGCCGGCCAAGCTCCTCGATGCTTTCACGGGCGTAGGGCCTGAGCCGATCCTCGAAGCGGAAGCAGCCAAGTTCGCGGCCGTCGAGCGACAGGATCGTCTCGGATTGGCCGCTCGCCTCGCCGGCGTCGCCACAGGCAAAAGCGCGGCTGCCGAGCCGGTAGGTGCCCGCTTCCGTGCGGGCCTCGATCCCGGCACCGGGAATCTCGCGGATCTCGCCGGCAATGACAGGGGCAAGCTTTGCAGCATCGTGAATGGCCATGGCCAGCGGATGGCGCGAATGAGCAGCCAGCCCCGCCGCTGTGGCCAGTACCGATGCCTGAATATCCTGGCCATTGACGAGCCGCGGCTCGCCCACCGTCAGCGTGCCCGTCTTGTCGAGCAGCACCGTATCGATTTCGGCCAGCCGCTCCATGGCCGAGCCGTCCTTGACCATGACGCCATTCTGGAACAGCCGTCCGGCGGCAATCACCTGCACGACCGGCACCGCCAGCCCTAGCGCGCAGGGGCAGGTGATGATCAATACCGCGACCGCAACCAGCATCGCATGGTGGAAGTCGCCATTGACGAACATCCAGCCGATGAAGCTCAAAAGCGCCAGGAGGTGCACCGCGGGCGAGTAATATTGCGCCGCCCGGTCGGCGATACGGCGATAGCGTGCCCTGCCCCCTTCGGCGGCCTCCATCAGGCCCATGATCTCGGCAAGCAGCGAGTCGCGCGCCGCAGCGGTCGCCTCGATCGTCACCGGTCCGGTGAGGTTCAGCGTGCCCGCCTCGACGCTGTCGCCTGCCTTGACCGGCACCGGCGCGCTCTCGCCATTGACGATCGAGCGATCGAGGTCACTGGCGCCGATGAGAATGCGACCATCGACCGGGATGCGTTCGCCGGCGGCGATCGCCAGCTTTTCGCCCGGCTTGATCTCGTCGACCGGACGATATTCGCGCCCGCCGTCGGCATCGAGCACCATCGCGCCGCGCGGCGACAGCCTGGCCAAGCTGCTGATCGCAGAACGCGCACGCCCGCGCATCATATGATCGAGCGTGCGGCCGATCAGCAGGAAGAAGAGAAGCATCACCGTGCCGTCGAACCAGGCATGGGTGCCGTGGGTAATCGTCTCGTAGAGCGAGATCGAGAAGGAGAGCGTGATCGCAAGCGCGATCGGCACGTCCATGTTGGTGCGGCCGTGCTTCAGCGCATTCCAGGCGGACGCGTAGAAGAAGCGCCCGGAATAGATCAGCGTCGGCGCGGCAATCAGCGCCGAGATCCAGTGGAAGAGATCGCGCGTGGCCGCCTCCGCGCCCGACCAGACGGAGACGGAGAGCAGCATGATATTGGCCGAGGCAAAGCCCGCAACGGCGACGGCGCGCACCAGCTGCTTCAGCGTCTGGTCGCCGTCTTCCTCGCCCGGCGCGAAGAGATGGGTCTCGTAGCCCCGCGCGCGGATGGTGCGCGCCAGTTCCCGCGGATCGGTGCGGGCGTCATCGACCTCTTCCTTCCAGACGATCGCCACCCGCCGCGACGAAAGGTTGACGCGCGCCCGCTCAACCTCGGGCCGCGCTTTCAAGGCGCCCTCAAGTGTCGCGATGCAGGCGCCGCAATGCACGCCGGGTACGCTGAGGTCCGTCTGGCGCAACCCGCCGCCGAGCGACCGGCTCGTCAGCCAGAGCTCTTCCGATGTGGGCAGTCCCTGCCCGGCCCTGTCGATCTCCAGAGCCATTTCGGTTCCAGGAGCGCAGCAGCTCATTGCGCTGCTCCCGGCGCCATGAAGCGGATGGCCTGGCGATAGACGACCGTGTCGCCCTTGGTCGCGGTGATATCGGCGATCCACTGGCCGCGCTTCAGCGTCGCGGCAGCAACGAACACGCCCTCGCCCTGATGCGCCATCTCGACCGTCACATCCTCATGCTCCTCGACCGGGCGCTTCAGGACCGCGACCACCTTGTCCGCGGTCAGTTCCGGCTTGCCCTGTCGCGTTAGCGTGTAGCGCAGCGCTTCCTGTTCGACACTGAGCTTGCCTTCGAGCCCGCTGGCGGCGAAGGCCTTCGCCTCCTTCACCTTGCCGTTGAACTGCTGGCTGGCGACATAAGTGTTCTGCACCACCAGCCCGCTCCAGCTATGGCTGGCATTCCAGGCCATGATCAGATTGACGGTGATGATCGTGCCGAAGAACAGCACCATGACGCCCAGCATATGCCAGCCGGTGAAGGGCCGCGGTGCCTTTGCCTGTTTGGTGATCATTTCGCCGCTCCAGGGCTGTTGAAGTTGGCCTTGTAGACGTCGCGCTCGTGGCTCGACGGATCCTCGACGATCAGGCTGAAACCGTCAGCCGCTTCGCCAAGCTTGTCCTTCGGCAGCGTCACGAACACTTTCACGGCGGTGACCTTGTCCGGATCGACGCCGATCGCAAAGGTGCGGCCGTCGCCCGCCGCCTGGCCGGCGATGCGCATCGTCGCCGAAGACATACCGTCGATCGCGAGCGTGATGGTGCGTTGTTCGGGGATCATGTTCAAGAGCTTGACCATGTAGCCGTTGCGCACCGAACCGTCGGATTCGACGACGAATTGCGGGTTGCGGTCGTGCAGCACGTTGATCTCCAGCCGGTCGCGCGACAAGAGCGCATAGAGCAGCCCGATGCCGACGAGCGTCCAGACACCGAGATAGACGAGCACGCGCGGACGGAAGACGATCTTCCAGTTGAAATGGCGGACCTTGTCGGAGAAGGCGCCATCCGCGTTGCGAATCCGGCTCGGGTCGATCGCCGTCGTGCCGCCATTGGTGGCAAGCGCCATGTTGGAGGCATAGTCGTTCAGCGTCGCATAGGAGATCAGTCCGCGCTCGCGGCCGACCTTGTCCATGACGCCGTTGCAGGCGTCGATGCAGAGCGCGCAGGTGATGCATTCGAGCTGCTGGCCGTCACGGATGTCGATGCCCATCGGACAGACGACGACGCAGGCGTTGCAATCGACGCAATCGCCGACGGCCTCCCCGGCTGCCACCGCCTTCTTCTGGTGGCGCGAGCGCGGCTCGCCGCGCCAGTCGTTATAGGTGACGACCAGCGAATTCTCATCGAGCATCGCCGCCTGGATGCGCGGCCAGGGGCACATATAGGTGCAGACCTGCTCGCGCATCAGCCCGCCGAAGACATAGGTGGTGGCGGTCAGGATACCGACGGTCATGTAGGCGACGGTTGGTGCTTCCAGCGAAACGAAGCTTTTCAGAAGCGTCGGCGCATCGGCAAAATAGAAGATCCACGCGCCGCCGGTGGCAATACCGATCAGGATCCAGATCGAGTGCTTCGACACGCGCTTGACGATCTTGGCGACCGTCCAGGGGCCGGCGTCGAGTTTCATGCGGGCGTTGCGGTCGCCTTCGATGTAGCGCTCCACCACCAGGAAGAGATCGACCCACACCGTCTGCGGACAGGTATAGCCGCACCAGGCGCGCCCGACGGCAGACGTCACCAGGAACAGGCCGAAGCCTGCCATGACCAGCAGGCCGGCCACGAAGAAGAATTCCTGCGGCCAGATTTCGATGAAGAAGAAATAGAAGCGACGGGCGGCGAGATCGACCAGCACCGCCTGATCTGGCGCATGTTCGCCGCGATCCCAGCGGATCCACGGCGTCAGATAGTAGATGCCGAGCGTCACCAGCATCACCAGCCACTTGAAGCGGCGGAAGCTGCCCTCGGCGCGTTTCGGGAAGATCTTCTTGCGCTTTTCGTAGAGCGGCTTGCGCACATGCGCCGCATTGACCGGTTCGGCCTCGTGACGTTCGACGGATGCGGCGTTGGCGGCGGATTGAGAGTTCATAAGTGGGACATCCCGGATATCGCGTATTGAGCCATGTCTTGCCCGATTTGACCGCCGAAAACGTTGATCTGTGTCAAGTTTGCGGCCTAAGGCCGCGCCATGCGGCGAAACGTCCGAGCCATCGGAACCGCAGCGGTCGGCAACGACCTTTGGTGCGGAAGGACGCCAAGGGCCTTGCGCTCGAGCCCATCTGCACCACAACGCCACGCGCCTTATGAGACGCGCAAAGGTCGCCGTAGTACTTTGAATTGCTGCATGTTTCCCTATATCGGCTATGCTGAAGGCAAGGCAGGACAGTCGCGAAGGAGAAAGCATGCACGGCTCCCTCGAGCCCCTGACGCTGGCCAAACAGCGCGGCACCTATCGCGAGCGTGCCGCGCCTCACGCTCTCGCCGGGCATGTCGAATGCCTGTGGAGCCACCAGATGCCGGAGGGACCGCCCGCGCCGATCGCGGTCGTCCCCGACGGCTGCGTCGACATCCTCTGGTCCAATCGCGGTCTCGTCGTTGCCGGCCCTGATCGGACCGCTGCCTTTCCCGTGATCGCGCCGGGCGCCAAGGTCATCGGCCTGCGCTTCCGCCCGGGCGTCGCCGCGTCGTTTCTGCGCACATCGCTTTCGGAAATCACCGGTCAAATCGTCCCGCTCGACGCCTTCTGGGGCAAAGCCGCGCGCGAACTTGATGCCAAGCTTCAGGACGCGCCGGATGCCATCCGCGCCGATATCATGGCGGCAGCAGTGCTAGAGCGCTCACCGGCCGTCTCCCCGCCGCCCGGCGATGTCGCAGCCGCGCTCGCCCATCTCACGCAACGGCGCGATTCGTCCGACAACCCCATCAGCGCATTGGCCGCCGCCACCGGCACCAGCGAGCGGACGCTGCGCCGCCGCTGCCACGAACATTTCGGCTATGGCGCCAAGACCCTCGATCGCATCCTGCGTCTGCAACGATTCCTTGGGGCATGCCGCGGCGAGCCATCCGTACGCCTCGGCATCCTCGCTCTTGATGCCGGCTATGCCGACCAGGCGCATCTTTCGCGCGAAGCCAGGGAACTGACGTCGCTTTCACCGGCGGAAATCCGCCGCCAGCTTTCCGCCCATCGGCAAGCGGCCTGACTGGCCGTTTCGTTCAAGACCGGCGGGGCCGCCCGTGCTACGTCCTCACTCAGGAGAACCAAGCATGGCAACACTTGAAGCAAAGATCATCCACACCACCATCGCCCGCGACTGGCGCGAGGTCTATGCCTTCATGGCCAAGCCCGAGAACATGCCGCGCTGGGCGTCCGGCCTATCGTCGGGCCTGACGCGCGACGGCGAGGACTGGCTGGCGCCGGGACCGCTCGGCGAGGCCCGTGTGCGCTTCGCCCCCGCCAACGACTTCGGAGTCGTCGATCATCTCGTCACGCTCGCGGACGGTACCGAGGTTCATAACGCGCTGCGCGTCGTGCCGAACGGCGACGGGGCGGAGGTGATGTTCACGCTGCTGCGTCAGCCGGGCATGAGCGCTGAACAATTTGCCGGCGACGCCGGTTGGGTGGCAAAGGATCTCGCCACTTTGAAATCAATCATGGAATCCGGAAAAGACAGGTAGGAAAATGGGCAACAAGGGCAACGACAGCCGCATCGACTATGTCGAGTTCAACGTCTCCGACATCGCTGCCGCCAAGGCCTTCTACGGCAGCGCCTTCGGCTGGACCTTCACCGACTACGGCCCGGAATATTGCGAATTCCAGGACGGCCGTCTGACCGGCGGTTTCACCACCACGGGTCCCGTCGGCAGCGGTGGGCCGCTGATCATCCTCTATGCCGACAACCTCGAGGACATGCTGGCCCGCGTCGAAAAGGCCGGCGGCAAGATCGTCAAGCCGATCTTCACCTTCCCCGGCGGCCGCCGCTTCCATTTCGCCGACCCTGACGGATACGAGCTGGCGGTTTGGTCGGCGCAGTAAGGGCAGTCGACGCCCCAGACCAGCACGGGAACGAGGGCTGCCCCTTCGGCAGGCTGAGCGACCGCAGCCATCTCCACCCTCATCTCTGTGCTTGTCACAGAGATCCAGCAGCCGTGCGTCGGCACGGCGGGAGGAGCAGAGCCGGGACGCCTGATTTGCAGACTGCAAGGGGTCTCCCGCGCCGCCGACGCGGCGCTGCTGGATTCCTGTGACGAGCACAGGAATGAAGGAGGTGATTAAGGCGCCATCCATATCCTGTGGACACCCATCCCCACTTTACGACTTTAGGATCGACCCTCACTGTCCTGCCGGACATCTCTCCCCACACGCGGGGAGAGAAACGCTTGGCTCGCTCTCTGTCGCCAAGCCTCAACGCTCGAGATTGGCGATGCTGGCGCCGCGTTTCCCTTCTCCCCGCCTGCGGGGAGAAGGTGCCGGCAGGCGGTTGAGGGGCAGCCCGCCCACCAACCACAGACGATAGCCTACTCGCCCCCGCCCAGCGAATGCACGAACACCGCAAGCTGCTTGACCGTGGTGTCGCCGAGGCGCGGCAGCCAGGCGGGCATGACGCCGTGCTTGGGTGCCTTCATCTGGGCGACGATCGCCTGCTCGCCCTCGCCGTTGAGCCACAGTGCGTCGGCGAGATCAGGCGCGCCGAACTCGCGGTTGCCCTTGGCATCGGCACCATGACAGGAGGCGCAATTGGCTTCGAACAGTGCCTTGCCCGGCTCGACCATCGAGACGTCCGACGGCGTGCCGGTAAGGCTGACGACGTAGGCCGCCGTCTGCTTGATCTCTTCCGGCTGCAGGATTTCGGCAAAGGACGGCATTTCCGAAACGCGGGTCTCGCCATCGCCAGTGTAGCGAATGCCGTGAGCGATCGTCTGGTAGATCTCCTCGGGCTTGCCGCCCCAGAGCCAGTCGTCGTCGTTGAGGTTCGGGAAGCCGGCGGAACCCGCAGCACCCGAGCCATGGCACTGGGCGCAGTTGACCTTGAAGGCCGATGCGCCGCCGGAAACGGCGAACTGCTGCAGCTGCGGATCGGCAATGATCTGCTCGATCGAGCTCGAGGCGATCTTTTCGAGATTGCCGGCCTGGGCCGCCTTGGCGCTGGCGAGTTCGGCGCTCACCTCGGCGCGGCTCGAATAGCCGAGCACACCCTTGGTCGCGTCCGTCAGAAGCGGCACCGCCGGATAGACGATCATGTAGCCGACCGCCCAGACGATGGTCGCGTAGAAGGTATAGACCCACCAGCGCGGCATCGGGTTGTTCAGTTCGCGGATACCGTCCCACTCGTGGCCGGTGGTCTCGACGCCGCTGATTTCGTCGACGTGTTTGTCCGCCATACTATTAATCCTCCTTCAGGGGGATGGCTGCGGCATCATCGGCGGCCTTCTTGGCGCCGGGCCGGAAGATGAAGCCGACGACGCCGAGGAAGAAGAGCGTCATGGCAAGGAGCGCCCAGCTATCGGCGAACTGGCGCATGGCCGTATAGGTTTCCATGTGCGTGTCTCCCTTAGCGATAACCGGTGGTGTCGTCGTAGGTGGAGAAGTCGACCAGCGTACCAAGCATCTGCAGATAGGCGACGAGCGCGTCCATCTCCGTCAGCCTCTGCTGGTTGCCGTCGAAGTCGCCGAGCTTGGCCTTCGGATAGCGCGCCTCGACGCCGGAGGTGTCGGCATTCGGATCAGCCTGCGCCTTGATGTCGGCAAGCGCGTTGTCGATCATCTCGTCCGTATAGGGAACGCCGACCGCCTTGTTGGCCTTCAGGTTCGCGGCGATGTTGTTCACGTCGAGCGTCGTCTCCTTGAGGAAGGCGTAGCTCGGCATGACCGATTCCGGCACGACCGAGCGCGGCTCGGTCATGTGCTGCACGTGCCATTCGTTGGAATAGCGGTCGCCGACGCGGGCGAGGTCCGGTCCGGTGCGCTTGGAGCCCCACTGGAACGGATGGTCGTACATGGATTCCGCCGCCAGAGAGTAATGACCGTAGCGCTCCACTTCGTCGCGGAACGGCCGGATCATCTGGCTGTGACAGACGTAGCAGCCTTCACGCACATAGATGTCGCGACCGGCGAGCTCCAGCGGCGAATAGGGCCTCATCCCCTCCACCTTCTCGATGGTGTTTTCGAGATAGAAGAGCGGCGCGATTTCCACGATGCCGCCGATGGAGACGACGAGCAGCGAGCCGACGAGCAGCAGGGTGGCGTTGCGTTCAAGGGTCGCGTGTTTGTCGAGAATGGACATGGTCTATGCCCTCCTATTCCGCAGCTTTCAGCGCGGGCTGAGCAGCACCGAAGATCGGAGCTTCGTCACGCACGCGGCCGAGGATGGTCATTGTTACGTTGAAGGCCATGAGCAGAGCCCCGGCGAGGAACAGTGCGCCGCCAAGAGCACGCAGCACGTAGTAGGGAACCATGGCCGCGACCGATTCCGCGAAGGAATAGACGAGGAAGCCCTGGTCGTCGTACTCGCGCCACATCAGGCCCTGCTGGATGCCGGCGACCCACATGACCGCCGCGTAGACGACGATGCCGAGCGTGGCGAGCCAGAAGTGCCAGTTGACCATGCGCACGCTATAGAGCCGCTCGCGGTTCCATAGCTTGGGCGTCAGATAGTAGATCGCGCCGAAGGTGATGAGGCCGTTCCAGCCGAGCGCACCCGAATGCACGTGGCCGATCGTCCAGTCGGTGTAGTGGCTGAGCGAGTTGACCGTCTTGATCGACATCATCGGACCTTCGAAGGTCGCCATGCCGTAGAAGGCAACCGCCATCACCATCATGCGGATGATCGGGTCGGTACGGATCTTGTCCCAGGCGCCCGAAAGCGTCATCAGGCCGTTGATCATGCCGCCCCAGGAGGGCATCCACAGCATGACCGAGAAGACCATGCCGAGCGTCTGCGCCCAGTCGGGCAGCGCCGTATAGTGCAGGTGGTGCGGACCCGCCCAGATGTACATGAAGATCAGCGACCAGAAATGGATGATCGACAGGCGGTAGGAATAGACCGGGCGATTGGCCTGCTTGGGGATGAAGTAATACATCATGCCGAGGAAGCCGGCCGTCAGGAAGAAGCCGACGGCGTTATGCCCGTACCACCACTGCGTCAGCGCATCCTGCACGCCGGCAAAGGCCGAGTAGCTCTTCGAGCCGAGGAAGGAGACCGGCACCGCCAGGTTGTTGACGATGTGCAGCATCGCGATCGTGACGATGAAGGCGAGGTAGAACCAGTTGGCCACATAGATATGCGGCTCCTTGCGCGTCAGAAGCGTGCCGAGGAAGGCGATGAGATAGGCGACCCAGACGATCGTCAGCCACAGGTCGACATACCATTCCGGCTCCGCATATTCCTTCGACTGGGTGATGCCGAGCAGGTAGCCGGTGGCCGCCATGATGATGAAGAGCTGGTAGCCCCAGAACACGAACCAGCCGAGATTGCCGCCGAAAAGGCGCGCGCGGCTGGTACGCTGGACGATGTAGAAGGACGTCGCGATCAGCGCGTTGCCGCCGAAGGCGAAAATGACAGCCGAAGTGTGCAGCGGCCGCATGCGGCCGAAGTTGAACCAGGGCTCGATGTTGAGGTCGGGAAAGGCAAGCTGGAGTGCAACCACGACGCCCACGAGAAAGCCGACGACGCCCCAGAAGACGGTGGCGATCACGCCATACTTGACCACCTCGTCGAAATATTCCGACTGCGGCGGTGGTGGTGGCGCCCTGCCGGCGGAAACCGGGCTGAACTCGATGCGTCGCATCAGCATGACAGTGCCGGCGAGGAGCACGAAGAACAGCACCCACATATGGGCTTCAAAGTGCCGGTCCTGCGCAAACCCGGCGCCGACGAGCGCCAGGAAAGCACCGACCCCGAGCAGGATCATCTCGAATGTGTATTTCATGGTTGGGTCCCCAACTTGGTCCGATCGCACGCGACGACACGCCCCAGAACGAGGCGCGCCACCGCAGCTGGCCGGAAAGTGTCAGAATCGGGGCATCCTGGCCTTGATTCAGATCAAGGCTGCACCACCTCGATTGGATCATCCTCGGCAAATAACAGGGAGCGCCGTGGGAGCTGGCGTTTGAAGCCGATGAAAAAGACTTTTGAAGAGGGACGAATCCGGAGCCGGCTGGAGCCGCCTCCCCGCGCTGTCCCGGTGGCCGAGCCTTTCGCATGGCTCGCCCGCGCGCATGAGGAGCAGCTTGCGCTCTGCAACTGTCTCGAGGAGATCGCCGACAGCCTGCCTGCAGAAATCGATCGGCAGAAATGCGTCTACGCCGCCAAGGTGCTCGGACCGATGATCCGCGAAATGCATTCCGGCGAGGAAAGCCTGGTCTTCCCGTGGATCGAGCGCACCTTCCGCGGCGACCCGACGCTCGGCGCGACGCTGGAGCGGCTGAAATACGAGCACTGCGAAGACGAGTGCTTCGCCGAAGAACTGACGGAGATGCTGGAACGCCTCGGCGCCGCCGACCAAACGGTCAATGCCGAAACCGCCGGTTATATGCTGCGCGGCTTTTTCACCAGCCTCAGGCGACACGTCGGCTTCGAACAGGAATGTTTGCGCAGCATCACCTCGCCGGTTGGGTGAACCGGCAGACGGGGCGGTCGGCACGCGGCAAGGTAGGATTGTTCGCGGCCGGTCATCGGCCGCACCAAGTCCCTTTTCTCACTCTAAGGGCATAGCGCTAGTTTCCCGCTAAACAACGTTAAGGGCGACGAAGCCTGAACGCCTTCACGCTGCTCGCTGTTTTCCAGTCAGGTTCAGTGGTTTCCGGCCGGTTGTCTTCGCGGCGCGATCCCAGAGGAAATCGCCGGAGAAGGCGATGTGTTCCCATCCGACCGAAGGCCGGAGAGAAGTGCATGCGCCGCATGTTTTCTGGCGCGCGCCCGGCCGGCGATGCTGGCGTGCTCGATAGTAGAGATCGCAGGCAGGAGACTCCTGGCCTGGCGCAGCGCATCAATGATGCCGGCGGCGATCACTGGGCCTTTATCCGTGTCCCGGGCGGCCTCCGCGGCCGCGTCGATCATGGAGGGAACACCTCCCGCGGAAGCTGCCAAGCAACTTGGCTTTGGCCGTTCCACGGTCTATCGCGAAATGCGCCGGTTAGGAATCAGCCGCCCTGCTTAGTGCAACTTCGCTTTTCGACCAAAGCTGCCGGTCGACGACAGCGCTGGGGCACGCCCTGTTTGCTGGCCCAAAAGCTACCGTTTTGGATGACCAAAGGTGCATACAATCTGACTGTAAACGCAACGCCATTCGTGCTATACGCGAAACTGGATCGAGTTTGGGAGCAACGCGATCCCAATCGTTCTGGCGATGCGCGGCAGCGTACGTTAAATCGCTGTAAAATTTCAGTCACCTACTCATTTCTCCTGCGAATTCACAGGTCCACACGGCGCTGATGAACGATGCAGAACGTCATGCGCCAACCGAGGAAGGCGATGCCCATGACAACGATCACACGAAGAGCTTTTGTCGGCGGGATCGCCCTGATGCCGTCATTGCGCTTCCCAGGCACTGCGGCCGCCCAGAGCGAAATCACGCCTGACGAGGCACGAAAGATCGCCAAGGAAGCCTATATCTACGGCTTCCCGATGGTGGACAGCTACCGCATCCAATACGCCTATTTCGTCGACGACAAGAACCCCGAATACAAGGCGCCGTGGAACCACCTCAAGAACATCCCCCGCGTCTACACCCCCGCCGATACGGCGATCCAGACGCCCAACTCCGACACGCCCTATTCGATGATCGGCATGGACCTGCGTGCGGAGCCGATGGTCCTCACCGTACCAGTGATCGAGAAGGACCGGTACTTCAGCATCCAGCTCATCGACGCTTATACGTTCAACTTCGACTATGCCGGCAGCCGCACGACCGGCAACGACGGCGGCAGCTTCCTGGTCGCCGGCCCGGGCTGGAAAGGCGAGACGCCTGCGGGCATCAAGAAGGTGTTTCGCGCCGAGACCGATCTCGTTCTCGGGGCCTATCGCACGCAGCTATTCAACCCCGACGACTTAGACAATGTGAAGAAGATCCAGGATCGCTACAAGGCAGAGCCGCTTTCGACGTTTCTCGGCGGGGCGGCGCCTGCGGCCGCTCCCGCAATCGACTTCACCAAGCCGCTTTCGCCGGACGAAGAGAAGAAGTCGCTGGAGTTCTTCAACATCCTGAATTTCGTCCTGCAGTTCTGCCCGACTAATCCATCCGAGACCGAGTTGATGGCGCGTTCTGCCAAGATCGGGGTTGGTGCAGGCAAGACCATAGACGTTGCGGCGCTCTCGCCGGACATCAAGACCGCCATCGAGCAAGGTATGGCCGACGCCTGGGCCGATCTTGAGGGCTTGAAGAAGCAGATCGACGCCGGAACGGTGACCTCGGGCGACCTCTTCGGCACGCGCGAATACCTGAAGAACAATTATCTCTACCGCATGGCGGCGGCCGTTCTCGGCATTTACGGCAATTCGAAGCAGGAGGCGATGTATCCGGTCTACGCCACTGACGTCGAAGGGCAGAAGCTCGACGGCGCCAACCGCTACACCGTCCATTTCGCCGCCGATAAGATGCCGCCGGTCAACGCCTTCTGGTCGCTGACGATGTATGATCTGCCGGCGAGCCTGCTCGTTGCCAATCCGATCAACCGCTATTTGCTTAACAAGCCGATGCTCCCGCAATTCGTGAAGGATGCCGACGGCGGCTACACCTTCTACGTTCAGAACGAGTCGCCGGGCAAGGACAAGGAGCCGAATTGGCTGCCGGCGCCCAAGGGTCCCTTCTTCGTCGCGATGCGGCTCTATTGGCCGAAAGACGAGGCGCTCAATGGCATGTGGAAGCATCCGCCCATGACCAAGACACCATAGTTTGTTCAGTTCGCCCGCGGGTTCGACCTCGCGATCCCCGGCCGGGTCTTTGGGGTCCTCACTCTCTCTTGATTGGTAGCGCCGGCAATGACGTGTCAGGCCGCGATCGCGCGGCGGCGGTCGGCATGTTCCTGGATCACGAGGATCGCGCCGATGAGCTTGCCGGAGCTGGACATGCATGGCGTCAGCCGGCAACGCACGACGACCGTGCGCGCATCGACGGTCTTGGCGAAGGTATAGTCGACCACCTCGCCCGCAAAACAACGATCGAGATAGGATTTCACCCGCTGCTCGAAGCGCTGGATGCCGATGAACTCGACGATGTGCCGGCCGATCAGATCCATCGGGCGGCTCTCCAGATGGTCGGCATTGCGGGGGTTCGTGTAGAGGTAGCGGTAGTCGGGCGTGATCACCGCGATCCGATCCGGAAAGCTGTCGAGGATCGCCTCGTTGAGCAGGCCTTCATCCGCCCTGCCCTTGCTCGGCTGGGCCGGCAGCCGCTCGAGCTGGAGGTCGGCGAATTTCTCCGCGCCCGTCGCCGCAAAATAGCGGTTGATCAGCGACTGTAGCAATTGCGAGTGCCGGAGCACGCAGGAGATGTCGTCGGCTTCGACGCGCAGGATGTCGATCAGGAACTGGAACTGAAGTCGGGCATCTTCGACGCTCACCGCCTTCTCGTCGTAGACGGATCTGAGGATCGGATCCAATTCGCGATCCAGAATGCCGATCAAATGCTCGTCTGCCGTACGTACGGCATACTGCAGCTGCGAATACTTGAACCAGAACAGCTCAATCAGTGCGTTCAATTCGAAACCCCAATTCCCCCACGGCAGAGCCGCTTCGATGCACTTCAAGACAGGCGTTGATGCTGCAGACACTGATTTAGTTTTGAGGCTTCCCCACCCTTTCCGTGTAAAACCACACCGCTCCGGCCACCCAAAGCGCTTGCAGTCTTCCCCTCGCGAGACAACGTTGAGTTTACACTCATTGCGTTAGCGTTCAACAGCAGAAAGAAAAACTTAACCTTTTGAAGCAATTTCGGGACAAAGGGCATGCGCTGCCGCGGACGGACCACGAAGGTGATGCTCGCCGAACCGAAATCGGAACGCGCCGAATTCTCAAGGCTGCCCGGAAGCAAGCTCAAGCGCGATCGTTCGTGCGGAGGGGAATCAGTCCTTGAGGTAGCGCTTGATGTGCCAGCGGTCGTGATACCAGAGCCACTGGCCCGGATACTCGCGCACCCAGCTTTCCACCTTGTCGTTCAGCACCTGCGCCGTGGCGGTGACGTCGACATTGCCGTCGGCCTTGCGGGGAATGGCGATCGCCGGTTCCAGCTCCAGCCGGAAACGGCCGCCCGGCAGCCTTATGCAGCGGGCCGGATAGACTTCGCAGTTGAACTGGCGGACGAGCTTGGCCAGCAGCGGATTGGTCTGCACGTCCTGGCCGAAAAACTTGGTCTTCAGCCCCTTGCGGAACTTCTGGTCGACGAGAACGCCGACGCCCAGGCCCCGTTCGAGCTGGCGGGCGAGTGCGAAGGACGAGCCGGCGTGTGACGGCACCAGATTGCCCATGCGCTCCTCGCGGAACTTGAACACTTTTTCCGCCACGTAAGGGTTGTTCGGCGGCCGGAACAGCACGGTCACGTCGAGGCCGAAGGCGGAGCCGGCGACCGGCAGCATCTCGAAATTGCCGCTGTGCGCGGTGAAGACGATGAAGGGGCGCGGATTGTCGCGAAGCTCGAGGAACAACGGGATGCCCGACACCTCGACACGGCCGGGCGTCGTGCGCTCGGGGTCGAAATCGAACAGACGGTCGAGGAACACGTATTCGGCCGCCATGCGGCCCATGTTGCCCCAGCTCTCAAGCGCGATCGCGTTGATCTCCGCCTCGCTTTTCTCAGGAAAAGCGTTGCGCAGGTTGGTGAGCGTCAGCTTCTGCCGGCTGGTCTTCGGCCCGATGAACCGCAGGGCACGATCCATGAAGCGGATCGCGGCATCGGCCGGAAACATCTTCAGGATCGTCAGCAGCAGGAAAACGAACTGCGCGATCAGCCACTGGCGGGTACGATCCGCCGCCAGCACCAGCCGTGTGATCAGCATGCGCACGTCGATCAATCCATCTTCAGGATGATCTTGCCGAAGATCTGGCGCGATTCCATGCGCTCCAGCGCCCGGTCGATCTGATCGAGGCTGATTTCAGTGTCGATGACCGGATGCACCAGGCCGCGGGCCATCTTCTGCATGGCGTTCGCCATGTTCTCCATGCGGCAGCCGAAGGAGCCGAGCAGCTTCAGCTGCTGCTGGAACAGCATCATCAGGTTCATGTCGGTGGAAACGCCCGAGGTGGAACCGCAGGTGACCAGACGGCCGCCGCGCTTCATGCAGAGCATCGAGCCCGCCCAGGTGTCCTTGCCGACGTGTTCGAACACGACGTCGACGCCCTTCTTCTTGGTGAGCTTGCGCACCACGCCTTCAAAGCGATCGGTGCGGTAGTTGATGACGTGATCGGCGCCGAGCGCCTTGGCCTTCTCGATCTTGTCGTCGGAACCGACGGTGGTGATCACCGTGCAGCCGATCTTCTTGGCAAGCTGGATCGCCGCCGAGCCGATGCCGGAGCCGCCGGCATGGACGAGGATGGTTTCACCCGGCTCAAGCTTGGCATTGTCGAACAGCATGTGCTCGACGGTACCGAAGGTGACCGGAGCAAGCGCTGCAGCGACGGCATCGACACCCGGAGGCGCCGGGACCAGCAGGCGCGCCGGCAGGTTGATCTTTTCCTGCGCGAAGCCGTCGAGATGGAAGCCGTGCACGCCGCCGACATGTTCGCAGAGATTGTCGCGGCCTTCCTTGCACGGACGGCAGAGGCCACAGGTACGCGCGCCATAGATCGATACGAGCTGGCCCGGAAGCACGCTCGAAACGCCCGGACCGATCGCGTCGACCACGCCGGATGCTTCCGCGCCGATGACGAGCGGCATCTTGCGCTTGGCAAAGGCCATGCCGCGCCAGCCCCAGACGTCGATATGGTTGAGCGCAACCGCCTTGACGCGCAGGGTCACCTCGCCCGGGCCGGGCGCTTCCGGTTCCGGAATGTCGGTGATTTCGAGCTTGCGGTCATCGAGCAGTTGCAGGGCGCGCATGGTTCTTCCTCTGCCTTGGCGGCATGTTTGCGTCTTGGATTTTGCAGCGCCGCGCGCCCGACGGGGCGCGAGAAAGGCGCTGCAGCTCTTGAGTTTCCGGCTTAGGCCGGCTCGGCGGTCATGACAAGGCTGGCGTTCTGGCCGCCGAAGCCGAAGGAGTTCGACAGCACCGCAGTCACCTGCTGGCTGCGCTTCACGTTCGGCACCACGTCGAGCACGATCGCCGGATCGGGGTTCTGGTAGTTGATCGTCGGCGGCAGCGTACCGGTCAGCATCGTCTGGATCGAGAACACCGCCTCGACCGCACCGGCGGCCGTCAGCGTGTGGCCGATCATCGACTTGTTGGACGAGACCGGGATCGACGGCAGGCGATCGCCAAAGACGGCCGACATCGACAGATATTCCATCTTGTCGTTTTCGGGCGTCGAGGTGCCGTGCGCGTTGATGTAGCCGATACCGTCCTCATTGATGCCGGCGTCGGCAAGGGCCGCGCGGATCGTCGCGATCGCCGGGCCACCGTCCGGTGAAGAGCGCGTGCGGTGGAAGAGGTCGGCCTTCTCGCCGCAGCCCTTGAGGATGCCGTAGACGCGGGCGCCGCGGGCAACAGCCGCTTCGAGCGATTCCAGCACCAGGGTCGCGGCACCTTCGGCAATGACGAAGCCGTCGCGGTCCTTGGTGAAGGGCTTGGAGGCCTTTTCCGGCGGATCGTTCTGGGTGGAGAGGGCCGAAAGCAGCGCGAAGCGGATCAGTGCCTCGGCGCTGACCGAGCCGTCGGTCGCAACCGTCAGCGCACGATCGGTGCGGCCCTGGCGGATTGCCTCGACGCCGAGCTGGATCGCGGTGGCGCCCGAAGCGCAAGCGGTCGACAGCGTCACCGGCAGGCCGCGCGTGCCGAAGCGATCGGCAAGGCGTTCCGAGATCGAGCCGAAGAGCACGGCCTCGTGGAACACCGGATCGGCCTTCTGGCGCATGGCGGCGAGGAAGCGGTTATAGGCATCACCCGGCTGTTCCGAAGGCGGCGAACGGTCGGCAAGCTCGAAGCGCGCGCTCCATTCCGGCTCGACCGGCGGGGCAGCCAGGAACAAGGGGCCGTTGAAATCGCCGGAAATACCGGCCTGCGCCAAAGCTTCCAGCGTCGTTTCGCGCGCCATGGCATAGGAACGCTCGACGGAGTTGGCAGCGGGGATATCGATGAAATCGACCGTGCCGGAGATGCGGGTGTTCAGGCCTTCCGTCGGGAAACGGGTGATCTTGTGGATGCCCGAGACGCCGCCCGAAAGGGCTGCCCAGTTGTCTTCGACCCCCTGGCCGAGCGAGGTGATGACGCCCATGCCGGTAATGGCGATGATCGGGCGGCCGAGATGGTCCTTGTAAGCGTTGCTCATGGTCCGCTCCTGTTATTCCGCCGAAAGAACGGCGACGCCTTCGCCGCGCGAATGGCCGATGGTGGTGACCACGGCGCTTTTCGCCGCCGCCGTCATCGGCTTTTCCGCACCGGCGTCAAAGGCCGGCACCTTGGCGCCCTCGCCCAGCGTCAGTGCTGCCAGCGCCAAGCCCAGTGGGAACTGCGCCTCGATGCTGTGGCCGACGAGACCGCCATAGGCACGCACCGGCGCACCGGCAAACGTCTTGTCGAGGAACGCCTTTTCGCGCGCCACGAGCTCATGGAAACCAGACGTACCGGAGAACACGACGGTTGAGGCCGCATCAAGCTTTTCCGCAGGCTTGGCGAGGTCGCCAAGACGCGCTTCGAGCTTGCCGCCGTCGCGCGCGCCGCGGTCGCCGCCGATCGCGTCGATCGAAGCATAGATGCGGGCGCCGCGGGCTTCGGCATATTCGCGCGATTCCAGCACCAGGAAGGCGCCGACCGAGCCGAGGATCATGCCGCCGCCATTATCCTGGCTGCGCGACCAGATCGGGTGCCAGTCACCGAGCGCATGGCCCTGGATCGCTTCGATGAGGAGGATGATGTCGAGACGCTCGGCCGAAAAGGCGCCGCCGACGAGCGTGTGCGTCGACTGGCCGGCCTTGATCCGGGCAAAGGCGGTTTCGATCGCCGAGATGCCGGCCGCTTCCTCGCCCATGAAGGTGCGCGAAGAACCGGTGACCTTGTGCACGATCGAGATGTTGCCGGCGAGCAGGTTGGAAAGCTGGGCGAGGAACAGCGTCGGGCGCAACTCGGTCGTCAGCTTTTCGTTGAGGAGCTGTTCGCGATCGTTGCGCTTCAGCGCTTCGTCGACGATCAGCGAGTCGACATTGATGTCGCGCTCGCCGCCGCCGGCAGCGACGATCATGTCCATGCTGCCGCAGGCTTCGAGATTGTCCTTGAGGCCGGCATCATCGAGCGCCAGGCCGGCGGCAAACACGCCGAGGCGCTGCCAGTTTTCCATCTGGCGCTGGTCGCCACGCTTGGCGATCTGCTGCGACCAGTCGATTTCCGGCAGCGGATGCACCGGATAGGGGCTGAACTTTTCTGTCTCGACCCGCACGGCCGGCGATGTGCCGGCGGTGAGCAGCGCCAGATGCGGCTCGACGCCGACGCCCTGGCTGGTGACGATACCGACGCCGGTAATGACAACGTCGTTTGCGGATTTGCTCATCTTACTTCTCCGAACCGGCTGTTGCCGAAAGAGCCGCCATCAGACCCACTTCCTCGGCCCGCTTGCGCACGATATCGCCGAGCGGAACCTGATCGAACGGCATCGTCCTCAGTTTCAGCTGGGCGTCGCACACCTTTTTGCCGGCCGAGGTGATCTTCGCCTTGGTGACGGCAAAGCCCGAGCCTTCGTGTTCGAGGAAAGCCTCGATCTCAAGTTCGGCCGAGGGCTCGACGAAGGTGCGCATCTTGGCGCCGTCGACCGACATCAGGAAGGGCATGGCGGCAAAATTGGTGGCGGCCAGCACCAGGAAACCGGAGGCCTGCGCCATGGTCTCGATCAGAAGCACGCCCGGAACCAGCGGATAGCCTGGGAAATGGCCTTCGAACACCGGGCTCTTCTCTGGCACCACGGACCGCGCCGTCAGCCGGCCAGCCGAAAGATCGACCGTTTCGACACGATCGATCATCTGGAAGTATTCAAGGAGCATTGAGGCTCACCCTGTTCGTTTTCGGGCCGTTCGTTTCGGGCTCAAGTAAAAACGCCAATGCCGCCTGTCAAGCGCAGGGCGCGACGGGCGGCATTGGAATTGGTGCGGCAAGGCTCGGGCGAAAGCCCGATCAGCCCTTGGCAGCCCGCAGTTCGTCGATCTTGGCGCAGAGGTTCTTCAGAACGAAGTACTCTTCGGTCGAAACCTTGCCTTCGTTGACTTCCTGCGTCCACTGCTCGAGCGGGATCTTGATGCCGAATTCCTTGTCGATCGCAAACACGATGTCGAGGAAATCCAGGCTGTCGATGCCGAGATCGTCGATCGTGTGGCTTTCCGGCGTGATCGTCTCGCGATCGATCTCGCTCGTTTCGGCGATGATGTCGGCAACCTTGTCGAATGTAGCTGTCACGCGCATACCTCTTTATTCTATGTCGAGTCTCGGCGATCCTATAGGTAAATGCGCTGCAAAAGCCAATGGCCTAGATGGCAACGGTTTGCAAATTGGAAACCGGTGTTGCCAGAGCGCCGCGCGCACAAGGCGCTCTGATGCCCACAGTACGGATAGGCGCATCGGTCAGACCGCCACCGAATGCCGGCCACGGCCGTTACCGAGATAGGCATCAAAGGTAGCCGCCACCGAGCGGGCAAAGGGTCGGCCGCGCTCGGTCAGGCGGAAGATGCCGTTCTCGATCGTCGTCAACCCGTCGGCATCGCGCGCCCGAAACAGCCGCGATTCCTCGATCACCGCGCCGGCCAGACCCGGAAATGCCTGCTCGACCTCGTCAAAGGAGAAGGCGAAACGGCACATGATGTCGGCGATCACTTTTGCCCTCAGCCGGTCGTCCGGCGTGAAGCGGTAGCCGCGAACCGCGGCCAGCCCCGTCCCTTCCACATGACGCAGATATTCACCGGTTGCCGGCATGTTCTGGACATAACCTTGACGAAACTGGCCGATCGCCGAGGCGCCGAGGCCAACAAGCGTTTCCGCGGCATCGTCCGTATAGCCCTGGAAATTGCGACGGAGACGCCCTTCCCGGCTGGCACGCGCCAAGCTGTCTCCGGGCTTTGCGAAATGATCGATGCCGATGGCTTCGTAGCCCGCCGCAACCAGCATCTCGCCGGCGCGGGTCATCTGGCCAAAGCGCTCGACAATGCCGGGAAGGCTCTCGTCCGGGATCATCTTCTGATGCGTCTTCATCCACGGCACATGCGCATAGCCGAAGAGCGCAACGCGATCCGGAACAAGCGTCAGCACCGCCTCTATCGTGCGCTCCAGCGACTGGAGGCTCTGATAGGGCAAACCGTAGAGAACGTCGCAATTGACCGAGTGGACGCCCCTCGCCCGGGATGCCTCGATCGCACCGCGCGTCTGCTCAAAGGTCTGGATGCGATTGATCGCCTTCTGCACCTCAGGATCGAAATCCTGGATGCCAAAGCTCGCCCGTGTCATGCCGATCACGGCCAGCGCATCATGGCGCGCCTCATCGAGGTCGTTCGGATCCATCTCGACACTGATCTCGCAATCGGGCGTGAAGGTGAAGTGATCGGTGAAGGTGCGCTTGAGCGCGATCATGTCATCCGGCCGGACGAGCGTCGGCGAGCCGCCGCCGAAATGCAGCGCCGTCACCTTGGCCTCGCGGCTCACCCGTCCGCCGACTTCTGCAACCTCGCGGTGCAGGCCTCTGAGATAGGTCGCCACGGGCTCATAGCGCAGTGTCTGCTTGGTGTGGCAAGCGCAGAACCAACAGAGCCGGTCGCAATAGGGCACATGGGCATAGAGCGAAATCGCCTCCCCCGCGCCGATCGCATCGAGCCAGCTTTCATAATCCGCTGTGCCCACCGTCTCGGAAAAATGCGGGGCCGTCGGGTAGCTGGTGTAGCGCGGCACAGGGCCTGAATATTTGAGGATGAGCGCGTCTTCCATCGGTCTCTCCGCTGTCATGACGATGGCATAGGACGAATGGGCAAACGTGCCTTTGATTTTGATCAAGTTGTCGAATTAACACGTTAAAATTGACAATGCGCAATTCAACATGAGACATTGTTTCGCGCTTTCGAAATTAGCACCTGTCAACTCTTGATTTAACGACCTGCATCCTCTTTGGTCATCCTGCTGCATGTTTCCTTTGAAGGATAAACATGCAGCACTTCAAAGTGCTACAGCGACCTTTGTGCGTCAGACGAGACGCGCGGCGCTGTAAGAGCAACGACATGCAGGTAGAAAGAATTGCAGATCGTGAACGAACATCGCCGCAAGGATATCCATAACTCGGACATTCCGACCGTCTGCGCAGCCTGCGAGGCCCGTCATGGCGGCGTTTGCGGAACGCTCACCCCGGATCAGCTTCTCGACCTCTCCCGCCACTCGACACGCCGCAGCATCGAGCCGGGCCGCGAGGTCGTCGGCCAGGGCGAGACGACGGACAGCTACGCCAACATCATCAGCGGTGTCGTCAAGCTCAGCAAGGTTCTGGCTGACGGACGCCAGCAGATCGTCGGCCTGCAGTTCGCGCCCGATTTCATGGGCCGCCCCTTCACCCGCGAAAGCGCGCTGACGGCGGAAGCCGCCGTCAACACCGACATCTGCGCCTTCCCGCGCAATGTCATCGAGCGGCTCGTTTCCGAGGCGCCGGGGCTGGAACACCGACTGCACGAGCAGGCGCTGAAAGAGCTCGACGAGGCGCGCGACTGGATGCTGACGCTCGGCCGCAAGACCGCTCAGGAGAAGGTGGCGAGCTTCCTCTACATCATTGCGACCCATATCGATCCCGAACAGGGGACCGCGAACGAATTCGACCTGCCGCTTTCGCGCGCCGACATCGCCGACTATCTGGGCCTGACGATCGAAACCGTCAGCCGGCAGATCACCAAGCTGCGCAAGGAAAACGTCATCCGCATCGAAAACAGCCGCCACGTCACCGTGCCGAGCCTCGAGCGGCTGATGCATGTCGGCGGGATCGACTGAGCCGCGCTCAGCGGTGGCTGCGAAGACGCTCGCAGATGTGCGGTGTTACACCGAATTTTCCAGCAGCGAAATTGCCCCTCACCCTACCCCTCTCCCCGCAGGCGGGGAGAGGGAACGTCGCCTGCGGTTAGTCCCCCAAAGGAGGCCGCCGATGATGAAACGGAAACGGCGCCACAGGTCCCTTCTCCCCGTCTGCGGGGAGAAGGTGGCGGCAGCCGGATGAGGGGCAGCTCCGATCAGCGCGCAATCACGATGCGCGTGTTCTTCAGCCCATGCTCGCGCGTCAGCGCGAAGAACTCGGCGGCGTTGTTCGGATGCAGCCGCACGCAGCCGTGTGACGCCGGGCGGCCGAGGCGCTTGATGTCATAGGTGGCATGAATGGCGTAACCGCCATTGAAGAACACCGCATAGGGCATGGGCGCGTCGTCGTATTTGCTCGAGCGATGGTAGCGTGAGAGCCATTTGGCCCTCCAGCTGCCGCGCGGCGTGACATAGCCCCTGCGGGCGGTAGACACCTTCCAGCGGTACATGACGACGCCATTCTGTTTGACGGTCATGGTCTGCGACGACAGGCTGATATTGGCAATGAGATTGGCGGCGTTCGCCGGCTGAACGGAAAACTGCATCAATGCGGCAAAGAGCACAGTCGAAAACGCATTCCGCATGCTTCTCTCTCCGGGATGACAAACACTTACCGGTGGAACCAAACGTCCGAAGAGAATAACCGGCCGAGTATGAAGCAATCTTAATACATATGGAAAGCAAAGTCTTAATGCGAAGCTCGATTTCGCAAGACGGGAGCCGCCGAAACGATCAAATCATCGCGACGGCAAGAACAAAAACGGTCATTACCGTGCAGGCGCCATAGAACACGGCGATGCCGGCATCGATATCTTCGCTTCGCGCAACGGCGCGACCCGGACCATTGATCATCGGCTCACTGACCTTGACGCCGCCATAGATGCGCGGGCCGGCAAGCTGCAGATCGAGCGCACCTGCCATCGCCGCTTCCGGCCAGCCGGAATTCGGCGAGCGGTGCAGGCCGTGATCACGAAGGGCTGCCGTCAACGCATCCTTGGCGGCGCGCGTGCCACGGTGGATCAGTGCGCCGGCGGCGATCAGCAGGATCGAGAGCCGTGCTGCCGGCAGGTTGGCAAGATCGTCGAGCCGCGCCGAAGCCCAGCCGAAGTGCAGATATTTCGGCGATTTGTGGCCGATCATCGAGTCGGCCGTGTTCAGCATCTTGTAGGCGAGCAGACCGGGCAGACCGGCGATCGCATACCAGAAGGCCGGCGCCACGACGCCGTCGGAGAAGTTTTCGGCGAGGCTTTCGATCGCCGCGCGGCAGACCGCCGGTTCGTTGAGCGTCTTCGGATCGCGGCCGACGATCATCGAAACGGCCGCCCGCCCGCCTTCGAGCCCCCCTTGCCGCAAGCCCTCGTCAACGCGGCGCACATGATCGGCAAGGCTCTTCTGCGCCAGGAAAACCGCGACCAGCGCCGCCTCCAGCAGGAAGCCGACCGGACCGAGAGTGGCGAACAAGCGGTGCAGCAGGTGGCCGAACCAGGCGCTGACGGCAAGCAGCAGCACGATGGTGACAACGCCACGAAACCTGGCCGCGCCGTCCTCCAGATTCTCGCGGTTCAACCTGTCATCGAGGAAGCCGATCGCCTTGCCGAAGAAGACGACCGGATGCGGCAGACGCGCCCAGAGCCAGTCCGGGTCACCGACGACGCGGTCGATCACCAGCGCCAGCGCGAGGATGAGAAGGATGGTCTCCGACATTCAGAGCTCCATCCGCGCAAGCGCATCCGCCAGTCGCCGGTCACCCACCGCATCCGGTGCCAGACCGATCCTCAGCCACTCCGGCGCATAGTCGAACTTGCGCGTGAGGATATGCGCCTCGCAGAGCCGCTGCTGCAACAGAGCGGCCCTCGGATGCTCGACCAGCACGAAGAGCCCTGTTCCACCGATCCGCTTGAGCCCTGCTCCATCAAGCGCCGTATCGAGGCCGGCTCGCCGCTCGAGGATACCGGCCGCAATCGCCCTGGTGTCGCCCTGCATCAACGCTTTCGAGATGGTCAGCGCCGGGCCGGAGACGGCCCAGGGACCGAGCCAATCGGCAAAGGACGCAAGCACAGGCTCCGTCGCGACGACGAAGCCGAGGCGCAGACCGGCGAGCCCGAAGAACTTGCCGAAGGAGCGGAAGACGATGAGGTTGCCTTCATCGCGCACATGGCCGGCGACGCTCAACTCCGGCTCAAGATCGCCGAAGGCTTCGTCGACCAGCAGCAGCCCGCCGTTTGCCTTCTGCCTCGCCGCCATCGCCAGAAGTTCGGCGGACGCGAAGGCACGGCCAGTCGGGTTGTTGGGGTTTACCACGATGACCAGGGCATGCTCGGCGCTGAGCGCAGCGGCATCTTCGACGCGATCGACGGCAAAGCCGGCTGCCGACAGCACACGGGCATATTCGCCATAGGTCGGCCCGAAGATCGCGACGCGCCTGTTCGCCGGCGCCTTCCCGTTTTCATTTATGAGACGCGGCAAAAGCTGGATCGCCGACTGGGTGCCCGGCACCGGCAACGGCAGCACGCCATTGGTGCGGTAATAATCTGCCGCTGCCAGGCGTGCGTCATCCACCGTCTGCCGATCCGGCAGCCGGTGCCACGCGCGTTCCGGCACCGCCGGCACGGCGACGGGGCAAGGATTGATACCGGTCGAAAGATCGAGCCAGTCTTCGAAGCGGCCGCCAAAGCGGGCTGCGGCTTCGGTGATGCCGCCACCGTGAACGATCGGTGCGCTCATGGCGCGCCTGCGATGTCGATGAGATGCATGAAGGAGCCGGCGACATTGCCGCGCCTGAGGCCAGCATGGCCGAGATTCTCGCCGGCCGCATCGCTGACCGCAAACAGCCGGTCCGCCGCACCTTCGGCGACGATGGTCGCATAGTGGAATTCGTGCGCCGTCATGGGTCCATCGAAGAAGGCGTTGTCGACAGGCACGACGCGGCGATAGCCGAGGTGCCGCCTGCGCTCGGCAAAACTGGTCGTCAGCGGCAGCAGGCCGAGCATGTCGTAGCGTGCGCCATCGGCGGCGACAAGCCCTTCGCCGAGCACCATGTAGCCGCCGCATTCGCCGAAGATCCGGGCGCCGCGTTCCGCCGCGGATTGCATGCCGGTACGGAAGGTTGAAGCAGCACTTAAGTGCCCCGCATGCAGCTCCGGATAACCGCCCGGCAGATAGACGGCGTCGGCCGAAGGATCCGGCGCTTCGTCGGCGAGCGGCGAGAAGAACGAGATTTCGGCGCCGCCCCGCTGCCAGTCGAACAACAGATGCTCGTAAGAGAAGGCAAAGGCGATATCGCGCGCCACGGCGATTCGTTGCCCGAGCGGCCGGAACCGCTCGATCCTCGTGACCGACCCGTGCGGAAAGATCGTCGCAGCGCGGCCGACGGCATCGAGGTCGCAGTTCGCCTCCACGCGTTCGGCAGCAGCCCCGATGAAACCTTCGAGCGCCCCATGCTCGCCCGCCTGCACGAGGCCGAGATGGCGCTCGGGCAGTTGCAGCGCACTGTCCTGCCGCAAGACACCGAAAACCGGCATGCTCACCCGCTCCAGCGCATCGCGCAGCATCATCTCGTGCCGGTCGCTGCCGACCTTGTTGAGGATGACGCCAACCACCCGAATATCGTCGCGATGATCCGCATAACCGCGAACGAGTGCGGCGACCGAATGGGACAGGCGGGCGCAATCGACAACGAGGATGACGGCAAGATCGAGCGTCGCTGCGAGATCGGCGGGCGAACCGGAGCCGTCGGCGGCGCCGTCATGCAGCCCCATCATCGCCTCGACGATCAGCGTGCGGCCACCGGTCGTGGCATGCGAAGCGTTGGCAAGCAGCAGTTCCGGCCGCATTGCCCAGGGGTCGAAGTTGAAGCAGGGCTCGCCGGTCGCGGCCGCATGGAAGGCGGGATCGATGTAATCGGGGCCCGCCTTGCCCGGCGCAATCGCGACGCCGCGCTTCTTCAGCGCCCGCATCAGCCCGAGCGTCACCGTCGTCTTGCCCGAGCCCGACGAAGGTGCGGCGATCAGCAGTCCGCTCATGCCGGGTTCCTGAGAATGCGGTTGGCGAAGGGGTCGGCCGAGAGCTTGCGACCATCAAGCGCACCGATCCAGTCGAGCGCTGCCCGGAGCCGCACCACCTCGCCGACGACGACGATCGCCGGCGGTTCGAGCCCGGCCGCCTCGACATCGGCCTCGGCGCGCGAAAGCGTCGTTTCCAGCACCGTCTGGTTCGCCGTCGCCGCATTGCAGACAAAGGCGACCGGCTCGTCCGGCGAACGGCCGCCGGCAATGAGGTTGGCGGTGATCGCGCCGATATGTTTCATCGCCATGTACATGACGATCACCGGCGAGCCGCTGGCGATGCCCTGCCAGTTGATGCGATCGGGCACGAGGCCGGAGGAATCGTGGCCGGTGAGGAAGGTGACGGCGTGGTTGACCTCGCGGTGGGTAACGGGAATGCCGGCATAGGCGAGGCCGCCGATGCCGGCGGTGATGCCCGGCACGATGCGGAACGGGATCTGGTGCTCGACCAGCGTCAGCGCCTCCTCGCCGCCGCGGCCGAAGACGAAGGGATCGCCGCCCTTCAGCCGCAGCACCCGGTTGCCGGCGCGCGCAAGCTCGACCAACCGCAGCGAGATGTCGCGCTGCTTCGGCGACGGCTTGCCGCCACGCTTGCCCGCAAACTCAAGCACGGCGCCCGGTCTGGCGAGCTTCAAGCAATCCTCGTTGACCAGCGCATCATGCACGATCACATCCGCCTGGCGCAGCGCATTGGCCGCATGCAGCGTCAAAAGGCCCGGGTCTCCCGGACCGGCGCCGACGAGCCAGACCGAACCTTTCTCGAGCGCCGGCAATCCGGCAAAGAGGTCGTCGATCATGCGTGCTGCCTCACCTGTATACGGGCTCCACCTGACGGCGCGCCTAACTCGACCTGCGAAGAACCGGATTCCATTTCAGAGCAAACCCGGACAAAAGATTGATTCAATTCAATAACATAGAAGTGCATCAGGCGACCTCCGCCGCCTGACGGTACTCTTCGACACGCAATGCCGCCGGCCCGGCAAGCGCCGCCGTCGCATGCGCGGAAACGATCTTCGGCACGATCAGCACGGCCTTGCCGCCGGCGCCAACAAGCGCTGCCCCTTCGGCCACGCCATGGCAGCCGGTGTGGGCAAAGACGATCTCGGAGGGATTGGCGAGCCGGGAGGCTTCGGCCTCTAGCGTGGCCGCGTCGTAGAAGACTGCAGGAACGGAGAAATGCTTCGCGGCCGCAAGGATCGCCGGTTCCTCGGCGCGGGCGTCGAGCGAGGCGACCAGCCTCAGATCGCCGGCACTGGCACCGGCGTCTGCCAAAGCGCGCTCGGCAAGTGCGATCACCTCTTCGGCCGGCGTGCGGCGCTCGCAACCGAGCCCGAGCACCAGCCCGGCCTCTTCTTTCATTTGTGCTGATCCGCTAACCGATGGCATCGGCGGCCGGCTCCCTTCGTCGGTTTTCCTTAACGAAGCGCCGGCAGGAACGAACCGTTCCGGCCGATCTGGACAGCACCGGCTGATGGCCCCCTGGCTGGGTCGGCCGCACCGGACGCTCTTTCAGTCCACCGAAGCGGACGCCGTCGCATGATTGTCATTTTTACCGGAGCGCGGGAGACCGGTCAAACCGGATTGCGCCATCGCCATGTCGCGATTGACGAAGGCGCACAGTTGCCCGGCGGATCGCTATAGCCGCCTGTGTCGGCCGCCATTCGATCGCCGGCGCCTCCATCCAGAAACACAGCGACTCAGGACAAGTTTTTGATTCCGTGAAAGATTCGAAGGTCGTCCGCCCGGGCGGCCAACAACGCCGCAACAGAAGGCTTTGCAAATCGTGGCCGGCTCTGACACAAGGCGGCAAAACCTCCATACGTCTCCCTCTCCCCGAGTCCCTCCCGTGCAAGATCTCGCCTTCCACCTGCTCGCCTTCTTGTTCGTTGCCGCCTTCATCGCCGGCTTCATCGATTCGATCGCCGGCGGCGGCGGCATGATCACCATTCCCGCCATGCTGATCGCCGGCATTCCGCCCTTGCAGACGCTCGGCACCAACAAGCTGCAGGGGCTGTTCGGCTCGGGTTCGGCAAGCCTTTCCTATGCGCGGCGCGGTCACGTGAACCTGAAAGAGCAATTGCCGATGGCGCTGATGTCGGCGGCAGGCTCCGTGCTGGGGGCGCTGCTTGCAACCATCGTTCCAGGCGACGTCCTGAAGGCCGTGCTGCCCTTCCTGCTGATCGCCATTGCACTCTATTTCGGGCTCAAGCCGAACATGGGCGACGTCGACCAGCACCGTCGGATCACGCCCTTCGTCTTCACGCTGACGCTTGTGCCGTTGATCGGCTTTTACGACGGCGTCTTTGGTCCCGGCACCGGCTCCTTCTTCATGCTCGGCTTCGTCACCCTGGCCGGCTTCGGCGTCTTGAAGGCGACAGCGCATACGAAGTTCCTCAACTTCGGCTCCAACGTCGGCGCCTTTGGCGTATTTCTCTTCTTCGGCGCCATCCTCTGGAAGGTCGGCCTGATGATGGGCGTCGGCCAGTTTCTCGGCGCCCAGGTCGGCTCGCGCTATGCCATGGCCAAGGGCGCCAAGATCATCAAGCCGCTGCTGGTCATCGTCTCGATCGCGCTCGCCATCCGGCTACTCGCCTATCCGACGCATCCGCTCAGGATCTGGCTGGGGCTTTGAGTCCCGGCGCGCATTCCCCGCTCGCCGAGACTCTAACCAGATGCCGCGACTTAGGTGAACGTCACTTGACTGTCAGACCAACGTCGGGCGCGCCTGTGGTTGACCAGCATGAGCATTCTTCGCCTGCTGGCCCGGCGCCGTAACCACATATCTGCTTAGGGGTCTTGCATTGCCGAGGACTGCGCGCTTCAGCACGCGCCTTTGCCTCAGCTTCCGCTGCGGCTCTCTGCTTTCGGCTCATCTTCGGCGTGGGAGCCGCCTTTGCTTTGGCTGCCTGCTGGACCGCGGACGCGCTCGCTTTGGTCGTTTGGGCTGAGCCGGTTTCACTGCATGATGCGATTATCAAAAGTGATGCGATAGCAAACACAACTCTAGCAACGGTCTTCAAGGTACACCCGCGATCTAAACAATGTGGGCATCTATATGCGTGCTTCCAGAAGCCTCATCAAGGCCCCCCGCACAGAGGGCAACCCTAAACGCGGCTGTGCCGCCGCCTCGATTTGCACACATTGAACGTCTGATGTCGGGGCATGGACAAAGCTGGTATCGCCTTCCTCATGCTCATCTGCGTTCTCGTCGCTCTCGTAATAAGCATTCTGGCGGTTCGGCCGGATTTGGAGACCGCCCCATCGCCGACGCCTGCAATTGTTCCTGCCAACTAGTCCAAATGCGGGAACCAAGGCCTTCGCCGGGTGTTGCTGTAGATCGCAACGACCACCGGGAAAGCCGAATGCGTATAGTCGTGATTGCAATCGCCGCCTCGATCATGAGCATACTGGTTTTCAAGTATGTCGACGGCACGTTCGGTGGCTCCGAGATCGCCGCAACGGCCGAGGAACTCTCGGACCACTAAGAACGATCAGGACAAGCTAACGCCGGATCGCTTCCTGGAAACCGGAGCCGACCACCCTGCGTAGATGTCGGTCATTGGGTGGTCATGGGGCGATCTGGCCTGTCTGAATCTAGGCAATGTGCGGATATGGCGGTGACATCCCCCTAGGGCCCGACGAGCATTCCCTGTCATCGACACTCGCCGATACAACATGCGGCAACCAAAACGAAAGTCGAGTGCTCAACCCCTTGAACCTCTAGCCGCTAGAGATTGCAACTTACAGGAAATGCGTCGCGGAAGTCGGGCGAGCCAGAGACTGTCAGACAGGCCGCCCGGCCGCAAGCGTCATCCTGTCGTTGCCCAGAGGTTCCAATGTCCAACACCCTTCCCGCCATCCTGATGCTTATCGTCGGCCTTTTCACCCTGGCGCTGGCGATGCTGCGCCGCGTTCAATCCGGCCGCTCACCCGTCGTGATGACCTATGGCGACGATGCCGAAGGATTTACAGGCAAACTCTTTCGCGTAGTCGTGGCGGCGCTGGTGGTTCACCTGCTGGCGGTCGCCGCCTTTCCGGAGGCGGTCGGCGCTTCGCTCGGCAGGATCCCGGTGCTCGACGGGCCGCTGCTTCACACCGCTGGCCTTGTACTCATGGCGCTCGGCGGCGGGCTGACGATGCTGTCGCAATGGGCGAAGATCGGCATCCCCGAGGAACAGGACGCGCCGCTCGTCACCTCAGGTTTCTATGCCTTCTCCCGCAACCCGATCTATGCCGGCATGGTCACGGCGCTGACCGGTACGGTGCTGGCGGTGCCCAACGTCGTCTCGGTGGCGCTGGCGCTTTCCGCCTGGATCTCGATCTCCTACCAGATCCGCATGGAGGAAACCCACCTCTCCCGCGCTTTCGGCGAGGCATACAGTGCCTATTGCGGGCGTGTCCGCCGGTGGGTTTGATTTTGACGGACTGGCAGCAACTACGTCACCGGCTTCAGTCGCGACCAAGACCGTCTCTGTGAGCTTTGAACAAAAAATAGGCGATTCCTAAAATTACATAGGCCGACATCATGTTGATCATTAACACTAAAATATAAAACACAGACGCACCCCCATGAGAACATGAAGATACGAGCAACGATGGAATGATGAAAACGTTACTGCTGAGAAACATTATCGCGAACGGGAAAATACACAATGACCCGACAATAGTGACACCAACAAAAAGGAGAGAATTGAACTTATACGAGAAATATAATGCAACGACAAAACTGAAAAATACTACGATCGATAGGAGCTTATGCGAAATGTAAATTGAGTTCGCGATCCAATAAGATGCACTCACACATGTTTCGAGGCTCAGCCCCTCGATCCCGAGCCGCCTTACGATTGCCTGATCGTCGAACAACGTTAAGTATAAGTAGACAACAATGGTCGCGAAAAGAAAACTGACGGACAAGAATACCGCATAGGGACCAAATGCCTTTCTGAGGCCGACATCGCCGTAATTCATTTTGGAAATACCATTTAGCGCTGAGCAGATACCATCCATTCAGTTACCGCGATTGCCTCTTAAAGTTCAGTGAGCAAATCGCTTCGAAGCAACAAACCGATCATGAAACCTCAAAACACCGCCAGAAGCAGCGCGCCGGCGGCGATGAACACGACGCCCAGCCAGTTCATCAGGTTGAGTTTTTCGCCGAGGAAGAGAACACCGAAGATCGCGACCATGACGATCGACAGCTTGTCGATCGGCGCCACGCGGGCGGCGTCTCCGAGTTTCAGCGCCCGGAAATAGGCAAGCCACGAAGCGCCCGTGGCAAGGCCGGACAGTGCCAGGAACAGCCAGGTGCGGCCCGGGATTTCCGAAGGTTTCTGCCACTGCCCGGTCGCAGCCACAATGCCGGCGAGCACACAGAGGATGACGACGGTGCGGATCAGCGTCGCGAAGTCGGAGTTGATCTGCGCGACCCCGACCTTGGCGAACACAGCCGTCAGGGCAGCGAAGGCTGCCGAAAGCAGCGCCCAGAACTGCCAGCTCTGGCTCATCAGAACTCGACGCCCTGCTGCGCCTTGATGCCAGAGCGGAACGGATGCTTGATCAGCTCCATCTCGGTGACGAGATCGGCAATCTCGATCAGGTCTTCCTTGGCGTTGCGGCCGGTGAGCACCACGTGGGTCATATGCGGCTTCTCTTCCTTCAGAAAGCGCACGACTTCCGCGACGTCGATATAGTCGTAGCGCAGCGCGATGTTGATCTCGTCGAGCAGCACCATCGAGTTGCGCTCGTCGCGGATCAGTTCCTTCGCCTTTTCCCAGGCCTTTTCCGCCATCGCCACATCACGCGCGCGGTCCTGCGTTTCCCAGGTAAAGCCTTCGCCGAGCGTGTAGAACTGGCAGACGTCACCGAAATGCTTTTCGATCAGTTCGCGCTCGCCGGTCGCCATGGCGCCCTTGATGAACTGCACGACGGCGCAGGGCATGCCGTGGGCGATATGGCGGAAGATCATGCCGAAACCGGCGGTCGACTTGCCCTTGCCCTTGCCGGTGTTGACGATGATCAGGCCCTTCTCGTCGGTCTTCGTCGCCATGATCTTTTCGCGGGCGGCCTTCTTCTTCGCCATCTTCATGGCGTGGCGGGCATCGTCCTTCTCGGCAGGGGCTTCGCCGCTGTTTGTCGTCTCATCGCTCATGATAACTCCCTCAATTCCGGTTGGCGGGATGGATGCAAAACCGCAGCTCTGATCCCGCATCTGTTCCTTTTCCGTGTTTCACTGAACGCGAAACGGAACCCAAGTCTTTGCTTCCAGGCAATTCCGGACGGAAAACCGTGCCCGGAGCTGCTCTATTCGTTGCCGGCGCGAAGCCGGGTGGCGGCGCCGCTGATGCCTCCAAGTTCAAACCGCGCCGAGTTCGAGCGCGGGGTCCAGAGATTGCGGTCGATCGCTTCCAGCAGCCGCTCGGCAAGCTCGGCAAAGGCGGCCGGGTTCTTGTCGCGCAGAAACTCCGCCACGCGCTCGTCGACGACGAAGGCCTGATAGGCGGCCTCGAAGTGATGGTCACGCACCGCACCGGTGGTCGCGGCAAAGGCGAACATGTAGTCGACGGTGGCGGCGATCTCGAAGGCGCCCTTGTAGCCGTGGCGCATGACGCCATCGATCCACTTGGGATTGACGACGCGCGCCCGAACGACGCGGCCGATCTCTTCCTCCAGCGAGCGGATGACAGGCTTTTCCGGCCGGGAATGATCGTTGTGATAGATCGCCGGCCTGGTGCCGCCAAGATGCTCGGCGGCAGCGCTCATGCCGCCTTCGAACTGGTAATAGTCGTCGCTGTCGAGCAGGTCATGCTCGCGGTTGTCCTGGTTCTGCACCACCGCTTCGATGGTGCGCAGCCGCTCCTCGAAGAGATCGCGTTCGGCCTTGCCCTCTTCGCCGGCGCCATAGGCGTAGGCGCCCCAGGTGAGGTACGCCTCGGCGAGATCGGCTCTGCTGTCCCAGCCTTTCTCATCGATCAGCGCCTGCAGGCCTGCGCCATAGGCTCCGGGCTTGGCGCCGAAGATGCGATAGGAGGCGCGACGCGCGGCCTCTTGAGCCTCGACGCCTTCTGCCTCCAGCCGCTGGCTTTCCGCCCGCATGCGCGCGGCGATCATGTTGTCGGCATCGTCCTCCTCCAGCGCGCCGACGGCGCGGATCGCCTTGTCGAAGAGGGCGATCTGGTCCGGGAAGGCATCGCGGAAGAAACCGGAAATGCGCAGCGTTACGTCGACGCGCGGCCGGCCGAGCATGGCAAGCGGCACGATCTCGTAGCCCGTGACCCGGCGTGAAACCATGTCCCAGACGGGCTTGGCGCCGATCAGCGCCAGCGCCTGGGCGATGTCGTCGCCGCCGGTGCGCATGTTCGCCGTGCCCCAGGCGGTGAGGCCAAAGGAGGAAGGCCACTCGCCGTGATCCTGCAGGTAGCGGCGGATCAGCAGTTCGGCGGATTTTTTGCCGAGCTCATAGGCGGCAGGTGTCGGCACGGCGCGGCTGTCGACGGAGTAGAAGTTGCGCCCCGTCGGCAGCACGTCCGGGCGGCCGCGGGTCGGCGCGCCGGAAGGACCGGGGGCGACGAAGCGGCCGTCAAGACCGGTGAGAAAACCGGCCATTTCGGCAGCACCGGAGCCGGTAATGGAGGGCTTGAGGCGGGTCTCGATTTCGTCGAGCACGGCTTGCGTGTTGGTCCAATCCGCTGGGCAAGGCTGCTCACCCGAGACGAGGCTTGCGGCGAGGAGCTCGATGCGTTCGACGGTGTCACCGTTGGTGCGCCAGGGGGCGTCGGAGATATCGGTGAGGATCGATGGTTTTGCGCCGGTCCAGACATCCGACATCACGCAATCGAGCGGGTCGAAGGCGAACCCCGCATCCGCCGCGATTGCACGCTGCAGGCTCTGATCGCCACCTTCGCCAAGTCCGCGGGGAACGCGGGCCAGCGCCACGGTAAGATCCGTCAGCAGACGCCCCTCCGGCGCCACGCCGAAGATGTGCAGGCCGTCGCGGATCTGCATTTCCTTGAGGTCGCAGAGATAGGCGTCGAGCTTTTCCAGCGCCTTGTCGTCGCTGTCGCCCTTGTCGATGCCGGCATCGCTGTCGAGGCCGATGTCGCGCACGAGGTCGAGGATCTGGCGGCTCAAGAGCCTCAGCCTTCGCGGGTCGCCACCAGCCGCGTCGTAATATTCGTCCACCAGCGCTTCCAGATCCTTCAGCGGACCATAGGATTCAGCGCGCGTGAGCGGTGGCGTCAGGTGGTCGATGATGACGGCGCTGGTGCGGCGCTTGGCCTGCGTGCCTTCGCCCGGATCGTTGACGATGAACGGATATACATGCGGCAGCGGCCCGAAGATCGCCTCGGGATAACACCTCTCCGACAGCGCCAAGGCCTTGCCCGGCAGCCATTCGAGGTTGCCGTGCTTGCCCATGTGCACGATGGCCTGCGCGCCGAACTGATGGCGCAGGAAGGCATAGAAGGCGAGATAGCCATGCGGCGGCACCAGGTCCGGCGAGTGGTAGCTTTCCTTCGGATCGATGTTGTAGCCGCGCGCCGGCTGGATGCCGACGATGACATCGCCGAAGCGGGCGAGCGGCAGCGCGAAGGCGCCGTCGAGGAAGAACGGATCGGCCTCGGGCGCGCCCCAACGGCCGCCAACTTCATCCTGAATCTGTTTCGGAAGCGAATCGAAGAAGGCGTTGTAATCGCTGAGCGAAATTGTTTCTCTAATTTCACGATCACGGCCTGCCGCATTGGTCGGCCCGGCCATCAGGTAACGCATCAGCGCGTCGCCATCCTCCGGGACGTCGCCCACCGCATAGCCTTCTGCCGTCATGGCACGCAGCACTTCGACGGTGCCGGCCGGTGTGTCGAGACCGACGCCATTGCCGAGGCGCCCGTCGCGGTTCGGATAATTGGCCATGACGATGGCGATCCGCCGGTCGGTGGGTTCGGTGCGACGCAACTTCGCCCAGTTGACGGCAAGGCTGGCGGCAAAACGCACCCGATCTTCGAGCGGCTCATGCCCGACAATGTTAGCCTCGACTTTCGCATCGTAGATCGACGCCGCCTTGAACGAGACGGCGCGCGCAAGGATGCGGCCATCGACCTCCGGTAGCGCCACGTTCATCGCCAGATCGCGCGCCATCAGCCCCTGCGGCGATGTCTCCCATTGCTGCCGTGATGAGCCGGAGAAGATCACCTGCAGCACCGGCGCGCCTGTTGATTCCAGCACCGTCGGCTGACGATCGGCGCCGGGCGAAGAAACGGCAAAGCCGGTGGCATTCATCACCACGTCGGGTGGGGCCTCGGAAAAGATCGATTGCAGCGTGCCGACGGAGACCGCATCCTTGAGGCTGGAGACGAAGACCGGCAGTGCCCGAACCCCTTGCACCTTCAGCGCATCGATCAGCGCTTCGACCGGCCGCGTCTCGCCGCTCTGGACGAGGGCGCGGTAGAAGCAGATGGCGATGGTGGGATTTGCGCATGCGGGGGCTCCAGCCCCCACAACACTCAACCAATCCGAAACCCCGATCACGCCCCGCCCCGGCCACCAGATGCCGGCTTTCAGCAAAGGCTTGGCCGGCTGCGGTTTCTCGGCGCCTGAAACCAGCGCCTCGGCATAGTCGAGGAACAGGCCGGCATTGTCGGCGCCGCCCTCGTTGAAATAGGCCCAGAGCCGCTGGCGGTCATCGGCCTCAACCGTAGAAAACGGTTCAAGGCCCGGGTCCGGCTTGTCGTCGCCCGGCAGCACCGCGATCTGGAAACGGTGGGTGACGGCGGCCGCATGCAAGGCTTCGAGCAGATAGCGGAAATAGCTGGCGCCACCGAGCGGCCGGACGACGATCAGCCTCGCATGACGCGCCGTGCGCTCGACATAGGTGTCGACCGACATCGGATGCATCAGGTTCATCAGGCTCGCAATGCGCAGGCTCAGGCCACCGTCACGCCGGCCGTGGGCGGCGGCGATCGAGGAGAGCTCGGTGTCGGCGGCAGACAGGAACAGGATGTCGGCCGGCGTTTGCCCAAGGTCGATCGCCTCGTTGCCGTCGGCGATCGTTCCTTTCTGGGCGAGAAGCAGATGCATGGTCTTGTCCGTTCGGGCAATTCCGAACGGAAACGCGTGAAGCGGCTTCCGTCCGGAATTGCGTTATTTCAATGCGTTAGATCATTTCATTCAATGAACGATCAGACGAGCGCAGCAATCGCAGCGCGAACCGCCGCCTCGTCCATGTCGTGCAGGCCGATGACGACGAGACGCGTGCCGCGCTTTTCGCCGGCCGCCCAGGCGCGATCGTAATACTGGTCGATGCGGGCACCGACCGCCTGGATCAGCAGGCGCATCGGCTTGCCAGGCACATCGGCAAAACCCTTGAGACGCAGCACGTCGTGCTCGGATATCACGCCCTTGAGGCGATCGATGAAGGCGGCCGGATCGGCGATGGCGCCGAGCTCGACGACAAAGCTGTCGAACTCGTCATGGTCGTGCTCCTCGCCCGCCTCATGCTCCATCTCGTGATGCGACTTGCGGTTGGCGATATCGCTTTCGGTGCCGACGCCGAGGCCAAGCAGGATGGCGGCGGCCACCTCGCCGTTCTTCGCCTCGATCATGGTCGGCTTGCGGCTGGTGCGCGAGGAAACCTCGTCGCGTACCGCCTTGAGGCCGGACGCGTCGATCAGATCGGTCTTGTTGAGCACGATCAGGTCGGCAGCGGTCAACTGATCCTCGAACAGTTCCTCGATCGGGCTTTCATGGTCGAGATTGTCGTCCTCGACGCGCAGCGCATCGACCTTGTCATGGTCATCGGCAAAGCGGCCGGCGGCAACGGCAGCGCTGTCGACCACGGTGACGACGCCATCGACGGTGACTTCACTGCGGATATCCGGCCAGTTGAAGGCGGCGATCAGCGGCTGCGGCAAAGCCAGGCCCGAGGTCTCGATGATGATATGGTCCGGGCGGTTTTCGCGCTCGAGCAGCTTGGTCATGGTCGGGATGAAATCATCGGCCACGGTGCAGCAGATGCAGCCATTGGTAAGTTCGATGATGTCGTCCTCGGTGCAGGCCTCCGCACCGCAGCCCTTCAAGACGTCGCCGTCGACGCCGAGATCGCCGAACTCGTTGATGATCAGCGCGATGCGCTTGCCGTCGGCGTTCTGCAACAGATTGCGGATCATCGTCGTCTTGCCGGCGCCGAGGAAGCCGGTGATGACAGTCGCCGGGATCTTGCCGTGGCTGGTTCTCGCAGTGGTCATTATTCAACCCTTCATTTTCAGCGGCAAACCGGCCGCGACAAAGTAAACTTCAGCGGATTTCTCCGCAACGATCTGGTGAAGCCGGCCGGCATGGTCGCGAAACTCGCGGGCCATGCGGTTCTCGGGCACAATGCCGAGGCCGACTTCGTTGGAAACGAACACGAAGCGCGCCTGCGCCTGCGGCAGGTAGGCAACAAGCGAGGCGAACTCCGCCTCGATGTCGCGCTCCTCAAGCATCAGATTGGTGACCCACAGCGTCAGGCAGTCGATCAAAACGACATGGGTGGGGTCGTCGATGCGCCGCAGAATGCCGACGAGATCGACCGGCTCCTCGTGCGTCGTCCAGCCTTCGCCGCGGCGCATCTTGTGATGGTCGATGCGCGCGCGCATTTCGTCGTCCCAGGCGCGGCCGGTGGCGACATAATGTTTGGTAAGGCCGGACGCTTCGACGAGCTTCTCGGAAAAGCTGGACTTGCCGGAACGGGCGCCGCCGAGGACCAGAACGGGTCCGGCGCTGGGATTGCTCATCGCGACCGCGCCAAGGTCAGCGGCAGATGGCAACAGCCGTTCGACGCGCCGGCGGCGCGTTCGGGAAAGTATCTGAGAGCCAAAACAACCTCCGTGATGGCGTTGGAGACGACACGTCTCCTCGGGCGGAATGCCCATGTCGGGTGGCAGGTCTCCTGGCTCACGGCGTCACGAGGCCCCACATCGCCTCGCTCAGAATGGACGAGGTTCCGATGTCAGGACCCGAGCGGCCCGCCTCACCTTCCCGGCGCTTTCCGGTGCCACAGCGAACCTTTGCGCGTCGTCTCCGACGCATGGGCGCTGTGGGCGGCTTCGTGAAAGGCGGACGATTCGTAGAAGAAGAGGCGTCCAACCCGGCTGATCACGATGCCACGCCAGTGGCTTTTCCGGCTCGATCCCGACCTGCCTCGATTGCCCCATGCAACCGGCTGGCAGCTCTGAATTTGAGCCCGATGGCGAACCCTGACCGTTCTACAGTCGCGGGGTCGGCTGCGATAAGGATGCCCGATTTGGGTCCATCCGTCACATTCCCAATTATTCCCCCCGATCGCCACGACAAGGGGGAACCATCCAACATCCGATGATTAGGAAGCGGGCGCCGCAAAGTCAATCGACGCTTGCGACACCTCCCCGGCCGACTTGCGTCGCGCGACGATTTGTCGAGCGCGAAGCCGCACCGGACATTAGGCGAATGGCAGATCGCGAACGAACATATTTTAGCAATTACAGATGTTGCGTTAAACTGCAGCGCCGCGCGTCCTATGGACGCGCAAAGGTCGCTGAACCATCCCGCAACCGACCCGAGGGGCTTCGTTTATCCGGTAGGCACATGGAACGCAGGCTCGCCGCCGTGATGATTGCCGACGTTTGCGGCTATGGGCTGCTTACCCAGGCCGACGAGGAGGGTACCTGCGCCCGCTTTCAGGCCGACCTGCACGAACTATTCGAACAAAGCATCGAGACGCATCGCGGCCGGCTGATCAAGACCATGGGCGACGGCCTGCTGGTCGAGTTCCACAGCGTCGTCGAGGCAGTCCGATGTGCGGTCGAGGTGCAGCGCGCCAAATCTGATAGTCGCGGCGTGGACGCGGGGCGGCTGCAATTCCGCATCGGCATCAATCTTGGCGACGTGATCGTCGAGGGCGACGACATCCACGGCGATGGTGTCATCATCGCCGAGCGCCTGCAGAGCCTGGCCGAACCGGGCGGCATCGTCATCTCCGGCACCGCCTACGACCAGGTCGAGAAGCACCTCGATGTCGGTTTCGTCTTTCTCGGCGAGCAGCGCCTGAAACACGTCGAAAAACCGGTTCGGACCTACCGTCTCTGGCTGGACGAAGCCCACGCCGGCAAGCCGAAGGCCAGGGCGCACCGTGGAAGACGCTGGGTCGCCCTGGCAGCGGCATCTGCCCTGGCATTCACAGCCGCCGCCGGCGCCGCCTGGTGGCGCCCGTGGCAGCCGCCTGCCGACATCCGTCCGGCTCAGGCTGTGGACTTCAGCCAGGCAGACAAGCCCTCGATCGCCGTGCTTCCGTTTGCCAATGTCAGCGATGACCCCAAGCAGGAGTTTTTCGCCAATGGCATGACCGACGGCCTCGTCACCGAACTGGCCCAGATCTCCGGCCTGTTCGTCATCGCGCGCAACTCGACGTTCACCTACAAGGGGAGATCGGTGACAGCCAGGCAGGTGTCGGAAGAACTCGGTGTGAGATATGTGCTTGAAGGCAGCGTCCAGCGTGCCGGAGAGCAACTTCGCATCAATGCGCAGCTCATAGATTCCCTGGATGGCGGTCACGTCTGGGCCGGAAAGTTCGACGGATCGCTCACCGACGCCTTTGCGCTGCAGGACGAAGTGATGCGCGGCATTGCCGAAGCGCTTGCGTTGCGGCTGGATCCTGACCAGCAGATGGCCTTCGGGCGCAAGGAAACGACCGTGCCGGCGGCCTTCGATGCGTTCCTGCGCGGCTGGGAGCACCACCGGCGCACCACGCCCGAAGACTTCGCAAAGGCACTGCCCTATTTCGACCAGGCGATTGCGCTCGATCCCGCCTATGGACGTGCCTATGCCGCCGCAGCCATGGTCTATGCGCGCATTTATCTGTGGCGCTGGCACTATCAGCTGGGCATCACGCGCTTCGAGGCGCGAGCCAAGGCGCGGCAGTTTCTGCGGATGGCGCAGAAACATAAGACGGCACTCGCCTATCAGGCAGCGGCCCTCCTTGCCGAAGTGGACTGGCGGCATGCCGACGCGCTCGCAGACCTCAAGGAAGCGATCGCGCTGGAACCCGGCGACTCCTGGAGCTACGCATTGACGGCCTTCGTGCTGACATCCGCCGGTCGGCCGGCGGAGGCCCTGCCCTATATCCGCACGGCGATCCGCCTCGATCCGCACTCCCCGTCCTTCTTCCTGTACGTCCTCGGCCTGACGCAGTTCAGCCTGGAGGATTTCGAAGTAGCAGCAGCGGCGGCGAGAAGCAGCATCGCGCTCAACCCCCAGGATGACGGTCCTTTCCTTCTCCTTGCCTCTGCCGCCGGACATCTCGGTCACCGCGCGGAGGCTGAGGCGGCAGTCGCCCGCTACGACGCGCTTCGCATCAGCCGTGGCGGAACGCCCGTCTGCATTTCAGAGCGCCCGCCGCTGGACCTGGCGCAGCCGCATGCCAGCGAGAAGCTCTATCAGGGACTGCGCCTGGCGGGCGTGCCTGAGACCCTGATGAACACCGACGTCAGCATTCGCGACAGGCTGCCAGCCGATGAGCTCCGTTCGTTGTTCTTCGGGCACCGGTTGCGTGGACGCATGCTGGATTCGGGCGAGGAACATGAAGCTGTCGTTTCGCCCGAGGGCATCGCCACCTTGACGGGAGACTGGGCTTCGCTCGGCGCCGGCAGGATGAGCAACGTCGAGGTCCGGTTCGAGAAGGACGAGGTTTGTTTCCTGTGGCTGAAAACGACGAACCTTTGTGGGATGGTCTCGCGGAATCCCGGAGGACTGAGCGCCCGGGAAAACGAGTTCATCTGGTACCACGGCGACAGAGCCTTCACCTTCTCGCAGGTGCGCTAGCCACGGCAGAAGCGACGCAGGCGCCAAACCGGTTGCGGCCCTAGTGCGTCACCCGCTCCAGCACGCTGAATTGAAAGGCCTGCGTCGAGTTCCACGGCGTCGTGTGCTGGTGCATGATATGCTCGACAAGCCGGAAGGACGGTCCGATCACTTCGGCCAGCGCCGCCGGGTCGTAACGCGCCACGGGCAGACCGCTGCAGCGCTCCGGACCATCGGGCGCGAAGGTGGCGATAACGGCGTGTCCGCCCGGAACGACGGTCGCCGTCAGGCGTTCGATATAGGCCGCCCGGTCGTCCGGATCGGTCAGGAAATGAAAGGCGGCGCGGTCGTGCCAGATGTCGTAGGTCCGATCCGGCCGCCACGCGGTCACATCGGCCGCAACCCAGTGGACCGCGTCGGCCCGCAGCCCGAGCCTTGCCCTGGCGGCATCGAGCGCCGCCGGCGACAAATCGAGCACCGTCACTGATTTCATGCCCTCGTCGAGCAACACGTCCACCAGCCGCGAGGCGCCGCCGCCGATATCGATCAGCGACGCGGTGGCGATCGTCACGTGCCTGCGGATGAGATCGAGCGAAACGGCGGGCGCATCTTCGAACCAGCTGACCCCCGCTTCGCCTTTCGATTGATAGGCTTTGTCCCAATGGGCTCGTCTGGTTTCGTCCTGCATTGCAACACCTGTCTCCGAGCGCGGCCGCAGCTGAGCGCTCCATTCTTCCCAGTGAATTCTACAGCGGAACGGTGGAAGATGCTGGGGTTTCAGGCTTGTCCATGCTGTCGCCAGGAATCCCGATGATTTCCGCTGCCCGCCTTTTCGGTTATCTGCCGAGCAGCCCGTCCAGCCAGCGCCGGTCGAGTACCGCCTCCAGCTCGCCGGCGACATCGTCGAGCGCCGCGTCGACCGACTGGCGGTAGTTGCTGGCGCCGCCTTCAATGCCGAAGCTCTTCAAAAGTGCTGTGCGATAGGCGTCACTCGTGAACAGCCCGTGCAGATAGGTACCCATCACCCGGCCGTCGGCAGAAAGCGCACCATCCGCACGGTTGTCGATGCGAACCGAAGGTCGGTCGCAATCGGCCCCTTGCGTCTTGCCCAGGTGGATCTCGTAACCCTCGAGGGCCACGTCATGCTCCAGCGACCAGGCGCGGCTGTTGCGCACGGTCTTTTCCGGCGCCATCTCGGTCTCGACGTCGAGAAGCCCGAGGCCCTCGACCGCACGTTCGCCACCCTCAATGCCGAGCGGATCAGTGACCCGACGACCGAGCATCTGGTAGCCGCCGCAAATGCCGATGACCCGTCCACCGCGGCGCACATGGCGCTCGAGATCGCGATCCCAGTCTTGCGCCTTAAAATCGATGAGGTCGCCGATGGTCGACTTCGATCCGGGAATGACGACGAGGCCGGCATCAGCGGGGATCGGGTTGCCCGGCCGGACGAAGACGAGATCGACCTCGGGCTCGGCGGCCAGCGGGTCGAGGTCGTCGAAATTGGCGATGCGCGACAGCACCGGCACGGCAACCTTCAGCGCCCGTCCCTCGCCGCGCGTCAGTTTCTCCAGCACGACCGAATCTTCTGCCGGCAGCCTGGCTGCTGCCTTCAGCCATGGCACGACGCCGAAACAGGGCCAGCCGGTGAATCGATTGACGGCGGCGGTGCCATCATCGAACAGCGTAACGTCACCGCGGAACTTGTTGATGAGGTACCCGGTGACCATGCGCCGGTCCTCGTCCGAAAGGATCGCATGGGTGCCAACGAGCGAGGCGATCACCCCGCCGCGGTCGATGTCGCCGACGAGCACGACGGGCACGTCGGCGCGCGTCGCAAAGCCCATATTGGCGATATCGCCGGCCCTCAGGTTGATCTCCGCCGGCGAGCCCGCGCCCTCCACCACCACGAGATCGGCGCCGGCCGAGATCTGTTCGAAGCTTTCCAGCACGGCGCCAAGCAGCTTCGGTTTCAGCGCCTGGTACTCCCGGCCCTTGGCCTGCCCCGTCACCTTGCCCTGCACGACGATCTGGCTGCCGACGTCGGACTGCGGCTTCAAAAGCACGGGATTCATGTGCACGGACGACGGCACGCGCGCGGCCAGCGCCTGCAGCCATTGCGCCCGGCCGATCTCGCCGCCGTCGTCGGAAACGGCGGCGTTGTTCGACATGTTCTGCGGCTTGAACGGCCGGACCTTTAAGCCCCGATTGGCGGCGAGCCGACAGAGCCCCGCCACCAGTACCGATTTTCCGACATCCGAGCCGGTTCCCTGCAACATGATCCTGCGTGTCATGCGGCCATCGGTAACACTGAAACGGTCAGCGGCAAAGGTCTGTTTCGACACGATTTCGCCGCAATCGAGCGAGGCTTCTCACGCATTGTTTCGGCCTTTCGCAAGGCTTGTCGAAAATGCCGCAGCCGGTAGCCAAATTGCGACATCGCATGGCGAGTTTGGCATTCATTCTATTGCAGCGCACACCTATATCAGCGGCATAGCAACACGCTCCGGGGGATAGGCCTCCGGCCTCTCAAGGTTTACGTCCATGCTGTACATCTTCAGCAAGCCCAACTTCGTCCAGATCGCCTGGAACTCCAAGGTTCCGACCAGCCAGTCACGCGTGCGCAACCTCGTTGTCGACGCGCCCTTCGGTCCGCTCGGCTTCATCCGTACGTCGAACGTCGGCTAGGTCCGCGATCGGGGCGCAGATGCCCCTTCGAGCTCTCCTCCCAGAGCCTCCTCCACCGCCCCATCCGGGGCGGTTTTTTTATGTCCGACGCTGGTGCTGAAATGCGAAGGCCGCATCAACCTCGAGAAGAGGGATGCGGCCGCCCAAAAAACGCCTGGTCACTTCGGGGTAACGCACCGAAGGTTCGCTTGAAATCCGGGACGCACTACCTGATCCGGACCCGCGGCAGTCCCCCGCCGCGAGAAGAACAATTAGCTGGACATCGTTACCGGATGGTTATTGAGGATTTAACCAAAGATGAATTCCGGCTTTTTTTGAATTTTTTTCGCGACATGCGCGACAATCGCCGTGACGCAATCACGACAGGAAACGTCAGGATCTCGACAGGGATTCGAACGATGTGGCGCATAGCGCCATTTTTTGCGGCAGGAATTGTCGGTATTGCTTAAATTCGGCCTTTCTCATGCTCAAAAAGCGCCCGCCAGCGATGTCGCAGACAGAACGCGCAAAGAGCGGCGGCAACCCGACGTTCCGATTGAAGAGGTTGATTTCTCAACGAGAATACTTAGGCTTGGCTGGCGGTATAAGAGGAGATTGGCGGGCGACAGGGTTCCGCGGCCAGGGCTGAAAACGAACTCCCGCACCGTCCGCAGCAAGGGTGAACCTTGGTTTGATTTGATGCCGAACCCCAGGCTGCATGATTGCTCCGGGTGACGGAGGATGCTCGGCATCCGCCGTAGGTTCCCGTTTGGATATTGGCTGCAAATAAAGACTGGGAGGTCTTGCAACATGAAGAAACTCCTCGCTTCCACCATTCTCGCCGCGGGCCTCTACGCTCTGGCGGGTTCCGCACAGGCTGCGGAATGCGGTGAAGTCAGCATTGCCGAAATGAACTGGGCTTCCGCCGGCGTCGCCGCCCAGGTGGACAAGTTCATTCTCGAAAACGGTTACGGCTGCACCGTGACGCTGGTCACCGGCGACACCATGCCGACCTTCGCTTCCATGAACGAAAAGTCGCAACCCGACATGGCGCCGGAACTCTGGGTCAACGCCGTGCGCACGCCGCTCGACGCCGCGATCAAGGAAGGCCGGCTGATCGAAGCCGCCAAGATCTTGAGCGAAGGCGGCATCGAGGGCTGGTGGATCCCGAAATTCCTCGCAGACGCGCATCCTGACATCAAGACGGTGCAGGACGCCCTGAAGCATCCGGAACTCTTCCCGTCGCCGGAAGATTCGTCGAAGGCCGCGGTTCACAATTGCCCGTCGGGCTGGAACTGCCAGGTCTCGACCGCCAATCTCTATCGGGCACTGGACGCGGAAAAAGCCGGCTTCCTGCTGGTCGATACCGGTTCGGCCGCCGGCCTCGATGGCTCGATCGCCAACGCCTTCGAAAAGAAGACCGGCTGGCTCGGCTACTACTGGGCGCCGACCGCCATTCTCGGCAAGTACGAAATGACCCGCCTCTCCTTCGGCGTCGACCACGACAAGGCCGACTGGGACGCCTGCACCGCCGTTCCTGACTGCCCGACACCGAAGGTCAACTCCTACCCGGTTTCCGACGTCTACACGGTCGTGACCAAGTCCTTCTCCGAGAAGGCCGGCGTCGCCATGGATTACGTCAAGGCGCGCAAGTGGGACAACGGCACCGTCAACAAGGTTCTCGCCTGGATGGACCAGAACCAGGGTACCAACGAGGATGGCGCCAAGCACTTCCTCGCCGAGTTCCCGGACATGTGGACCCAGTGGGTGAGCCCGGAAGTGGCCGAAAAGGTCAAGGCGGCACTCTGACACGACACAAGGGCAGGCGCGCCGTCCCTCACGGCCGCCTGTCCGTTCCGGTTGTGATGCCGGAACGGGGACAATGCAGCGCTCTCACGGGTTCCGTTCGAGCGCGCGTCGTTCCAGAGGCGGCGAAGCGAGGCCGTCCGCGTCGCAAACAGTAAAGCGGACGCCACATTTCGCTGACACAGTTCAAGAGCCGGGCCCAAAGAGGCCACCAGCAGTGTGCGCAGGCATCGACGCAAATCGATGCCGAGACGCAACCGGCGAGATAAAAGACTTCCGGCCAAGAAGGGGATACATATGGCATCCATCTGCAGTGTCTTGCCAGCTTTGCTCTGCAAGTTCCCTGCCATTGACGAAGGCACGATCCGGCTCGCTCGCAAGACCGTCGATGACGGCTTCAAGGGATTCGTGCGGTCCTATGGCGACATCATCGACAGGATGGTCCAGCCGCTTCAATGGTTCCTGAACTACCTCGAAAGCCTGTTCGTCGGCTCGCCCTGGATCCTGGTCCTGGTGCTCATGGTGGCGGTCGTCTATTTCGGCAGCCGCAACATCAACGTCACCATCGGGACGGCGCTGTCGATGATCGCCATCGGCCTTGTCGGGCTTTGGAACGACACGATGGTCACGCTTGCGATGGTCACCGTCTGCACGCTCATCTCGATCGTCATCGGCATTCCGATCGGCATTCTGATGGCGCGCTCGGACCGGGTGCAGGCCTTTATCAACCCGATCCTCGACGTCATGCAGACGATGCCGAGTTTCGTCTACCTGATCCCTGTCGTCATGGTCTTCGGCCTCGGCAAGGTGCCGGGCCTCATCGCGGTCGTCATCTACGCCGTGCCGCCGATGATCCGGCTGACCAATCTCGGCATTCGTCTCGTCGACAAGGAAGTGATGGAAGCGGCCGACGCCTTCGGCTCGTCGTCCTGGCAGAAACTGAAGAATGTGCAGATGCCGCTCGCCTTGCCGACCATCATGGCCGGCATCAACCAGACGATCATGATGTCGCTGGCGATGGTTGTCGTCGCTTCGATGATCGGCGTCGGCGGCCTCGGCAAGAACGTGCTGCAGGCGATCGCCAACCAGTTCTTCACCGTCGGCTTCCTCAACGGCTTTGCCCTTGTCGGCATAGCCATCATTTTCGACCGTACCAGCCAGGCCTTCGGCAAGCGGCTGCAAAAGCACTCGGAGGTTATCCATGGCTAGTCACGCGATCGAGGTGAAGAACCTCTACAAGATCTTCGGACCCCGCGGCGGCGACTTTGTCGACGCCGTCAAGAAAGGCTTGGGCAAGGCCGAGCTCAACGAGAAGCACGGCCACGTGCTCGGCCTGCAGGACATCAACATCTCCATGCCCGCCGGCGGCGTCATGGTGGTCATGGGTCTCTCCGGCTCCGGCAAGTCGACGCTGATCCGCCACATCAACCGGCTGATCGACCCGACCTCGGGCGAAGTGCTTTATGACGGTGTCGATGTCTGCAAGATGAACGACGACGCTCTCCGGGAATTCCGCCGCCACAAGACGGCGATGGTGTTCCAGAAATTCGCGTTGCTGCCACACCGTACCGTGCTCGACAACACCGTCTACGGCCTCGAAATCCAGGGCATCGAGCGCAAGGAGAGCGAGAAGCGTGCGCGCGGCTGGATCGAGCGCGTCGGCCTCAAGGGCTTCGAAAACCACTATCCGAACCAGCTTTCGGGCGGCATGCAGCAGCGCGTCGGCCTTGCCCGCGCGCTCACCAACGACGCCGATATCCTTCTGATGGACGAAGCCTATTCGGCGCTCGATCCGCTGATCCGCGTCGACATGCAGACCGTGCTTCTCGACCTGCAGAAGGAACTGAAGAAGACCGTCGTCTTCATCACCCACGATCTCGACGAGGCGCTGCGCCTCGGCGACAAGATCGCCATCCTGCGCGACGGACGCGTGGTGCAGCAGGGCACCGGCCAGGAGATCGTGCTTTCGCCGGCCGACGACTACATCACCGCTTTCGTCAAGGAAGTGAACCGTGGGCGGGTGATCAATGTCGAAACGATCATGCGCCCGCTCTCGGGCAATGCCGAAGGCGTACCGCTCGTGACCGGGACCGTGCTGGAATCGGCCGCCCGCATGATGACCGCTGCCCGTGTCACAAGCGCCCATGTGGTCGACGTCAACGGCCGCCCGATCGGTGCGCTCGACCTTTCCACCGTCATCTCCGCCATGGTCACGCCAACGAGCCACGAGGATCGCGCGGCGGCGTGAGTCGGCGAGCGAGCGGTGCCGTCTAAAGACGCGCCCCTCATCCGCCTGCCGGCACCTTCTCCCGGTTCTGACGGGGAGAAGGGACGCGTGGCGAAGTCGCATTCCCTAGCTCAACAAGATCACCCGGAACACCGGGCGCCATAGCTGGCGGTCAACCCAAGGCTGACAGTTGGCGACAGTCCGCGTCCCCTCGCCCCGCCTGCGGGGAGAGGGTTAGGGTGAGGGGCAGACTGTTCTTCTGCGATCAGTTGGTCGTCGTGGTCGCTGCCGTTGCCGCTGCAACCGGCTCGGCAACGCTGGCAGCACTCGCGTCTTCCTTCGGCGGCAGGAACTTGTCGAGCAGAGCGATCATGTCGTCGTCGCGCGCCTGTGCAGTCTTGCCGCCCATGACGACGGCGACGAGCCGGGTGTCGCCGCGCTTGGCGGAGGTGACGAGGTTGTAGCCGGACGCGTCCGTATAGCCGGTCTTGATGCCGTCGACGCCTTCGTAGCGCTTCATCACGCCGTTATGGCCGCGCAGCTTCATGCCGCGAAACTCGATCGTCTTGTTGGCGAAGAGCTGGAACTCGGCCGGAAAGTCGCGCATCAGCGCCAGGCCGAGCGTCGCCATGTCGCGCGCCGTCGTCACCTGGGCCGGGTCCGGCAGGCCATTGGCGTTCTTGAACACGGTGCGGCTCATGCCGAGAGCCTTGGCCTTGCGGGTCATCATCTCGCCGAAGGCAGGCTCGTTGCCGGCAAGCGTCTCGCCGATGACGACGGCTGCGTCGTTGGCCGAAAGCACGACCATGCCCATGACCGCTTCGCGCACGGTGATCTGGTGGCCGGCGCCGACGGCAAGCTTGAACGGCTCAAGGCCGTTGGCGTGTTCCGAAACCGTCAGCTTCTGGTCCCATTGCAGGGTGCCGTTCTTCAGCGCTTCGAAGGCGAGGTAGATCGTCATCATCTTCGTCAGCGACGCCGGAAAGTTCAGCTCGTCCGCATTATCGGCTTCGAGGATCGAGCCGGTCTCGGCGTTGACGACAAAATGCGCCTGTCCGGCTGCGGCATAGGAGGCGCTGCCAATGAGCAGGCTCACGGAGACCGCGGCGGACGCGACCATACGGATAAGGGACTGCATATCGTGTTTTCTCGTTTCGACGCTATCGAACGACCTCGGGACGAAAATCGTGATCGAATTATGGAAGACATGCCGCTCAATACGGCAGCGGCCGCGTTTTCCACGGCCGAGACATCCCCGCCTTTTTATGGGTAGCAGGCCGGCGCGGCAAGCACCTGCGGCAATCCGTCTGCAAATATCACAGTCCCGGCGGCCGAGGCACAAAGCCGTCGCCCCACTGCATGTCTCCTTAAATCGATCTCGATCTAAGGACAAAGACATGCAGAAAGTCAAAGTGCTACAGCGACCTTTGCGCGTCTGATAAGACGCGCGGCGCTGTAGGCAACACCATCTCGCGCTTCACCGAGGTTTAACCTGATTGCGCCAAGGTGACCGTCTCCCCTGCCCGGCCAGCCTCAACGGCGACACCGGCGTGGGTTCACAAACGAAGGCGTCGCCCGCGACGCGGCAAACTTCCACCCGTTTCGGCAGGCCATGCACCCGAACTCAGCCACGGCAAACCTATCCACCGAGCGTCAGCGGGTGCCGGCTGCCTTCGATGCCGGCCTGGCGGAGCTCGTCCACGGTCTTGCCGCGCTGCTCTCGGGCCTTGGCCTGTTCCTCATCGTCTTCACGCTGATCCCGTTTGAGGGTGCGGTAACCACGGACCCCAACGCCGCCAACGAAGGCAATATCATCAACCAGGTCGGCTACCTGGTGCTCGGCGCGGTCTATTTGTTCGCCATGCTGCTTACGGTCGACAGGCGGATATTGGCCCGCCTGGTCTCGCCGAGCTGGATCGCGATCTTCGCGATCGCCTATCTCTCCTGCCTGCAGTCCTATGATCCTGCGGCTTCCGCCCGCGGCCTGACGCTGAGCCTCATTGCGATGATCATGGTGGCGGGCGTGCTGGTGCTGCCGAGGAGCGAGCGAGATTTCGTCAATGCCGGCGCCAACGCCATCCTGCTTCTGATCCTGATCGACTATGCCGCGCTCTTCGTGGCGCCCGACCGCGCCATCCATTCGGCCTTCGGCGACGAACCTTGGCACGCCGGCTTCTGGCGCGGCCACCTGCTGCACAAGAACGTCTCGGCGCCGGTCTTTTCCATCCTCTGCATGTTCGGCATCTATTGCCTGCGTGCCGGTGCGCCGCTGCGCGGCTGGGCAATCACGCTTCTTGCGGCCAATTTCGTGCTTCATACCGGGTCGAAGACGACGATCGGCTTCCTGCCGATCGCGATCGGCCTCGTCTTTGCCGGGCGCGCCGTGCGCAGCCCCAGCCTGATGATCCTCGCCCACCTCGCCATGTCGGCTCTGATCTTCGGCCTGACGCTTGGCAGCATCTATTCCGACACGCTGCTTTCGATCACCAAGGCCCTGATCGACGATCCGACATTTACCGGCCGCGACGACATCTGGAAATTCGCCAGTGCCAGCATCGCCGAGCGCCCGTGGCTCGGCCAGGGCTATGCGAGTTTCTGGCTATCGCCCGTGATCATGGGAATGGAAGCGAATTTCGAGGCGAGCTGGGACGTGCGCGGCATCGTTACCGGTCACAACAGCTATCTCGACGCGGTGCTGATGTTCGGCGTGCCGGGCGGCATCCTCATGACGGCCCTCCTCTTCGTCAAACCGCTCTTCGATTACATCCGCGCCTATCGTCGCCCGCAGGCGCAGATCTTTGCCGACTTCTGCGTGATGGTGGTCATCTTCATGACCTATAATGCCATGCTCGAAAGCTTCTTCCTCAATCGTGCCGACCCGATGTGGCTGCTGACCGCGCTTGCCGTCTTCGGGCTCGGGCTTGCCGGCCGCATGAGCATGCGCGCGGAAGCGCCAGCCTCCCGACGCTGAACGCTTGCCAAGACATAAAGATATCTTTATATCTTAGTGTAATCTCTTCTAGCCGGGAAAAACCGATGACCGCAGCATCCAATGTCCTCTCCTCTCTCCTCGCCGAAAAAGGCATTCTTCTCGCCGACGGCGCCACCGGCACGTCGCTCTTCGCCATGGGCCTGGAGGCCGGCGAAGCGCCGGAACTCTGGAACGAGAGCAAGCCGGAGAACATCACCAAGCTGCATCAGGATTTCGTCGACGCCGGCGCCGACATCATCCTCACCAACACCTTCGGCGGCACCCGCCATCGCCTGAAACTGCACCAGGCGGACGACCGCGTGCATGCGCTGAACAAGCGCGCCGCCGAGATCGCCCGCGCCGTTGCCGACAAGGCACCGCGCAAGGTCATCACGGCCGGCTCCGTCGGCCCGACCGGCGAACTGCTGATTCCGCTCGGCGCGCTTTCCTATGAGGACGCGGTTGTCGCCTTCATCGAGCAGATCGAAGGCCTGAAGGCCGGAGGCGCCGAAGTCGCCTGGATCGAAACCATGTCCTCGCCGGACGAAATCCGCGCCGCCGCCGAAGCCGCTGCCAAGGTGGGCCTGCCCTACGTCTATACCGGCTCCTTCGACACCGCCGGCAAGACGATGATGGGCCTGCATCCGAAGGATATCCACGGTGTCGTCAGCGATCTCGGCAACGGGCCCGTGGCCGTGGGCGCCAATTGCGGCGTCGGCGCTTCGGACATCCTTTCCTCGCTGCTCGACATGACCGAAGCCGCCCCTGAGGCGACCGTGATCGTCAAGGGCAATTGCGGCATTCCGGAATTCCGCGGTTCCGAGATCCACTATTCCGGCACGCCGCCGCTGATGGCCGAATATGTACGGCTTGCGGCCGATGCCGGCGCCAAGATCATCGGCGGCTGCTGCGGCACCACCTGCGACCACCTCGCCGCCATGCGCGTGGCGCTGGACGAGCATGTGCGCCGCGAGCGCCCGACGCTGGAGCTGATCATCGAAAAGATCGGCCCCATGCGCAACAAGACCGCCAACGAAACGGCAGCCGCGCCGGCCCGCGAGCGTCGCAGCCGTCGCGCCTGATCTGAGCGACAAGCCAAATCAAAAGCAAACGCCCCGGCATCGCATGATCCGGGGCGTCTGTTTTTGGAGATTGATGGACAGCGCCCGGTAGTGGCACACGCCGTTAAAGATCGGCGCTCCCGAAGAGCGGCAGGCCACCAGGCTCACGCCAGGAAAGAGCATCGCGCTCCGCCGCCTGGATGAAGGAGCGGTAGAAGTCGAAGGCACGGACCATCTGGCGTGACCCTTGCGCGGAGAAATGCCCGAAGTCCTCGAAGAGCGAGACGCCCTTGTCCTCGACCTTGCAGCTATCCGCATCGCAGAGATAGTTCATGAAGCTGACGACCGGATATTCGTCGGCGATATCGGCGACCACCTTCAGCACGTCCTGATCATACTTGCGCACGTCCTTCAGCGCCGGCTCGCAGCGCTGATCCGGTTCGCCGAGCAGCCGTGCCCTCGCCACGCAGAGCCCCGTGTCGCGGCCGTCATGCGGCGTCGGCGCCACGAAGACGGCTTCGAAGCCGTTGGCCTCCAGCCAGGCGAGCGTCGTCCGCAGGCCATCGCTGAGGAGGCTCACTTCCGACGGCATTTCCTTGCGGCCGTCGACGAGCACCTTCTCTTGCTGCAGATACTGGCTGAGTTGCGAGGACAGAACGACGTAGCGGATCGACCGGTTGGCGAGCAGAAAGCGGCGGACGTCGTCGTTGTAGCGCGCGCAGTCCTGCGGCCAGTTGCGACCGAGCCGGGGAACGACGGGCGCCAGGTTCAGGAACGGACCGCAATTGTTCTTGGCAAGCTGCACCAGCCGCACGTCCGGCTTCGAGGCGATGACGCCATCGACGAGATGGCGAGCAAAGGAATCGCCCCAGACCGCGACTTCCGGCTTCGGGCTGGTGGCGCATGTGAGATCGGCAACCGCATCGCATTTCTTGCCGAGACCGACGCTCGGCTGTGTCAACTGCGCGAGCTCGCCGTTCCGGGCAACCAGTCCGTCCGAACCATCGAAGCCGAAGCCGAGTGCGATCGCCGCCGATCCGGCGGCAAGCGTTGCGCCGAAGACCGCGCCGCGCCCGAAGCGCTTGGGATTGCGGAAGGGCTGCTCGACAAAACGCCAGCTGAGATAGGCGAGCGCGAAACACAGCACGATCAAGAGTGCATAGCCCTCGGCCGGGATGCCGTCGATCGCCCTCAGCCGCGCGAAGGCGAAGACCGGCTGGTGCCAGAGGTAAAGGCTGTAGCTGATGAGGCCGATCGCGACCAGCGGCTTCAGCGACAGCAGCCGGCCGACGGCCGTGTCGCCGTGCGCAAAGGCAAGAACCAGCGCCGTTCCGAGCACCACGGGCACCGTCGTAAAGCCGGGATAGAAGGCCGATTCCGGCACGAAGAGGTAGCTCGCGATGATCGCGGCCAGGCCGAGGCCCGAGAGCAGTTCGCGGCGGCCTTTTGCCAGATCGAGCCTCGCGGCGCCCATAAGCGCCAGGGCCGCACCGATGCCAAGCTCCCAGAAACGGCTGGGCAGAAGATAGAAATTCGCGGCCGGATCGACCCGCGCCAGGAGCTGCGTCATCGCAAAACTCAAGGCGACGAGTGCCAGCACGACCTTCAGCGTCGTTGCCGCAGACACACGGCGCAGCACAAGCAGGAGCAGCGGAAAGACGAGATAGAACTGCTCCTCGACCGCCAGCGACCAGGTGTGCAGCAGCGGCATCAGATCGGTGCTCGGCTCGAAATATCCCGTCTGATCCCAGAACAGGAAATTCGAGGCGAAGAAATTCACGGCATAAAGGCTCTTGCCAAACGTGTTGAGCTCCTGCGGCAGCATCCACAGAAGCGCGAAAGGAATCGAAACGGCACAAACCAGCAGGAGCGCGGGCGCGAGCCGGCGGGCCCGCCGCTCGTAAAAGCGGACGATGCTGAAGCTCCCGTCGTGGATTTCGCTATGAATGATCGAGGTGATCAGAAAGCCGCTAATGACGAAGAAGACGTCGACGCCGGCAAAACCGCCGGCAACAAGGCCGAAACCGGCATGGAACAGGAGGACTGGCACCACGGCAAGCGCGCGCAGTCCATCGATTTCGGGTCTGTAATGCATCAGCAGGGGGAACACTCGGTGGCAGGGGCCGCTGGTTAACACGGCCCTAACGACAGGACCATTGCTGCCCGGTGTATATCCACATTCGCGCGATTTCTGGGCACGGCCGCCAACCGGCACCGCGGCGACCGAATGCCGCCGCGGGAAAGCACGAGATATCCTTCGGCTTGCGGGTGTCAGGCGGATGCACGAAGCCCGGTGAGATGCCGGCGCCAGGCATCGAGCCCGATCTCGATGTCCTTGCGGCCGAAACCGACACGGAAGCGATCGGTTGCGACCGGAAGAAGATCGGAAACGAAGAGGCTCGAAGGAAGGAGCAAGACGCCCGACTCCTCCACGAGACGCCGGCAATGGGTCTCGACACCGTCGGCGCCGAGATAGCGGGCAAATCCGACGCAGCCTCCGTCAGGTGCCCGCCATTCGTAGAGATCGGGAAACTCGGCGAAGAAGGTACCGAGCTTTTCGAGATTGGCAGCGACCAGCGCCCGGTTGCGATCGAGGATAACAGCGCGGGCCTTGAGCGCGATCGTCGCCAGCACTTCCGACGGTCGCGAATTGCAGATCGACAGGTAGTGCTTCATCTTCTCCATGCGCTCGAGCAGTGCGTGGTCGCGGCAGGCGATCCAGCCGATCCTGAGGCCCGGAAGCCCGTAGGCCTTGGACATGACGTTCAGCGAGATGCCGCGCTCGAAGCACTCGGCCGCCTGCGGCAGCCGAAGCGAGGGATCGCGTTCCAGGCCGCGATAGACCTCGTCACTGAAGAGATGGATGCCGCGCTCGGCGCAGAGCGCCACCAGAGCCCGGAACGTTTCCTGGTCGGCGATGGCGCCGGTCGGGTTGTTGGGGAAGTTGATGCAGATCAGCCGGGTATTGGGTCTCAAGGCAGCGCGCACGTCGGCGATATCGAGCCGCCAGTTGTTTTCCGGGCGGAGCGGCACACCGGTGACGGCACCGGCGATCGTTACCGGCAAAGTTTCCATCGACTGGTAGTTCGGGACCGTCACGATCGCATGGTCACCCGGCCCGAGCAGCGCCAGCATGGCGCAATAGAGCCCCTCCTCCGCGCCGGCGAAGCAGAGGATGTCTGCGGCCGAAAGGCCTTCATAGGTGGCAGCGATCGCCGCTCTCAACGCCGGCGCGCCATGGGTCTCGGTATAGCCGAGCGTCACGCTTTCCCAGGCGGCGCGGTCCTCGTCGTCGGCAAGTGCGAGCAGATCGCTCATGCTTATCGTCTGGCTGTCGCTCGCCGTCATGTGGTGGCGGGCATTGAACTCCCAGCGGGAGAAATGGGTTTCGAGGCGGAAATCGGGCAAGGTCGTCATGGAAGTCTCCTCCTCTCGGCGCCCGGCGGCGCGCGAAACGGTTGCAGATCAGGCAACTACGGGGAGACGCGAAGCGGTCTCCGTCCGGAATTGCGCGTGTTTCAAATCAGGGTGCCTCGCCGCGTGCCGCAGCAAGATAATTGTAGATCGAGGCGCGGGAGGCGCCGATGAGGCTTGCCAGGTGATCGACGGCATTGCGCGTCTGGAACAGTCCGCGTCCATCGAGTGCTGCCACCAGCGCCACGCGATCGCCGCGCTTCAGGGCCGAAAGTGCCAGCCCCCGCTCCTTCAGCCAGCCATGCAGCGTCGCATTGATCTCCTCGCGCCAATCGCGCGCAAAGAGCGCCTGTGGCCTCGGCTGCTCGGCGCCGGCGAAAGCCGAAAGCAGCTTCACCGCCGAATCGATCATCGACATATCGAGATTGATGCAGAGCAGGCCGACCGCTTCGCCCGTGCCGTCACGCAGCACGGCGGAGATCGACTTGAAGCGCCGGCCATCCGTGCCGGTTTTTTCATAAGGACCGAGCACGGCGTCGGCGCTGCCGACCGCGGCGAACTCTTCCTCGATCAGCGAATCTTCGCCGACCGCGCGCCCGGAAAAGCAGTTCCAGATCCCTGCAACCGTACCGGTCCTGAGATCGTGCAGCACGACTTCTCCATGCGGATAGAGCAAGGCGCTGATCGCAGCGGCCGTCGGCGCATGCGTGGCGAGGATGGAGGCGAAGGCGGGTGCAATGGTCATGCCCGCTTATTTCTGAATTTGGATTTATTGTCAATATTGGACGATTTGCTCAGGAGTGACATATGCGCTACAACTTGCGTACCGATAGCCGCTGGCCTATCCCCGATGACAGGAAGATTCGCTGCTCGCCTGTTCGTACCGGAAACGGACGAAAACATGCAGCAATTCAACGTGCTACAGCGACCCCATGCGCGCCTCACAAGACGCGCCGCGCGGTCGGAAACGCAGACGGGAGACTTACATGAACGCCGGCCCAGCCTCCTTTCCCGACCGGGATACGGTCGCCGAGAAGCTTGGGGCTTTCGCCGAAGCAGACCAGTCCTTCCTGCGCCTGCTGATGGAAAACCCCGAGCAGGACGAGCGTCTGATGGATGGCCTTTATCGCCACCTCGACCTCGCCTCGGAGGCCAAGTTCCTGAACTCCCTGAAACTGGAAAAGCTCGGGCAATGGTTCGGCAACACGGCCCCAGCGCGCCTGCAGATGCGCCTGATGGAAGCCGGCCGCTCCAGCCAGCACGCCGCCTACCAGGCGTTCAAGGCCGGGCTTTCGAAGGCCGGCGGTCTGGACCGCGCTTTTCCGAAGGCGTGAAACGACAGCCCCTCCTCGATGTGAGCCCGTCCGTCGTGGGGGGCGATAGTGCAAGCTCCAAACCTCTACGCCCTCATTCCTGTGCTTGTCACAGGAATGAGGGCGGATGAGGCCGCCAATCGCCCCTCACCCTAACCCCGCAGGCGGGGAGAGCGACGGCTACGTCTCCACTTGTCCTCGATCTCCAGGGCAAGGCGCGAATGGGCCGCTGTGGGTATGAGCGGGTGCCATGCATTTCCTTCTCCCCGCAGGCGGGGAGAAGGTGGCGGCAGCCGGATGAGGGGCCTCCCTCACCGTGTGGATGAGGGGCGAGCCCACTCAAACCGAGCCACCTTCAATTGCGCGAACCACCGAGCCCCTTCGCCAGCCGCACCAGGTTGACGAACTCGCCGCGATAGCCGAACGGGTCGGCGCCCTTGGCAGCGGTGGCAAGGTCGATGACTGAGTCATAGGAATAGTCAGCGAGGGCCGTTACGCCCGCGAGCTTCTGCCCGAAGGCCGCAACCGCGACGGAGAAGCGAACGTCGTTGGGCGCCTCAGCGAGCGCCGGCACTGCATTGGCCTCGGTCACCGGCGTGGTGATCAGTTCGCTTTTGTCGCCGTCAGGCTTCTTGTAGCGGATCTTCAGGAAGGCGAGCTCGCCGCCATGCGGGCTTGCTTCTGCCGCCGGCTTCTGTGCCTCCGCATAGCGCAGGTCGTCGTTCAGCACCGCGGGGCTGCCCGTCGGCGTCACCTCGTAGATCGCCGTCACGCTATGGCCGGAGCCGATGTCACCGGCGTCCACCTTGTCGTTGTTGAAGTCTTCACGCTTCAAGGCGCGCGTCTCGTAGCCGATCAGCCGGTATTCGGCGATCGCCGCCGGGTTGAACTCCACCTGCAGCTTGACGTCCTTGGCGATCGGGAAGAGCGACGAGCCTGCCTCCTCCACTAGCGTCTTCTGCGCTTCGGCGAGCGTGTCGATATAGGCGGCCGTGCCGTTGCCGTTCTGGGCGATCGTCTGCATCAGCGCGTCGTTGTAGTTGCCGCGGCCGAAGCCGAGCACCGAGAGGAAGATGCCGCTCTTGCGCTTGTCTTCGATCAGCCGCTTCAGATCCTCGTCGCTCGACGGGCCGACGTTGAAATCGCCATCGGTCGCCAGCATGACGCGGTTGACCCCGCCCTTGACGAAGGCCTTTTCGGCGAGCGCATAGGCCGCATCGATACCTTCGGCGCCGGCGGTCGAACCACCCGGCTGCAATGTATCGATCGCGGCAAGGATCTTCGCCTTGTCCTTCACCGCGGTCGGCTCCAGCACCGTCCCGGCATTGCCGGCATAGGTGACGATCGACACCGTATCCTCGGGCTTCAATCTCTCGACGAGCAGCCGGAAGGCGCTCTTCAACAATGGCAGCTTGTCCGGCTCGTCCATGGAGCCGGAGACGTCGATCAGGAAAACGAGGTTTGCCTTCAGCGCTTGCGCTGGCACGACGTCGTAGCCCTTGATCGCCACATGCATCAGCCGTGTGCCGCCGTTCCACGGCGTCGGGGTCACCGTCACCGTCGCCTTGAACGGCTCGGCGGCGGTTTCCGGGCGCGGCCAATCATAGGGGAAGTAATTGACCATCTCCTCGACCCGCACGGCGTCACGCTCCGGCATCTGCCCTTCCATCAGCGAGCGGCGCACGAAGGCGTAGGACGCGGTGTCGACATCAACCGAGAAGGTGGAGACCGGCTCGGTCAGAACGCTTTTGACCGGATTGCTGTCGGCCTTGCCGAAGCGCTCGCGGTTTTCCGGCGGTGCGATCAGGCTCTCCTCTTGGGCGATCGGCGCAGGCTGATAGGTCATCTGCGGCTGCATGCCACCGACGGCCGACAGCGGGGCGGCGCTGTCGCGCGCAACGCCGTTGGCCATTGCATCCGCAGCGGGCGCTGCGGCCTCGCTCTCCACCGCTGCGCTGGCGGGCGCCTCCAGGGTTTTTGCCTCCCGCTGGCGCGCGAGTTCATCTGTGGCCGCCTTTTTGGCCGCCATCTGCGGCTCGGGCCTTTGCCTTTGCACTTCCTTCTTCGCCTCGTCCTTCAGCGCGATCTCCTGCCCGCTCTCGCCGAGCGCACCGTTGCGCGTCAGTTCTAGCGTCAGAAAGGCTGCGGCAGGCACGACGAGAAGTGTGGCGAGTGCCGATCCGGCAAGCAGTTTCCGGTTCATGATGGGGCTCCATATCCGGTTGAAGATGGAGCTTTGACGAACCGGCTGGACCGATCCTTGGGTGGCAGTCGAATTTTCTTGCCGCTCGTCGAAGGCCTGCATGGCGGCAGTGAGCGCGCGGGCGCGCGCTTCCGCAGAAGCCTTCGGCGGCGTAAGCCGGCCAAGCTTTTCGAAATCGTCGCTCATGGTCACACCGCCTCCTTGCCAAGCAATGTCTTCAGCCGCTTGCGCGCCTCATGCACATGCCAGGATATGGTTGCTTCCGAGCAGCCGAGCACGTCGGCCGCTGCCGCGTGGCTGAGCCCCTCGGCATAAACGAGCAGCACCGCGTCGCACTGCTTTTCCGGCAGGTCGCGTACCGCCGCCCACAGCGCCTCGCGCTGCGCCTCATCGGGATCCTCGGGCGGAGCGATCGTCGCCTGCTCGCTGGCATAGGCCTGCATGCGCCGGTCATCGCGCGCCTGCCGTCTCTTGTGATCGCGGGCGCCATTCAAAGTCAGCGTGTAAAGCCAGGTGCGAAACCGGCTGGTGCCGCGAAAACCGCGGATCGCAGCGCCTAAGCGCAGGCAGACATCCTGGGCAATATCCTCGGCATCCGACGCGTTGCCGGACCAGCGCCAGGCGACCGCATGGACAAAATCATAGTGTCGTTCGACCAGCTCACCAAAAGCCTGCCGGTCTCCACCTACCGCCTTTTCGACGAGTTCAGCGTCCAAATCCGTGCCCGCCCTCACCTCATTTGAACCTTAGACGTTGCAGGCTGCCCGTTCCTTGGGTGGAAGACATATTTTTTCGAACGGGATGAGAAAAAGTGTGTGCGGTTTTCCGCCCGCATCCCGCGTCCAGAGAAAATCAGCGCGGAAATTTCCCGACGACGGCGATCATCGGCCCCATCGGAAACAGCCGGTCGTGACGATCGATCTCGGGCGCGTAGACGCTGGAAATCGTACCGTCGAGGAAAAGCGCATTGGGGCAATCAAGCGTGTCACGAAAGAGCGTCGCGAAATCGTGGAAACGCACTGGACGCTTCGAGATGACGAAGACAACCTCGCCATTCTCCGTCACGCCGACGCCGTTGCGGGTCTTTAGACTGGTGCTATCGGGCAGGAAACGCGGATGCAGCTTGCCGTCGATCACCAGCATCGGGCCCGACTGCGTGGCAAAGCGCGGGGCGATCTTGGCGTCGCGATAGGCGTCCGCCGCCATCACGCCCGCCTTGTCGTCATCGACGTAGAACACTCCGTTCGGCAGCAGATGGAAATTGCCCCAGCCGGTATTGGTGTTGAGCGGCGCCTGCTCGCGCCCCTCTTCGATATGCAGGCCGACAGGCGACAGGTCGTCGTGATACATGCCGCCGTTCATGGCGAAGGCCATGTACTCGTCACGGTGGCGCAGTTCGAGCGACAGCGCCCGGAAGGAGCGAAAAGGCACGCCCGCCTGGTCCTTGTTGTAGAGCCGGATGTCGCTTGTCGCCGGATTGAACGAACAGGCGAGATAGTCCTGTCCGAGATGGCTGACGTCGCGGCAGGCGCCAGCAGCAGGCCCGGCAAGGCCAGCCGACAGAACGGCACCGACGAGAAAAGGCTTTGGGAAAAGCGGCATGGCAAAAGGTCCAATCGAATCAGACGTCAAGCATGACGGAGATTGCGGCGGTTCTGGCGCAACGCCAACGACAAGCATCCGCCCTCAGCCGGCGGCGATCAGCCCCATGGCAATCACAAGTCCATAACTCCCGGCCGCAGCCGCCAGCCCGAAGATCACGCAGAGGCAGGCAAAGCCGCCGACGCCAGCAAGCACATAGGATTTGGGATCGCGGTTCAGCACATCCTGCGACAGCGAAAGCAGCAGGCGCTTTTCCCTGAGCGTCGTTGCGAGTTTCACCGCATGGCGCTTCGCTTCCTTCTGCACCTCGCCGAAATTGTTGCCAATCGCCAGGAAAGTGAGGAACAGGCCAAGGGCGCTGACGGTCAGTGCGAATTTCCGGAGTAGGTCGATGGCATCGGGAAGGAAACCGCCCGAAAACACCGAACGGTCCACCAGCGCATCGAAGCCGGTGATGCAGGCGGCAATGACGGCGGCATGGCCGGCGCCGATCGCCAGCAGGCGCTTGAAGGCTTCATCGAGGACCTGGCTGTTTGCGGCGTGGATGCTGTTAAGGCGAGAGATCTGCGCTTCCACCTCCTCACGCGAAAGGTGCGGAGGATAGTTACTCACGGATACGACTGGGCTACCTCTCATACGATGGACTCCAACGCCACGCCGTCCAGATCGGTGTAAATTCGATAATATTATCTTTCCAAGACATCTCCAATTTTAGTCATTTTGGAGATTTGCACCATCTTTGCAGACAAGGAGGTCAGCCGGGCGGCCGAGACCACAGCGATTTTGGGGCGCCGACCCCAGTCATAAAGGTGATCGATTCTCGTAAGTTAGAGCGTGATGCAGAGGAAAACTGCGGACCCACCGGGATCAAGCTTTAGAGGCTAAGCGCTGCCATATGGAAGCGAAGCTGTTCCTGACGATAGCGATAGTCACTCCCGACAGGACAGGCATCGCGCGAAAGACAGCCTGCCGACAGGCAACCCCTGGCCGCTTCGCTGCGCAGATGCCCGCGGCAGAGGCCGACATCGAAGCGCTCTTCGACAAGCGCATTTGCTGGACAGGCTGACATGCAGGGCTTTGCGGCACAACGATCGCAAGGGTGCTGCGCCGCCCGCTCGCCGGTTTCGGGAAACGGCCTGTCGAAAGCAAGGGCGCCACGATAACCGTGCCAGAGCCCGTAACGCGGATGGATGAGGATGCCGAGCGGCGAAGGTTGCAGGCCCTCTGCCCGCATCGCCCATTGCTGGAAGGGCTGCCACGGCGGATCGGATGGGAAATAGGCAGTCGCCCCGCAGGCTGCGGCAACCGGCCCTATCACCACCTTCGACCAGGTGTCGAGCGGATCGGCACCGCCACGATCCGGCAGGCCCTCCCGCCAGGCATTGAAGGCCTGCCACAGCGAGCCGCCGATATTGCCGATCAGCAGCACGCTTGCCGCCGGTCGCCCATCGGCCAGCAGCGGTGCTGCCTCTGCGGAAGAGAAGTTCAGCGTTCCGCGCAAAAAAAGTCCGTGCGGCGCCAGCGCCGCACGGACTATCTCGACAATCTTGTCCGCTGTCGCGGAAGGCGCCGTCATTTCGGTTTCGGCCCCTGGTGTTCGTAATGCGGGCGCCAGACCTCCTTCTGGATCATGTCGGCCACCTGCGCCGCGCCGCCTTGCTCCCTGGCTCGCTCGGGACCCTTTCAGGTGAAAGCGTCCGGCATCGAATTCTTGCGCTGGTCGATAAAGGCCTTGAGCTTTTCGTCGATCGCGGGATCGAGGTAAGGCGCTTCGTAGTGTTCCAGCCAGCTGCGGGCGAGCGCATTGGCGCGCTGCTCGATGCGCTTTTCGCCTTCCACTTCCCACTGCTCGAAGGAATTGTTGTCGGCGAGCGGCGAGCGATAGAAAGCCGTCTGGAAGTTGGCCTGGGTATGGGCGCAGCCGAGATAATGGCTGCCCGGGCCGACTTCGCGGATTGCGTCCAGCGCCTGGGCTTCTTCCGAGAGATCGATGCCCTCGGCCATCTTCTGCATCATGCCGAGCTGGTCCTGGTCGATCATGAACTTCTCGTAGGACGAGACGAGACCGCCTTCGAGCCAGCCGGCCGCATGCAGCACGAAGTTGGTGCCGGCAAGCAGCGTCATGTTAAGCGTGCTGGCCGATTCGTGCGCTGCCTGTGCATCCGGAACCTTGGAGCCGCAGAGCGAGCCGCCGGTACGGAACGGCAGCTTCAGGCGACGCGCGAGCTGGGCAGCACCGTAGGAAACCAGCGACGGCTCCGGCGTGCCGAAGGTCGGTGCGCCCGACTGCATCGAGATCGAGGCCGCGAACGTACCGAACAGAACCGGCGCGCCCTTGCGGATCAGCTGGGTGAAGGAGGCGCCGGCGAGAACTTCGGCAAGGATCTGCGTCAGCGTGCCGGCAACCGTCACCGGGCTCATGGCGCCCGACAGGATGAACGGCGAAAGGACGCAGGCCTGGTTGTGGCGGGCATAGACCTTCAGCGCGCCGACCATGGTCTCGTCGAAGACCATCGGCGAGTTGGCGTTGATCAGGTTCAGCGTGACGCAATTGTTTTCGACGAACTCATCGCCGAAGACGATCTTCGCCATGGCGATCGTGTCTTCCGCGCGCTCCGGCGCCGTGACCGAGCCCATGAAGGGTTTGTCGGAATATTTGATATGGCTGTAGACCATATCGAGATGGCGCTTGTTGACCGGGATATCGACCGGCTCGCAGACCGTGCCGCCCGACGAATGTATCGACGGCGCCATATAGGCGAGCTTCACGAAATTGCGGAAATCCTCGATCGTCGCATAGCGGCGGTTGCCCTCGAGATCGCGCACGAAGGGCGGGCCGTAAACCGGCGCGAAGATCGTCGCCTTGCCGCCGACCTGGGCGCTACGCTCCGGATTGCGGGCATGCCAGGTGAATTCTGAAGGCGCCGTCTTCAGGAGTTCGCGGCAGAGCCCCTTGGGAAAATGCACGCGCTGGCCGCGCACATCGGCACCGGCCTCTTTCCACAGTTCGAGCGCTTCCGCGTCGTCGCGGAACTCGATGCCGATTTCCTCCAGGATCGTGTCGGCATTGCGCTCGATGAGCTGCAGACCTTCCTCGTCGAGGACCTCATATTCGCGAATCTTGCGTTGGATATAGGGCAGAGACGGTCCCGGACCGCCGCCGGTGCGCGACGCACGCCGTGCTGCCGCTCCCCGTCCCTCGCCACGCGAGCGGCGACCGCCGCCTTCACCCGCGCCCTGATCTGTCACGTCGCTCATTCGCTTTTCCTCTCCCGCGCATCACTTTTTGCGCCTTCAAGCATCAATTGGTCCTAATGCTACCAAGCATAGGGGGCCTTGCGGGTCTCAATGCGCCAAGGAGTGGCGCAACTCGAACACTACCGAGAAGCGACCACAGGACGCCAAAAACCGCGTGGCGCGAATATATTGTTTTTGTTAAGAATATGCAGGCGTCAAAAGAAGCTGCCCTCCCGTCGCTTTTTGTCATATGCGACGTCGCTTTCGAAAACAGATTTTTAGAAATCGAACGCTATGGATTGATGGACGCGCCCGGAATATTTGCGCGGCCGTGCCAGGAACCGAGGAACCCCAATATGGCAGACGATGAAATCATTCTCGAGGACCTTTCCGACGAAGAACTTGTGCAGCAGATGCACGACGACCTCTATGACGGTCTGAAGGAAGAAATCGAGGACGGGACCCACATCCTGCTCAAGCGCGGCTGGACGCCCTACGATGTCCTGACCCAGGCGCTGGTCGAAGGCATGCGCATCGTCGGCATCGACTTCCGCGACGGCATCCTGTTCGTGCCGGAAGTGCTTTTGTCGGCAAACGCCATGAAGGCCGGCATGACGATCCTGCGCCCGCTTCTCGCCGAAACCGGCGCGCCCAAGCTCGGCAAGATGGTGATCGGCACCGTTAAGGGCGACATTCACGACATCGGCAAGAACCTCGTCGGCATGATGATGGAAGGTGCCGGCTTCGACGTCGTCGACCTCGGCATCAACAACCCGGTCGAGAACTACCTCGAAGCGATCGAGCGCGAGCAGCCGGACATTCTCGGCATGTCGGCGCTTTTGACCACCACCATGCCCTATATGAAGGTCGTGATCGACACGCTGAAGGAAAAGGGACTGCGCGACGACTACGTCGTTCTCGTCGGCGGTGCGCCGCTGAACGAGGAATTCGGCAAGGCCGTCGGCGCCGACGCCTATTGCCGCGACGCGGCGATCGCCGTCGAAACCGCCAAGGACTTCATGAAGCGCAAGCACAACCGGCTGGCAGCTGGCTAAGCTCCGAAGGCCATGAAATGACGAAGCCGGCCGCAGGGGTGAAATCCGCGGCCGGCTTTCTTATGTCTGGCTGGTTCGGCGTGGGTGACGGAGGCCGTGCCCAGTCGTTCGCCGTCAGGCTTAGTTGACGGAGTGTGCCACCTTCTTGCCGGCCGACTGTGTCGCGTTGACCGTGTTTGCAGTATCCTGCCCGATGCCGCGGATGGTGTTGCCGCAGGCGGTGAGCGTTGACAGGGCGACGAGAACGGCGCCGACGGTTGCAAGGGTCTTTACTGTCATGGTCAGGTTCCTTCCCGCTTATAGCCACATGGAATCAAGATGGAAAAAATATCGTCGGCAATAGAACGTGCACAACCGAAAAAAGTTCACGTGATCGGTTGTGGCGCCATCGCGCGCGAAATCCTGGCGATCTGCGAGGCAAACGGGCTCGCCCATATCGACCTCAACTGTCTGCCCGCCATCTGGCACAACACCCCGGACAAGATCACCCCCGGCGTGCGCGATGCCATCGCCAAGGCGCGCGCCGAAGGCTCCGAGCGCATTTTCGTCGCCTATGCCGATTGCGGCACCGGCGGCCATCTCGACCGGTTGTGCGAAGAAGAAAAGGTCGAGCGCATCCCCGGCCCGCACTGTTACTCCTTCTTTGCCGGCAACGCGGATTTCGCCCGCCGCTGGGACGACGACATCACCGCCTTCTTCCTCACCGACTTCCTCGCCCGCCAGTTCGAAGCCTTCGTCATCGAGCCGCTCGGCCTTGATCGGCATCCGGAGCTGAGGGACATGTATTTCGGCCATTACCGCAAGCTGGTCTATCTCTCGCAGCAGGAGGACAAAGCCCTGCAGGAAAAGGCGAAGAAGGCCGCCGAAACGCTCGGGTTGGAATACGAATATCGCTTCACCGGTTACGGCGATCTGGCGACGTCGCTGATCAGCGCATGATGGAATGGCGGCCGAAGTGGCCGCGGCAGATCTAGCTGCGCGCGGCGATCGCGAGGCCGGTGGCAATCATGGCGCTGCCGGCCACCCGGTTCAGCGCCCGGACCGCCCGGGTGGTGCGGAACCACCGTGACGATGCCGCAGACAAGAGCGCATAGCCACCCATCGTGACAACATTGACCGCGAAAACGACCGCAAGCACCGTCCCGATCCCGAAGCGATCAAGGCTTTCGAGGTCGAGGATCAGCGGCATCAGGCTGGCATGAAAGAGGATCGCCTTCGGATTGCCGAAGCCGATGGCAGCGCCAAGCGCCAGCGAGCGCATCCATCTGCGCTCGCCCGATGCCACCTCCGCCTCAACCGTCGCAGCCGCGCACCACATCCGATATCCGAGGAAAATCAGATAGCCGGCGCCAGCATATTTGATGGCAAGAAACAGCCAGCCGAACGTCTGTGCAATGACCGTGAGGCCAGCAAGTGCGACGCTTACGAGCACCATATCGCTGAGCGCGATACCGAGGCCAAAGGCCAGCGCCGGGCGAACACCGCGGCTGATGCTGGTGGAAATGACCGCGAACATGGCAGGCCCCGGGGTGACCGCGGCCAGGAACAGTGCCAGAGCATAGGTGGAGTTGACAGCAAGGGTCATGGCTAAGGCCTGGGGAAAATTCCTCGATCCAAGCATATAGGCACAATCTCTCGATCTACACAAATAGACAAACACACAAACAATTTGGATAACACACGCATATACAATGACATGCGCAAGACAAACCGAAATAATCTTCAAGAGAAAAACCACTAGAAAACATATCTCGAGAAAAATCAGGTCTCACGATCTGTAACTATTCAATTTAAATCTCGTCGACTTCAGAGTTTATTTTGGAACCATGTGCGCTCCACCTCGTTTAGCTACCAGATCATATCTCCACCCCCCTGACGCTTCCTCTGCCGCCTGACAATTGGCCGTCTTTGCGCCAAGCACCGATCCAACACGCGGGAGCGTCTCCAGTGACCAGGCATTTCAAGTATGACAAAGAGGCCCTGCTTCGTGGCTGGGACGCAGTCTACGATCTCGAAGAGTTCATTGTGGCCTATCGCCTGCCACCGCTTGCCGCGCGCGAAATCTTCGCAAAGGCCGGCCCCCGCCGGCTCGATCTGGCAAATGCGATGGACGCACGAGACATAACGGCGCCCCGGGACCAGTCGAGACACACTCAAGGTGCTTGAGTGAAGTTCGTTGCACTGGCGCGACAACGCGTGCAGGGTGCTCCATCGACAGCGATTGAAGCGGGCGCTGTCGCAAACAGGCCTTTCCGTGCCTGCGCCCCAACCAAAGGAGGACGTAATGTCTTCCAGCAATCCAGAACACTATCTTGATTCAGACGACCTCAGCCTGTTGTTCGAGGTGCTTACCGTTGCCGGTTTCTACGGAACGACAGCGACGGCAGATCCGGCCGGACGGCTTGCCGCGGCACGCTTTCTGATGACTGCTCTCGAAAGCGGCATCGACACCAGCGCGACGCTCGCCGCAGCACTTGTAGAGCGTGCGGATGCCTCAAACGGCGAACATCAGACGCCGGCACAGTTGAAAGCTGAGGCGATTGACCGATGGGATGACGAAGGCGGCGCCGTTTCGGATGTCGTCGCCAAGCCTGCGGCCTGACCGCCGCTTGCGGCTAACCGATTGATCGCGTGCGCTATTCCGGCGCCGGTGAAGGGAGAATTCTATGTACATGCTGCCCAACCTGACAGGCCATAATCTCAGCCCCCACGACATCGTGGTGGTCCGGAGGGTTTTTGAGGCGACCTGCTCGAAAAAGCGTCCCGGCGACCATGCCGACCGCCTGGCCAGATTCATTATGGATGAGTTTCGGTTCGGCAATACCGACGAGGCTTCGCTCCTTGAATGTGCCCTATGGCATGAAACACGGGGCATCTTGCCCGAGGCGAAGCGCCACTCGCTCGTTGACATACAAACAGCATTGGCCCGAGAGAACCACGATTTCGGCTGAACACAGGCAACAGATTTACTGTCAGTCGTCGCTCTAGCCGTCCAACTGTAACCGCCATTCCAACCGTCCGATCTCCGCTATCTGGCCGCCGCTCACGGGCAGCCAGCACGGCCAGGCGCGTCGCCTGGAACATGACAGTGAGCCCTCGAACAACAGGAGCCATCATGGCCAAGGACATCAAGACACTGGACGTGCTTTTTCACGATACGTTGAAGGACGTTTACTTCGCCGAGAACAAGATCGTCGACACACTGCCGAAGATGCGCGATGCCGCCAAGAGCAAGCCGCTCAAGGACGCGTTTATCAAGCATCTCGCAGAGACAAAGGTCCATGTCGAGCGGCTGGACGAAGTGTTCAAGATCATCGGCAAGAAGCCTGCGAAGAAGACCTGTGACGCGATCATGGGCATCACCAAGGAAGGCGCCTCGATCATGGAAGAGTATCAAGGCTCGCCCGCGCTCGACGCCGGACTGCTTGCAGCCGCACAGGCTGTCGAACACTACGAAATGTCACGCTATGGCACGCTGAGGACGTGGGCTCTGGAGCTGGGCATGAAAGACGCCGCCAAGCTGCTTCAGACGACGCTCGACGAAGAGCAGGCGACGGACATTGCCCTGACCGCGATCGCCACAAAAGTCGTCAATCAGACCGCCGAAAAAGCGGCCTGACGCAAACACCAGCCCGGCTTGATCCTTTATCGAGCCGGGCAAAGGGTGCGGTTTCGGCGGCCGTCTCCACCGTCTCTGCGAAGAGGAAGAGGTCGAGCGCATCTCCGGCCCGCACCGTTATTCCTTCTTTGCCGGCTTTGCCGGCAACAGGGATTTCGCCCGCCGCTGGGACGACGACATCACCGCCTTTTTCCTCACCGATTTCCTCGCCCGCCAGTTCGAAACCTTCGTCATCGACTGCTCGGCCTCGACCGGCATCCGGAACTGAGGGACATGTATTTCGGCCATTACCGCAAGCTGGTCTATCTCTCGCAGGAGGAGGATCTGGCCCTGCAGGAAGAGGCGAAGAGGCGGCGGACTATCTCGGGCTTGAATACGAGTACCGCTTCACCGGCTATGGCGATCTCGCGACCTCGCTGATCAGGGCGTGAGTATGCAACTTGTCGCGCATGGCGCGCGGTGTCGCAGGTTGGGGCATCACACGCTGGCCCTGCTAGCGCGCATTTACTCTATCGGCTGATTGGGCGCTCCGACCGGCACACGCGCCCCGATGGGCCTTCCCGCACGGGACAGAACGCTGCACAACCTGCTGGCTGCAACTCCACCGCTGACCACAGGATTGCCCGTCATGAGCGCACTGCTTTCCGCCGAACTCGCCTGGTACGCCACCGGCCGCTTCTACGAGGCGAACGACGGCACGTTGGCCGACTACGGCTATTTCCTGCACCTGCCTTTTCTTGATGCCCAGATGTTTGATGGAGAACCGGGCGAAACGACTGCCCATTTCACCTTCGCCGCCAAGCCGTTCAAGGCGCAAGCGGCGGCAAACGGGGTCCTGTCCCTTGGCCTCGACCCGGTCGGCGAATTTTCGCTCTATCTTCAGCGCAAGCCGGTTGGAACCTTCGATGACCCCGCCTCCTTCGCCAAGGGAGAATGCATAGCCACGTTCCGGCGGATCAGCCTGGTGGTGGGAACCACGGTCTCCGACACCATCGCTGGGACAACGGCGGTGCTGTTCGGCACCAATGTGTTTTCGGCCCGCCTGATTGCAAGCGCACCGTTCGATTTCGGCGGTCGCCGCCATGATTTCGTACACTATCTCGGCGCGGGCATCACGCAATTCGGCACGTCCGCCGCCACGCAGATCGAGCCGACGCCGGCGGGCTACAAGCGGGTGCTGCCGTTCACGGGCTCAGCCATCGCGCTCGGTCGAGCCGGCTAGAGCCGATCACGGAGGCTGATGCCGCCAGCGCCCATTGCCGCCGGCAACAACATTGTCTGACGGCGGCGGAAGCAGGAACCGAGCACTTTACGGCGAGCCTTATATAGGGTACCCCCCTATATAATATTGGAGCCGCCGGCATGAGCAATCACCAACACGACCATCATCACCACCACAGTCACCACGGGCATTCGCATGGCGAAGGGCGGGTGCTCGCGGCGCGCCACGATCACGTCTTCCTCGGCGGCAATCACGAGCGCAACGAGCGGCGGACCTGGATCGTCATCGCGATCACCGCAACGATGATGGTGATCGAGATCGCCGCGCTTGCCTATCTCTATGCGCGCAAGCATTCGAACAATCGCCGTTTCACCTTCGGCACCGGAAAGCTTGGCGACCTGGCCGGTTTTTCCAGCGCCATCGTGCTGGCGCTCATCGCTCTGCTGATCGGCTGGGAGAGCCTGCGCCGCCTCAACGCTCCGGTGGCGATCGATTTTAGCGAGGCGATTCTCGTCGCCGTCGCCGGCCTCATCGTCAACCTCGTGTGCGCCTGGCTGCTGAAGGACGACCACGCCCATCACCATCATGATCACCACGGGTCGCATCATGGACACCATGGCGGGCAGGATCGAAACCTGCGCGCCGCCTATCTGCATGTCCTCGCCGATGCGCTGACCTCGGTTCTCGCAATTGTCGCGCTCGGTCTGGGCGCGATCTATGGCTGGCTGTGGCTCGATCCCGCCATAGGTATCGTCGGCGCAATCGTCATTGCGCGCTGGTCCTTCGGTCTCATCCGCGACACCGGCGCAACCTTGCTGGATTACCTTCCCGAAGGCGAAGACCTGCCCGAAGAAATCGGCGAGATCGTCGCCAAGGAAGATGCCGAGATTGTCGATCTGCACGTCTGGCAGCTCGGACCGGGTCACCACGGCGCGATCGTCTCGATTGTCGCCGACAACCCGCGGGCACCGTCCTATTATCGTGAGAAGCTTGCCGCCATTCACGATTTGTCGCATGTCACCGTGGAGGTGGAAGCACGGGCCGCATAGTGACGGCGCCCGAAACCGGAGTGACCGATGACCCATACCATGCGTGAAAAACAGAAGCTCATCAACCGGGTCCGGCGGCTCCGGGGCCAGATGGAGGCGGTCGAACGGATGCTTGAGGAGGAAAAGGGCTGCGCCGAGGTCATGCAGGTGATCGCCGGCATCCGCGGCGCGGTCAACGGCCTGATGGCGGAGGTTGTCGAGGACCACATCCACATGCATCTGGCCGCGGCCGACCTGTCGCAAAAGGATCGGGATGAAGCGGCGGCCGAACTGGTCGACGTGGTGCGCGCCTATATGAAATAGGCCGGGCGGAAAGCACACCGCCTCCGCCGCCGGAATCAGCGGCATCCCCCGCCAAGCTGCTTCAGACGCGACGCTCGACGAAGAGCAGGCGACGGACATTGCCCTGACCGCGATCGCCATCGCCACCAAGGTCGTCAATCAGACCGCAAATGCTCACCTCGCCTTTTTCGTCTAAAGAATTGGACCGATGGGGAAAATCAGGGTGGCGGCATGGCGTTTGATCGCGCCGCAACACCTGGAACGTTCCATTGATCGGAGCTCAGTTCCTTGCCGTGGTTCTCGTATCCTCGGGCACGCCGGAAGGGGACGCTGTTTGCGCCCGTTCTTCGAGCTCGGCTGCGACCCACTCGAGAAACAAGTTGTAAGCGACCGCCAACAGGGTGGGTCCGAGAAATAGCCCGATCAGCCCAAAGGCAAGCACTCCGCCGACGAGTCCAAACAAGCCGAGCAACACCGGCAGGTTGCTGTTTTGGTTGAGCAGATACGGCCGAAGAAAGTTGTCAATGCTGCTGACGAGCAGGAGCCCCCAGACGGCGACGAAGATCGCCCAGCCCATGGAACCTTGCAACAGCAACCAAAGCGCCACCGGTACCCAGAGAAACGGCGGGCCTCCCGGCACGAATGACAGCGCAAAGGTCAGGCCGCCCAACAATATCGGTTGGGGCACACCGGCGATCCAGAAACCGGTGCCGGCCAGCAAGCCCTGTGCAAGGGCAGTTCCGATCATGCCGTAGACGACACCCTTCACGGTCATACCGATGACCATCAGCAATCTCTTGGCGCGGGGACCGGCAACGCGCTCGCTGATCTGGCGCATGAAGCCGATCATGCGGCGACCATGCAGGAACAAAAAGAAGGTGATGAAGATGCTGAGTGCGAGCTCAAGCAGGACGGCCCCGAGCGCCGCTCCGCCTGCAAGCGCCATATCGGTGACGGGTCCCGTCAGTTTCTTGAGTTCAGCTATGAACGCTGGGGCGTCATGAGCGAGGTTCTCCCAGTAGGCCGCAACGCCTTCGCCAATGATCGGCAGGCCCTTGACCCAGTTGGGCGGCACCGACGGCCCCTCTTCCAGGACGTGCGCAATCGCTTCGGCAACAGTCTTTATATCGTCCACGAGCGCGGTCACAAGGAACGCAAGGGGTGCTGCCAAGACAAAGACTACCAGCATCGTCATTATCGCCGCGGCAGCTGGGCGATATCCTCCGACGGCACGTTCGCATTGGCGGTAGAGCGGCCAGGTCGAGAAACAGATCACCGCAGCCCACAACAAAGCCGACAGGAAGGGCCAGAGGACCAGGGCGCAACCGATCACCAGCAGGGCAAGCGCGCCCGTACCGAGAACAGGCCCTATCCATCTGCGAGAATCTGACATTGCCCGATCCGCCTCCTCCAGGGGCACCTTTTCACAGACGACACACTCGCCGGATCGAGCAGACGACGAGACTAGGCCGGCATCCGATGGACTGCCGGCGCAGGTCCGACGAGGTAGAGATTTGAGTGACCGCAACGTGGCTCGCTCACGAACTCATACGACGCAATGTCGGGCAATTGCCCGCCTTGCTAGGTCTCCCTCGGACAACCCGATCCATTCAGAAAGGGCCTACGTGTCCGTCCGTAGACGAATGGCTCAATACCAGCGACCGCGACCGTACCAGCCGCCGCCGCCGAGCAAGAGAACGATGAGAACGATGATGAGTAGTGTGGTGATATCCATTTGGGTCTCCTGGGAGTACCCTGGTTATCGTCGATCAAGATGATGGACGATGCTATTTTTTGCTGTACTCCAACGTAGGATGTAACGCGCCAGATGTGCCTTCGTTCCGGCGCCCAGAGGCGGGCGGCCATAAAGCCGCCCGCCGTCGTTTGGGGTGTTATTTGGCGCGGTGCCAGACGCCGTTGACGCCGTCACCCTTGACGTCGCCAGCCTTCGTGTCTTCGGCATAGGTGTAAAGCGGCTTTCCGTCGTAGGCCCACATCTGCATGCCGGCGGTGTCCTTGACCAACGACCATTCGCCATCTGCCTTTGCATTCGCTGCGGCGTGGAAGGCCGGCCATTTCTTCAGGCAATCGGCGTCGCAGTTCGACTTGCCCTTGGTGTCCTTGTCGAACGTGTAGAGGGTCATGCCCGTATCCGTGGCCATGACCTTGCCCATCTTCGTGTCGACCATCTTGCCTGGTTCTGCGGCAAAGGCCGTCCATGACGTAGCGGCAGCCACGCCCAATGCGATCAGAAAGGTTTTCATGATTTTTCCCATCGGGGATGCCGGCGGAATGCCAGTAGTGCCCCGAAGTCTAACACACGCAAACGTGTCGCTTCGATTGCGGTTCCATGAACGCCCGAAGTTGGAGGCGTCTATCGGCTCGGACAAGAGCGGAACCTTGACCGACAACGTCAACCGCCGTGGCGGCTGCCTTGGTGCGGCGGAACTAGCTCTCATCTTCCGGCGCGCGGGGCGGAACCTTTATCGTGCCCCTGCGTATGCCGTCTTTGAGATTGAGAATATCCAGAAGATCATCCGCTTCATCGCGCGGCAAGTTCGACAGCAGAGAGCCGTGAAGAACGACCGGCTGCCCGGTGAAGACATCGACCACCGCCCAGACATTGTTGGCTTCGACCTTGAGACCGTACCGTAGCGTTGCCATGGTTCAGCCCAGTCCACAATCGGGGTTCACGACCTGGCCCTGATCCGCCAGATGCGGCATGGCTGAGCGACCATCGGCGTTGCCCTGAGGCGGTCTGAAGGCCCAGACAAGGACAACCGACAGGGCAACCAGAAGCAGGCAGAAGACCAAACGGGAGGACATTGCGCCTCTCCTTCTTCGAATGAGATCATCGCGGCCGGGCGTCATCAGGCTTGAGTAAGGAAACGTGCAAGCGCCTTTTGCAAGGTGTCGGCAGCCGTTCGGTTCAAGGCCCCTTCGATCGCAGTCTCCAATTCCAAACGATGAGCTTACCACATCCGCAATTGACGCGGGGCTTTATCGAGCGGACAACGGAAGACCGTGATGGAGTGACGGTTGATGAGCCCCGACATCCGGAGAACCACCGGCAAGCCCGCCAATAGGAGCGCGCATCCCCACCAGCAGACACAACCGCCTCAATTGAAACTCAATCGACGCGCTATATTAAGCCAAGTAGATTTGGCCGATGTGGCTTTCGCGGTATCAGAACTTCGAACCGCCCCGATCTCCTAAATTTTCGACAGATACGCAAGCTTCGGTTCCAGTGTTTGGGCCTACGCTTCGTCTCGAAGCACATCTCGCTTCGGGACATCTGTTCGCCCGCGCCAAGCCATCTTTGAGCAGCTGTCCGGCCGACCGTGCCCAAGCACATTTTAAGAGGACTGAGACCATCATGAACACGCTAACGTTCACCAAACGCATCATCCGCAGTCCGCGCGACCAGTCGCCTGTCCACCGTTTTCACGTTGGCCAGCTCGTTCGCTCCAGAGGGGCGCTGACGAGGGAGTCAATTGTCGGAGAAACATATCGCATTACCGCGACGCTGCCGATCCGCGACAATGCGCTCCAGTACCGCATACGCAGCAACGGCGAATGCCATGAGCGGGTAACCGATGAAGGCAATCTCGAACTCGTCAATGCCGGCAACGACGCGATCGCACGGGCCGAACGGGCGTTCAGAACTGCACACATCTTGTAAACACCAAGCCAAGCGGTCCGAACAGATCAGCCACAGGAGGCGATCATGAAGTACCACATACCGGCTCAGATCTATCTCTTCGACTATCGTGGTCTGCTTGCCTGGATTGCTCTTTCGCTCGCGATCGCCGTCGTCGTTACCACAATCCTCTTCGGGCGGATCTTGTGATGGCGCGGTGCGAAGATGAATGCACGTCTTCACGCGTCTACCCGGCCGACCCACCGCTGGCCAACTTGGCTTACCGCTAAAAGGATCACACCATGCCACTGAGCTTCCCAAACCAATCCCGAAGCTTCGATGGTGCGAGGAACGCCGTTCGCTTCCTTGGCCACGACGGCATGTTCGAAGTGCCCTTCTATGTCGAGGCGGCGGCTCTGGCCCGTGGCGCGCCCACCCGGACGACCGAGGCGGCCTGCCTCCAGGCATTCGACGCCGCACGCAACTCGATCTACGAAGTCGCAAGGGCAGCCTATGCCAACGGGCGCCGGACAATCTATATCCTCACAGCCGCGGACTTCCGCTAGATCTCGGCCGCTAGATCTCGGAAGGAAACCCGCGGCACCCGCTCGCGCCCAACACCCCTTGGTCTCACAGGATCGCCGCCCTGTTCGGCGACATCACTGTCCACGTCCCCCTCTCCCCGCAGGCGGCGACAGGGTGTGGGCAACCTCAACTCCGTTGTTGAAATGCGTCCCGCTACTGCATGTTTCCTTTAATCGTACCCGATTAAAGGACAAAAACATGCAGCAATTCAAAGTGCTACAGCGACCTTTGCGCGTCTGATAAGACGCGCGGCGCTGTAGCCTGTGGGCGACGCTGTCGCGACCGCTTGTCGCCAGCGCCTTTGGTATTATTGTTCCGCGAACCACAAACCAGGACCCGTGCATGCGGCACCCGGCAGTTTCACGGATCTGCTGAAATCACCAAGCGACAGGACTTCTCATGAAACTCGGCTTCATCGGCACCGGCGCACTCTCGTCTGCGATCGTCACCGGGCTCAAATCGCTTCCGGGCGAAACCACGCCGGTCGTGCTGTCGCCACGCAACGAAGAGATCGCGGCGGGCCTTGCCGCGCGGTTTCCCGATGTGCGGGTGGCGGCCGACAATCAGGCGGTCCTGGACGATTGCGCCACGGTCATGCTTGCCGTCCGGCCACAGATCGCCCGCGAAGTGCTGCCGCTGTTGCGCTTCCGGCCGGATCACCATGTCGTCAGCCTGATCGCGACCTTCTCCTGCAATGAGATCGCCGCCATGGTCGGCCCGGTGAAGCGGGTGACCAAGGCATTGCCGATGCCGATGATCGCGATCCGCCAGGGGCCGACGATCATTTTCCCGCCGGATCCGGAAATGGCAGCGTTTTTCGGCAGGCTCGGCAAGGCGATCGAGGTTGAAAGCGAGAGCGAGTTCGATGTGCTGAGCGTGGCGACGGCCACCTATGCCAGCTACTTCAAATATCTCGAAACGATCCATGGCTGGCTGAAAGACAACGGCGTGGAGGACGCCAAGGGCCGCGACTATGTGGCCTCGCTGTTTGGGGCTTTGGGTCAGGCACCGGCAACGACACCGGATGCCAGCTTCGCGCATCTCGCCGAGGATTACGCGACACGCGGCGGCATCAACGAACAGGTGCTGCGAGAGCTGACGGAGCACGGGACGTTCGAGCGGTTCAAGGAAAGTCTCGGCGGTATTCACCGCCGCATCACCGCGGCTTCATGACGGCAAGGTCCAAACTTCAGAAGCCGAGCTCGATCACGTCGGGAGGAGTCTTGCTGTAATCGGAGTAGCGAATCCAGCGCGGTTCGACCCGGAACACCACGGCACCCTTCTCGACAAACTCTCTTTCGGCCGGAACGCTTTTCACATGCGCTTCCTGGTATCGCTCGAGATCATCGGCGGAGACCTTCGTCGCGTCGCCCTCATATTGAACGGTGATGTTGTTGTCCCAGCCGATGACGAGCGCGATGCGGCTCTGCTCCAAGAGGTTTGCGAACTTGCGGGTATGTTCGAACGTGTCGAACACGATTTCCAGGTCGTCTCGCACCGAGAAATCGATAGCCGCCGCTTCAGGCCTGCCATCCCGGCCGCAGGTCGCGATCACGGCCAAGGTGTGCTGCCTCAAGAAGTCGAGGATCATGCGTCTGGATTGAATGTCGCCCATTGCTTCATCGTCCTGGATGGCTGGGTGCGTTGCCGGCGGAACGAATTCAGGCTTTCCTGCCAAGCGCAGCTTGACAAGGCAATGGAGGGAGTCAAGGTGATCTCATAGCCATCGGCAACCATGCGGCGAACCATCAGCAGCGCGGCGCCCTTGCCGTGAGGCTATGTTGAAGAAGATCGCCACGCCTGTCGGAGGAGACAGCAGTGAAATTCCTCGAATATCTGCCCTATGCGCTTGGATGTGCGGCCGGCCTGCTTCTGGCTCTGCTGATCGGTGCGGTCTGCAACCTGACGGAAGACGTAGCGCTGCTCGAGTCCGTGGCATTGGTCGTGCTCGGCGGCGGTGTGGCGGAATGGTACTGGAACCAGTTAAGCCGCCGGTAACGGGCGAGCCTGCATATCTTGGCCCTGTTCACGCATGGGGCCGCCATGACCGAAATCGCCAGTCCGAATCAAGCCGCCGGCAAGCGCCCCGGCCCTATCGTCGTGGTCACGGCGGGCGGTGAGAACCCGTGGATCATGATCAACGCGCTCGCTGGCCGCTTTTCCGATGTGACCGTCATCGAGGAACAGCCGGAATCCAAGGGCCTGTTCCTGCGTCGCCGCGCCCGCAAGCTCGGCTGGCCGATGGCGCTCGGGCAGCTTGCCACCATGATCGCCTCGCGCTTCGGCAAGCGTTTTACCCGTAGCCGCGCGGAAGAAATCTTCGCCACCTACAAGGTCTCGGGAAAACTCGATTCGTCGATCCCGATCAAATCCGTGGCTTCGATCAACGACGCCGACGCCATCAAGCAAATCCGCGCGCTGAAACCCGGCGTCATCTTCCTCATCAGCTGCCGCTTGCTGAAGGCCGAAACGCTTGCCGCGATCCCCTGCCCGGTCCTCAATTTCCATGCCGGCATCAACCCCACCTATCGCGGCCTGATGGGCGGCTACTGGGCGCTGGTCAACGACGATGCGGAGAACTTCGGCGCGACTGTGCATCTGGTCGATGCCGGCGTCGACACCGGCGGCGTACTCTACCAGTCACGCCAAAGGCCGAGCCAAAGCGACACGATGCACACCTATCCGCTGCTGCAGACGGCTGCTTCCACCGATATTGCGATTGCCGCAGTCACAGATGCGCTTGACGGAAAACTGCGGCCCGTCGATGTCGCAGGTCCGTCACGGCAATGGTTTCACCCGCCAATCTGGGCCTGGGTGTGGAATGGGCTCACACGTCGTATCTGGTAAGCGGTGCAAAGGGTTATCGTTCCTGTCACATGCGCGCTAAAAGCCTGAAACTGTGGGCAATCCGCTCCGAACGGCATTGACACGCCCGGCCGCTCGACCGACGCTCGCGCGTCCCGTGAAGCGCGCCCGCGGCGGCTCGTCGCCCAGCGTCGTTTTTGGACATATCCGACGTCGTGGCGAGATGAGCCCGGACGCCTGTACATGCGCATTGTCGCACCTACAGCGCTGCGCGTCGTATCAGGCGCGCAAAGGTCGCTGTAGCGCTTTAGAGTGCTGCATGTTTTTGATCCTTAATCGGCTCCGATTAAAGGAAACATGCAGGGGAGGAGAACGACACCCGATGGCAGATCGCATTATCGTCTACTGGCGCGACATTCCGGCCCAGGTCATCATCAAGAAGGGCCGCACGACGGCGAAGCGCGAACTGTCGCTGCGTTTCACCGAGGCGATCGACATGTGCGCGATGCGCACCGGTACCGCCGAAACCGACGACTATCTCGCCGAATGGCGCAAGGCCGATCCGGTGCCGGTGTCCGACGATCTGGAAGCGGAAGCCGACGGCGCTGCCGCCGAGCTTGAAGCCGCCTATGACCGCGAACGCCTCGTGGCGCTCGTCAAAGCCGGAGGCCGTGACAATGGCTGACGCCAAGCCCGCAGGCGAACCGAAGATCATGAAGGGCAACGCAGCACCTGGGGCAAAGGCTGCGACCGGCGCCTATACCCCGACCGGGGTTTCTCCGAGCCGCCGGTCGCGCCACAAATATACGGTTCGCCTCTGGGCCGTGCGCAACTCCCGTTTCCTCGAGTGGTTCTACAACCGCTTCGCCGATGTATTCCTGCTCTTGCATCCGCTCTGGAACGCCCTCGGCTACGGCCGGGTCGAGCGACCGATCACCTTCGTCGAGCGTCACGTCAAGGGTTTCCTCTTCGACTGTCGCATGTGCGGCCAGTGCGCGCTGTCTTCAACTGGCATGTCCTGCCCGATGAACTGTCCGAAGCAGCTGCGCAATGGCCCCTGCGGCGGCGTGCGCGCCAACGGCAATTGCGAGGTCGAGCCGGATATGCCCTGCGTCTGGGTGCAGGCTTGGAAGGGCTCGCAGAACATGGAGAAGGGCAATGCGATCATGAACGTGCAGAAGCCGGTCAACCAGTCGCTGCGCGAAACTTCGTCCTGGCTGCGCGTGACGGCGGAAGCCGCAGCGCAGCGTGAAGCGGCATCCAAGGAAGGCCAGGCATGAGCCCCGATATCAATCCCTTCGATCCCGGCGCGCCGCTTGAGCCCCTGCCCGGCCATTCCTCCCGCGGCCGTCTGGAGCGTGTTCTGCGTCGCGGCGAATTTGCCGTCACCGCCGAGCTCAACCCGCCCGACAGCGCCAACCCGCAGGACGTCTACGAACGCGCTGCGGTCTTCGACGGCTGGGTCGACGGCATCAACGCGGTGGATGCATCCGGCGCCAACTGCCACATGTCCTCGGTCGGCATCTGCGCGCTTTTGACCCGCATGGGCTATGCGCCGATCATGCAGATCGCCTGCCGCGACAAGAATCGCATCGCCATCCAGGGCGACGTGCTCGGCGCTTCGGCCATGGGCGTGCAGAACATCATGTGCCTGACCGGCGACGGCGTGCAGGCCGGCGACCAGCCGGGCGCAAAGCCGGTCTTCGACCTCGACTGCATGTCGCTGCTCGAAACCGTGCGCATCATGCGCGACAACTCGAAGTTCCTTTCCGGCCGCAAGCTGACGACGCCGCCGCAGGTGTTCCTCGGCGCCGCCATCAACCCCTTCGCCCCGCCTTACGATTTCCGCCCCTATCGTCTCGCCAAGAAGATCGAGGCCGGCGCGCAGTTCGTGCAGAGCCAGTACTGCTTCGACGTGCCGATGTTCCGCGAATACATGAAGAAGGTGCGCGACCTCGGCTTGCACGAGAAGTGCTATATCCTCGTCGGCGTCGGGCCGATGGCATCGGCTAAGACCGCCCGCTGGATCCGCTCCAACGTTCCGGGCATCCATATCCCCGACAGCGTCATTACCCGCCTGGAAGGCGCGCAGGACCAGAAGAAGGAAGGCAAGCAGCTCTGCATCGACATCATCAACGAGGTGAAGGAGATCGAAGGTGTCTCCGGCATCCACGTGATGGCCTATCGCCAGGAAGAATATGTCGCAGAGATCGTGCATGAATCGGGCGTGCTGAAGGGCCGCCGGCCCTGGAAGCACGAGACGCTGCCTGAGGATGCGCTCGTTGCCGAGCGGCTGGAGCATATTCGCGAAGGCAAGGAAGAAAACCAGCAGGAGATGGCCGAAGCCGCAGCCCATCATCCGCACTGACCAGACCGCAGACAAAACCGGCGCCTATCAGAAGGCGCCTATCATCGACTTCCTGGGCGTGATTACATAGCCCGACGCCAATTGACAAAGGACCCTGCATGACCCGGACCATCGTCGCTTCCGCCACCCGCGAGATCATCATCGGCTTCGACCAGCCGTTCTGCGTCATCGGCGAACGCATCAACCCGACCGGCCGCAAGAAACTCGCCGCCGAAATGATCGAGGGCAACTTCGACACGGTGATCAAGGATGCGCTGGAGCAGGTGGCAGCGGGCGCGACGATGCTCGACGTTAACGCCGGCGTCACCGCCGTCAACCCGAACGAGACCGAGCCGCCGCTGCTCGTCAAGACGCTCGAAATCGTCCAGGGCCTCGTCGATGTACCGCTGGCGATCGACAGTTCCGTCACCGCCGCGATCGAGGCGGCACTGCGCGTTGCCAAGGGCCGCCCGCTGGTCAATTCCGTCACCGGCGAAGAGGAGAAGCTCGAGGCGATCCTCCCGCTCGTCAAGAAATACGACGTACCGGTGGTGGCTATCTCCAACGATGAAACCGGAATCTCGATGGACCCGGACGTGCGTTTCGCCGTCGCCAAGAAGATCGTCGAGCGCGCCCTGGATCACGGCATCAAGCCGCACGACATCGTTGTCGATCCGCTGGTCATGCCGATCGGCGCCCTGGGCGACGCTGGCCGGCAGGTCTTCGCGCTGCTGCGGCGGCTCCGCGAGGAGCTCAAGGTCAACACCACCTGCGGCCTCTCCAACATCTCCTTCGGCCTGCCGCACCGCCACGGCATCAATGCCGGCTTCATCCCGATGGTCATCGGCGCCGGCATGACGTCGGCCATCATGAACCCCTGCCGCCCGCAGGAAATGGAGGCCGTGCGCGCCGCCAACGTTCTGAACGGCACCGACCCGAACTGCACCCACTGGATCAAGACCTATCGCGACCACAAGCCGGCCGACGGTGGCCACGTCGTTGCGGCCGCACCGGCAGCCGCCAGCGGTGGACGCCGCGGCGGTCGCGCGGCCCGCACCGGCGGTGCGGCAGCGAGCGAGTAGGTTACGTCTTGCGAGGGGGAACGGCATGAGAAGCCATCCGCGTCTCGTCGCCGCCCTCCTCCCGTCGCATTCGCGGTGATACAAACGGGAGCGCTATACCACCGACTTCGGCACCCAACCTCGCAGCACAAGGGATCACCCATGACACGCCGCCTTCGACTCGATGCCGCGACCCTCTGGTTTGAAGCACCCTTCGTCATCGCCGTCCGGCTGCAGGAAATGCAGATGGCGGCGCTTACGGGCAAGTCCCACGACGTAACCGAGCTTCACCGCATGATCTCCGAGAAGATCGCGGCCTCAGCGGAAAGCGTCATGGCCGTGAACATGGCCCTTTGGAAAGCTGCCTTCGACAACACGCTGCGGCTGATGGCCGGCGGCACGGCCTCCGGCCACGGAACGGCGATTGCGTCCGCAGCGCTCAGGCCCTATGGCAAGCGGGTGCGCAGCAACGCCCGGCGTTTGTCGCGCAAGTAGCCTGACCGGCCGCCAAGCCTCACGCCTTAACTGTTTGAAACAGATGCTTCCATGTCGGGATTGGACAACTATCGGGCGGCGTTCCGGTGCAGTCTGAAACCGTTTAGCCGTGCTTCGCTCACCTGTTGAAGCGGACCTGACGAAAGACTAGAGCATGCGCATCGAAGGCACTTCCGAGATCGAGACCAATATGACCGAAGCCGCGCAAAAGGATCCTCTGGTGCTGTTCATGCCTTCTGGCAAACGCGGCCGCTTCCCGGTCGGCACCCCGGTTCTCGATGCCGCCCGCAAGCTCGGCGTCTATGTCGAGAGTGTGTGCGGCGGCCGCGCCACCTGCGGGCGCTGTCAGATCGTGGTGCAGGAAGGTAACTTCGCCAAGCACAAGATCGTTTCCTCCAACGAGCACATCTCGGAAAAGGGCGCGAAGGAAGATCGCTACGAAAAGATCCGCGGCCTGCCCGATGGCCGTCGGCTGTCCTGTTCCGCCCAGATCCTCGGCGACCTCGTCATCGACGTGCCGCAGGATACCGTCATCAACGCCCAGGTCGTGCGCAAGGCCGCGACCGATCGCGTCATCGAGCGCAACGCCGCCGTCCAGCTCTGTTATGTCGAGGTGGACGAGCCCGACATGCACAAGCCGCTCGGCGACCTCGACCGGCTGAAGGTGATGCTGGAAAAGGACTGGGGCTGGAAGGATCTCCTGATTGCCCCGCACCTGATCCCGCAGGTGCAGACCATCCTGCGCAAGGGCAACTGGGCCGTCACCGCCGCCATCCACCGCGACATGGATTCGTCCCGCCCCTTCATCGTCGGCCTGTGGCCGGGCCTGAAGAACGAGGCCTATGGCGTTGCCTGCGACATCGGCTCGACGACGATCGCGATGCATCTGGTGTCGCTGCTCTCGGGCCGCATCGTCGGCTCCTCGGGCGCTTCCAACCCGCAGATCCGCTTCGGCGAGGATCTGATGAGCCGCGTTTCCTATGTGATGATGAACCCCGACGGCCGGGAAGCCATGACCAAGGCGGTGCGCGAGGCGGTCAACGGCCTGATCGGCAAGGTCTGCGACGAGGGCGAGGTCGACCGCCACGACATTTTCGACATGGTCTTCGTCGGCAACCCGATCATGCACCACCTGTTCCTCGGCATCGACCCGACCGAACTCGGTCAGGCGCCGTTTGCGCTCGCCGTCTCCGGCGCGCTGCAATACTGGGCGGACGAGATCGATATCGACGTCAACCGCGGCGCCCGGCTTTACATGCTGCCCTGCATCGCCGGCCATGTCGGCGCCGATGCGGCCGGTGCCACGCTTGCCGAAGGTCCCTATCGCCAGGACAAGATGATGCTGCTGGTCGATGTCGGCACCAATGCCGAGATCGTGCTCGGCAACAGGGACCGCGTCGTCGCCGCCTCCTCGCCCACCGGCCCCGCCTTCGAGGGTGCTGAAATCTCCTCTGGCCAGCGCGCCGCCCCCGGCGCGATCGAGCGCGTGCGCATCGATCCCGAAACGCTGGAACCGCGCTTCCGCGTCATCGGCGTCGACAAATGGTCGGACGAGGACGGTTTTGCCGAAGCTGCGGCCGGCGTCGGCGTGACCGGCATCTGCGGCTCGGCGATCATCGAGATCGTCGCCGAGATGTATCTCTCCGGCATCATCTCGCAGGACGGCGTCGTCGACGGCGCGATGGCGGCGAAAAGCCCGCGCATCATCCCGAACGGCCGCACCTTCTCCTACCTTCTGCACGAGGGCGAGCAGCGCATCACGGTGACGCAGAACGACATCCGCGCCATCCAGCTCGCCAAGGCCGCCCTTTACGCCGGCATCAAGCTGTTGATGGAGAAGCTCGATATCGAGCATGTCGACACCATCCGCTTCGCCGGCGCCTTCGGCTCCTTCATCGACCCGAAATACGCGATGGTGCTGGGGCTCATTCCGGACTGCGACCTCGACGAGGTCAAGGCCGTCGGCAACGCCGCCGGCACCGGCGCGCTCATGGCGCTGCTTAACCGCGGCCACCGCCGCGAAATCGAGCAAACCGTCAGCAAAATCGAGAAGATAGAGACCGCTCTTGAATCGAAGTTTCAGGAGCACTTCGTCAACGCCATGGCGATGCCGAACAAGGTCGACGCCTTCCCGAAGCTTTCTGCAGTCGTGACTTTGCCGGAGCGCAAGGTGACGGGCGATGATGGCGAGGGTGGCGGTCGTCGGCGGAGAAGAAGCCGGGAGTAGAGTGAGTCGGCTAAGCTGCCGTCTTCAGACCGTCATCTCAAGGCGCTCATCAGCGTCCTGGGCAGCGGCCCGCCTCGCTCGTCATGAAGCTCGAGCGAGACCGTCTCGAACAGAACCTCGATCGTTACGTCGTTAAAGGATATGAGCCAGAAACGCGGATTGAGGACTTTCCATTTGGCCGCTTCGTCACCGTCCACGACTTCATTGAACGCCCATGGACGGATTGGGTACCTGCACTCCGGCAGGCCATCGACATTCATCGGCGTAATCCGGAAATCGATAACGTCGCCGAACTTGAGAACGACATTACCGCCGCCAGCGCTCGGAGCAGCTTCATAACAGACAAAAGCGCTGAGCCCATCGTAGAGCACAGCGGGATTTGCGACAGTTCCCAACGCGGGAAAAGCCTCCTGCGGTATCGATATCTGCATGATTTGATTGTGGGCACTGTTTCTGTTGACGACGAGATGGTTCCGGTCAGCCGCCACTTTGTCAACTCTTCTGCCGTCTCGCACCGTCTGGAACGCTGCCTGACCTCTTCACCAGACGTGGACACTCGATATTTCGGCTTGCCTTAATTCCGGCGGCGGGCGACGGTCTGATGAATCGTATTCTTTGAACTGGCATCCAAAACCCATGAACGACAAGATTCTCGATACCCTGACCGGCATGTACTTCACCGTCGACGATCCCGATGGCACCTATGGCACCGGCCAGGTGGTCCGTCTCGCCGCTGAAGGCATCTATTTCATTCGCTACGACGGCAACGAGGTGGAGCTGCCGATGGAGCTCGTCTCGCTCGGCGAGATGCTGCAGACGACCGAAGAAGATTACAAGCTCTGGCGGTTCTTCGACACGATCGAGGAACGGGACAAGTGGATCGAATGGCTGGATGCGCCATCAAAGCCACGCGTCGTCACGCTGGTGCGGCCGACACCAACAAAATAAAGGTTCGCCGCAACGCTCTCGGCCGCCAACCCTGCCGCTCCTCGCGCGAAATCGGGCAACCCACCAGACTGGTCGGAAGGTGGAGACGACGGCCGTCCCGAAGCTTTCGGCCGCCGTCATTGCCAAAGGGCAAACTGGCGGCGGACGAAGGCGGCCACGGGGCATCGATGGCCATCAAGGCTTCGAACCCATGGCCACCGTCAAGCAGGCGTGCTGATCAGTAATACGGCGACACGCATTCCTGGCGCGGCCCGTAATAGGGCTGGAAAGTGTTGTCGTAGGCGTTGTACGAGCGGTAGCGGTCATAGCACCATTCGACATGCGCAGACGGCGCGTTGGAATAGACCCTGCGAGGTGGCTGCGCGATCGCGCCACCGATAACCACTCCTGCCCCGAATGCCGCCAGAGGATACCACCATCCGTCACTGTGCCGACGGTAACCGTCGCGACGGTAGCGGTAGCCCTCGTAGCCATTGTAATAGCCGTATCGTGGAGCCGCATTGTAACGGTTGCCGCCGTAACGGTAGCCGTTATACCCGCGTTTGTGCGGCGGTCCGCCGTAATGACCTGGCTTGTGGTGGATCAACTCGACAGGCTGGGAAACTGACTGCCCCACCGAAACGGGAGACATGGGCACGGCCTGCGCCGAGACCGCCGACAGTGCCGTAGCCGCGGCTACGAGTACTGCACCTATTCTTTTCATGGCATCGTCCAACTGTTGTTCGTCGGGTCATTTTCCGGCACCCGTCATGAACCTCAGATGAACGTGCGCAGCTTGGCGCAGCGTCGAACCTCAAAGCAGCGGGAGCCCATGACCAGATGAAGATCATCATTCCGTAGTGGGGCCAACAAAAAAGGCCGGGGCGAAACCGCACCGACCTTCCTCATCATCGCTCTTACACCAGTGCCAGTACATCCGTGGTCAAAAGTCTAATGCGACGCGGCGATTGCGAGCGGCGAGAATTTTCAGCGCTCATAAGCAATGCCGATGGCCGGGTGTATACGGGGCGATTGTGTTCGAAACAAGGTTGGAAGCGCGCCGCCTTCGATGCGACGCCAAACCAACCGGGCTCGACGCTTCACCCCACCTTCGCCGCAAACGCTGCGAGCAGCCCTGCCCAGCCACCGTCGGAATCAAGCGAGGCACGGGCTACCTCCGCCTTCGCGCCGTAGTTGGCGAGGTCGCGATGTTCGAGCCGCACGGTGGTGCCGCCTTCCGGCGTCGGTTCGAAGGTCACCTCCACCTCGGTCTCGAAATCGGCATCGAAGGTCCATTCGGCATTGAGCTGCCAGGCGAAGAGGATCCGCTTCGGCGGCTCGTAAGCGAGCACCCGGCCCCAGTCCTCTTCCTCGCCCGAGGTGCCCACCTCATACCAACGGCCGCCGGCGGCGGGCTCGACGATAACAGCCCTCTGGCCGCTCGCCGTCAGGCTGTGGGTCTTCAGCCACCAGTCGCCCATGCGCGCGACGAAGATCTCGAAGGCGCGCTCCGGAGGAGCGCTGACGGTTACGGATTTGTGCACCGGCGCCCACTCGATCATATGCATATCCTTTCCTCCCATTGCTGACGTGGTCGCGGCGGAGGCGTGTCGACCGTAGGGCTTCCGCCCCCTATCGCTCCGGTTCCCTCGGCTCAGTTCCCGAAGCCTCGTCGCTGTCGGCCAGCGCCTTGAAGGCGGCCAGCTGATCCTCCCAGAAGCGGTCCAACCATTGCCTGAGCGGCCCGAGGCCCGCCGGATCGATCGAATAGATGCGCCTCTGGCCCTGAGGCTCGTCGGTGACCAGCCCCGCCTCCTTCAGCACCTTCAGATGCTGCGAGATCGCCGGCTGCGAGACCGGCAAGGACCGGGCGACATCAGCAACCGAGGAACGTCCCTTGGCAAGCTTCTCGAAGATCGCCCGGCGCGTCGGGTCTGCGAGCGCAGTGAGCACTTTTCCTTCATAAGCCATGACTTATCATAAGGCACTACTTATGAGAGTCAACCGCTAGCGCCGCCACGCAAAAGCGCCGCGCGTCCGACGGAACACGCGGCGCTTGGGTTGAGAGCGGTGGCGGACCGCCTTATTGCGGCGTCAGGTCGAAGCCGAACCACTTTTCCGACAGGCGCTTGATGGTGCCGTCGGCCTTGGCTGCGGCGATGGCGTCGTCAAACAGCGCCTTCAGCTCGGTATCGCTCTTGCGCAGACCGACGGAGCTGCCGGCGCCGAGGAAGCCGCCCTGGAAACGGGGGCCGACGATGACCATGTCGCTGTTGGCGGGCTTTTCGACCGCGGTCTTCAGATAGCCCATCGATGCCATGACGAGGTCGACGCGGCCGGCGACGAGATCGAGGTCGTGCTGCTCGGTCGTCTTGTATTCGCGCACCTCGACGACGTCCTTCAGGTATTCGTCGATGAAGCGCGCGGCGATCGAGGCGGTCTGGACGCCGACCATCTTGCCTTCGACCAGCGGCTTCAATTCATCGACCGCCTTGCGCGCGCCGGCCTCGTTGGAGGCGAGCGAGAACAGTTCGCCCTTCATCGGCAGCGTTTCCAGCTCGCCGCCCTTCAGCGTGGCAAAGGCCTGGCCGGTGCTGCCGTAGGACATCGAGAAGTCGATGACTTCCTTGCGCTTTTCGGTCGCCGACATGCCGGCCATGATCGCGTCGAACTTGCCGGCGTTGAGCGCCGGGATCAGGCCGTCGAAGGATTGGGCGATGACGGTGCATTCGACCTTCATGTGGTCGCAGAGATATTTGCTGAGCTCGATCTCGTAGCCCTCGAGCGTGCCGTCCGCCTTCGTCAGGTTATACGGCGGAAAGGCGCCTTCGGTGGCGATCGTGATCTTGGTCCACTTCTTGTCTTCGGCCTGAGCCGGCATGGACATCAGCCCCGCGGCAACGGCAAGCGCCGAAGCCATGATTGCGGTCATCTTTTTCATTACAGCATTCCCCTTTTTGTGGATGTTGATTGGTTTGGTTGTTGGTAATCGGTCTGCAGCTCGCGGCAGATCTCAACTCTTGATGAACTGGCGGAAGCGCTCCGACTTCGAACGGGTGAAGACCTCGTGCGGCGGCCCCTCCTCCTCGATCGTTCCCTTGTGCACGAACACGACGCGGCTCGAGACGTCGCGGGCAAAGCCCATCTCGTGGGTCACGACCAGCATGGTCCGCCCTTCCTCGGCGAGCCCCCGCATGACGCGCAGCACCTCGCCCACCAGTTCCGGGTCGAGCGCCGAGGTGGGTTCGTCGAACAGCATCGCCTTCGGGCGCATGGCAAGCGCGCGGGCAATCGCCGCGCGCTGCTGCTGGCCGCCGGAGAGATGCGAGGGATAGTGGTTGCGCTTGTCGGCGATGCCGACCTTGGCAAGCAGCGCCTCGGCCTCTTCCACCGCCTCGGCGCGCGGACGCTTCAGCACATGCACCGGCGCCTCGATGACGTTTTCGAGCACGGTCTTGTGGGACCAGAGATTGAAGCTCTGAAACACCATGCCGAGTTCGGAGCGGATGCGGTCCACCTGCTTCTGATCGGCCGGACGGCTGCGCCCGTCGCTCAGCGTCTTCAGCCGGATCGCCTCGCCGGCGACCTCGATCGTGCCCGAATTCGGCACCTCCAGCATGTTGATGCAACGAAGCAGCGTCGACTTGCCGGAGCCGGACGATCCGAGAATGGAAATCACTTCGCCCTCGCGTGCATCGAGCGACACGCCTTTCAGGACCTCGACCGGGCCGAAGCTCTTGTGAAGATCGTGCACGCGGATGGCGACCGGTGCGGTGACGGCGGCGGACATGTTCAATGGGCTTCTCCCTTGAGTTCGGCAGAGATCGCCAACGGCGCGCGCAGTTGTGGGTTCAGCCGGTGCTCGGCGAAAGCGACGAGCCGGGTCAGCGCGAAATTGATGGCGAGATAGATGACCCCCGCGACGACGAAGACCTCGATCACCCGGTAGCTCTCCGAAATGAGCTTGGCGGCGACGCCAGTGATTTCCATCAGCGTGATGATCGAGGCGAGCGAGGTCGCCTTGACCATGGAGATCATCTCGTTGCCGTAGCCGGGCAGCGCCTGGCGAAGCGCTTGCGGCATGACGATGCGGCGGAAGATCATGAAGCGCCCCATGCCACAGGCCCGCGCCGCCTCGACCTGGCCGTGCGGGACCGAAAGCAGCCCGCCGCGGATGATCTCGCTGGCATAGGCGGCCGTGTTCAGCATCAGCGCCAGCACCGCGCACCAGTAGGGTTCACGGAGGATCGGCCAGAAAATGCTGTGGCGCACGGCCGGAAACTGGCTGAGACCGTAATAGATCAGGAAGATCTGCACGAGCAGCGGCGTTCCGCGAAACAGGAACACATAGACGCGGGCAAAGAGATCGAGCGCGAGAATGCCGGACAGACGCGCAAGCGCCAGCCCCAGGGCCAATACCGAGCCGAGCACGATCGACGTGACGGCAAGCTCCAGCGTCAGTGGCAGCGCCGCCGCCAAGCTCCAGAAGGTTTCGAGGGCAAATTTGATATCCATCAGCCCCTCCTGACGCCGCGCGAGAACCGGCGTTCGGTGACCTGAAGAACGAGGCCCGAGACCGTGGAAATGGCGAGATAGATCATCGCCGCGATAAAGAAGAAATCGAACGGGCGGCTGGTCGATCCGGCGCCGATCTGCGCCTGGCGCAGCAGTTCGACGACGCCCGTGACCGAGACCAGCGCCGATTCCTTCAGCACCACCTGCCAGACATTGCCAAGCCCGGGCAGCGCATAACGCAGCGTCAGCGGCGCGGTGATGCGGCGGAACTTGAGGAGCCGCCCCATGCCGCAGGCGGTTGCCGCCTCCAGTTCGCCCGGATGCACGGCGCGAAAGGCGCCGCGATAGACCTCGGTCTGCTGCGCGCCCGAGGTGATGCCGACCGCAAGCGCGCCAGCGATGAAGCCCGGGAAACTGACGAAACCCTCCGCTCCGAACAATTGACCGACGGCCGTCACCACGGCACTGCCGCCGAAATAGAAGAGATAGATGACCAGCAGGTCGGGAATGCCGCGCAGGATGGTTGTGTAGGCTTCGGCAAGTGAGCGAAGCAGCGGACCACCTGAAATTTTCGCCCAGGCACCGAAGGTGCCGATGACGCCGCCGATCGCAAAACCTGCGATCGCGATCAGGATCGTCATCCACGCGCCGGCCGCCAGCGCCGGCCCCCAGCCGTCAGGCCCGAAGCTAATGATGTCAAGGAAACCGGGCCCAGTCATCGCAGCGCCTCCCTTCGCTTGTCGACCGATGACTTAACCATGGCTCACTCCGGGGATCGGCGGGTCGACATCATCAGGGATGGGATTGACGAAGGGCGTGCCCTCCAGCCGTGCCGCGTGGTCGGCCTTGGCGGCGGCGATGAGCGCCGGATCGAGGATCAGCTCGATCGCCGTGCTCGCCATCACCTTTGCCGCATGCTCCATGCCCTTGTGGGCGGCCGGAAGCTTGCCTTGCGCGACCAGCTGCCAGGAGTGGCCGGGCGTGCCGATCGCGTAAGTTGCGCCGCGCATCTGCACCGTCGGCACCACCCAGCTGACCGTTCCGACATCGGTGGAGCCGACGAGGGTTCCGGCGCCGTTTTCCGGCGGGAAGATCGTGTCGCAGAGCGAAATGCCGCGGCGCAGTCTCAGGCCGAACCGCTCGAAGGCGGAGGCGATATCCTCGCCGGTAAAGGTCTCCTGGAATTTTGCCGCCATCCTGCGGTCGTCCTCATCGAACTGAGGCGGCCCCAGATGCTCGAGCTGGCGATGCATCAGCGCCTCGAGCGGCGTGTTGCCGATCAGGTTGGCGTCACCGCTGACGATCTCGTCCGTGACCGTCGTTCCCGTCATCAGCGCCGCACCCTTCGCCACGCTGCGGACGCGTTCGACGAGGTCAAGTAGCTCCGGCAGGCTGCGGGCGCGAACGAGATAGCGCGCCTTCGCGCGGGCCTGGACCACGTTGGGCGCATTGCCGCCCGTATCCGTCACCGCATAGTGGATCCGCGCCGACGACGGCATGTGCTCACGCAGATAGTTGACCCCGACATTCATCAGCTCAAGCGCATCGAGCGCGCTGCGGCCGAGATGCGGTGCCGCCGACGCATGCGACGCCCGACCGCTGAAGCGGAAGTCGAGCTCGTTGCAGGCGAGCGAGATCGGGTTGTTGACACCGGCAAAGGGCGCCGGATGCCAGGAGATCGCAATATCGACATCGTCGAACACGCCGGCACGAACCATGAAACCCTTGGAAGAGCCGCCCTCTTCCGCCGGGCAGCCGTAATAGCGGACCCGCCCCTTGATGCCGTTGGCGGCGAGGTAATCCTTGACGGCGGTGGCCGCCATCAGCGAACCGGCGCCGAGCAAGTTGTGGCCGCAGCCGTGGCCATTGCCGCCTTCGCTGAGCGGCCGTTCCTCGGCAACACCTGCCTCCTGGCTCAGGCCCGGCAACGCATCGAACTCGCCGAGAATGGCGATGACCGGTCCGCCCTCGCCCGCCTCGCCCATGACCGCCGTCGGCATGCCGGCAATGCCACGCGACACGCGGAAACCCTCGGCCTCCAGGAGGCGCGCATGCTCGGCCGACGAGCGAAACTCCTCGTAGTTGGTTTCCGGCGTATCCCAGACCCGGTCGCTGAGCACGAAAAACCGCTCGCGCTTGGCTTCAAGGAGGTCCCAGACGGCATCGGCATTTTTCATCGTTTATTAACTTCCGCAACAATAGTAACCAGAATTGGCGCCAATTTATGATAACATTTTTGGATACACAAGAGGGTCATGAAATATTTCCACCGATGTGCACAACAGCGAAAGGCGGACAAGGAAAGCCGTTCTGGCGCATTGAATTGTCCAGGGCAGCATCATAGTTTCTCCAAAAATGGAACCAATTTCGCCGCAGCAGGCGACGTGAGCCACGCGCAGGCGACGTGAGGCGCGAGGAAGACCATGCGGCAAGAGAGAGTGTAAGGCAGGAATGAGCGACGATCTGACGGAAATGCTGGCGGCCGAGGAAAAGCCCGAGGAGAAGAAGGATGTCACCGACCTGTTGCTGCACGACATCCTGACCGGGACATTGCCGGCGGGCACCTGGCTGAAGCAGATCGACCTGGAGCGCCGCTACGATTGCACCCGGCCGGAGGTGCGCCGGGCACTCGACCGGCTGTCGCAGCGACGGCTGGTGCAGCACAATCCCAACCGCGGCTATCAGGTCTACGAACTTGACGACCAGCGCACGCGGGAGATCAGCGATATCCGCGTGATCCTGGAGACCGGCGTCGCCGACCGGATGATCGCCAATGTCACGCCTGCGGCCATTGCCGAGCTGCGCGGGCTTGCCCGTCGGTTCGACGAAATGTCGTTCCGAGGCTCCATCATGGAGCACTACGACGCCAACCTCGCCTTTCACCGCGCGCTTCTGCTTCTTGCCGGCAACTCCGAACTTGTCGACGTCGTCGCCGAAATTCGCCAGCGAACGGTATCGGCCCCGGTTTCGCAATGGCGCACGCGTGCCCGCATCGAGCAATCGGCGCGCGAGCACCACCTGATGGTCGATGCGCTGGAAGCCAGGGATCTGGCTGAACTGAAGCGTCTGATCGAAATCCACATCCGCCAGGCGCCGATCAGGACCTGAGCGTCTGGCCTTTCGGCGCTTCGCCGGTCAGGCGCCTACGCAGTGCCGAAGACTGAGCCAAGAGGGGACGGCAACTTTGCACCACTTGCGGGCATGCCGAGTTGCCGTTGTTTGACGGTTGGTGGCGAGCGACATAGCAAGGGAAATACCGGCTGCGCTGATTGCCGAGAAATCGCTGAGTTTTTGAGATGATGAAGACGCTGGCCGGCAGGACGATCGAGGAGTTTCGCAGATGCGCGTTCTACATGGATGGAGAGCTTCTGGCTGAACACGTCCTACTGTTTTTCAAAATCGAGGGCTCTTGGTACTCCATCTCGTTTTCCGATGGCGAAATGACGTTTCGACGACAACAGGAAGAGCCGCAACTGAGCGAACGTGATGGCTTTGACACGGATTTTTCCTACCCGGTTTTCACCGTCGATTCGCTCAGCAAATATGCAGGCAGAGAAGTACGTTCCACCTCGCTCTATATCGCTAAAATCCCTACCAGAGATCTTTTTGGGATTTATGTATCCTACGGCGACAACGGGTTCAGCTTTCTCGATGAAGCGAATGGCGATTATTGCTATCTTCAGGATGGTACTCTCGATACCACCGATGACAGCTTTGAACTGCTGAACCGGGATCTCTACCTGGAGATCTGAGGCGACTATTAATGTCCGCTTCGGGCCGATAAGGTCCTTGGGAACGCACGACCGTGAGGGGTAGTTCAAGCCCCTCAATCTGACGCATGACCGGCGCCGACGACTCCATGAATTGGAGCGCCGGCTTGGCCTAGCGAAGCGCCTCAGGCGAAAGCTACCCTCCAAGCGCGATCGTAACCGCCACCAGTACCGCGCCGATCGCGGCCATGGAGAAAGCCGCCTTCAGGTCGCGGCCCGTGACGGCCTTGTGCCTGGGATCGTGGCCGAGCGCCCTCACCCTCAAAGGCAGCGCCTCGGTTTCCTTGGGCGAGGATACGCGGCGCGTCGTCCGGTAGGTGATCAAGCAGCCGTCACGCTAGGCCCCGTTTGACGTCGTGCGAAGGCTTCACTCAGCCGAAAATTTCACCGTCACGCCGCGCTGGCGAAAGTATGCCTGCATCAGCTTCCTGCCGGAACGGTTGTTCTGCACGAGCCTGGCCGGGTCGAATACGGCTTCTTTCAACCCCGCCCGCGCCAACGCTGCCTTGAGGGTCGCAATATGCACGTCGATGTCGGCATTGTCCGCCTGGAGCGATTCATAAATGCGGTTGGTTGCATCTGCTACGGTCGGTTCGCTCACGGTTACACTCCTGTTGGTGTGTGGCTGGCGCTCGCCACATTCGTCGGCTTGACCCTATTGTGAAGAAAAATGCCCACGTCAATGGGTGACGATCGATTGGAGCATCGCGTCCGCTTTCGAAAATGCGGCACCGCAAGCAGACCAGGAACCGGCCCTTTCGGTCGAGACGCCACGGCTGCTTCGCGCCACAACGCCGGTTGCGATTGATCCGAGCGCGGCGCCTGCGGCGAAAGCTAACCGCCAAACAGGATTGTTACCGCCACCAGCACCGCGCCGATCGCCGTCATCGCAAAGGCCATCGGCCAGAGGCTACGGCCCGTGTATTGCCCGAGCCGCGCGCCGACGACGAAGAGCATGACGAGCGCGATACCGTTGGAAACGCGCATCGCCAGCGCGACATCGTCGATCAACAGGAAGGGAATGCTGGGCGGCAGCGTCGAGGTGACGACGAGCAGGAAGATGGCGAAAGCCGCTTTCAGGTCATGCCCCGTCACCGCCCTGTGCCTGGGATCGGAGGAAAGCGCCCTCACCCGGAGCAGCAGCGCCTCGGTCTCCTTTGGCGAGGACACGCGGCGAACGTCGTCCGGCAGGCTTTCCAGGAACATTTCGCGGGCGCGGGCAAGCGGCTCGCGCCGGAGGGCGTCAAGGAAGCCGCGGTGGCGCACCCGCTCGACAGCCGTCGTCAGCACATACATGACGCCATCGACGATACCCCAGGCGATGTTGCAGCCGAGGGCGGCGACGAGCACGGCATTGACCCCACCCTCGCTGCCCGTGACCGTGCTCATCGTTCCCGTGAAGGAAAGCGCCATCAGCAGCCCGAAGATGATTTCCGAGAGGCGATCGATTGGATCGAGAACGGGGCGTGGATGGTCGCTCAAGGTTGTTCGCCCCGCGAGAAGAACCGAAGGGTGGAAGACAGGGGGCGGAAGGCGGCGAACCGCATGCGACCTCCCTATTGCATCTGCAGGTCGGCGAAAGCGTCACGCACATGATCGGCAACGGCCATTACCGGTGCCGGCGCGTCAGTAATCACCTGCAGGCCGATATTGTAGTGGCCGAGATCCGGCAGGCCGTCGCGCTCGCCGAGCTGCACCATTTCGCCCTGAACGAGGTAGCGCGGCAGCGGCGCGATCGCGAGGCCGGCGAGAACGGCGGCGCGCTGGCCGGTAGTATAGGCGCTCAAGAAAGCGATGCGGAACTTGCGGCCCGCGCGCGACAGCTTCTCCACCGCATCGGCCCGCCAGACACAGCCATCCTCCCACATCGATACCGGCAGCGGATCCTTCAGATGCGCGTTGCCGCACTTGGCGCCGGCCCAGACCAGCTTCTCCTGCATCAGGATTTCGCCGTTTCTCGGCGTTCCCTCGGTGAGGCTGTTGAAGATGGCAATGTCGAGCCGGTGCTCGTCGACCTTCTTGCGCATGGCATTGCTCATGCCGATCGACACGTCGATCGTCACGTTCGGATAGGACTCCGCAAAACGCTTCAGCACTTCAGGCAGGATGCGTTCGCCGACATCCTCGGGCGCACCGACACGCACGACGCCATTCATGTCCGGCAGCAGGAAGCGCGACACCGTTTCATTGTTGAGCGACAGCAGCCGGCGGGCAAAGCCGAGCAGCATTTCCCCTTTCGGCGTCAGCGTCACCGAGCGCGCGTCACGTAGGAAGAGCGTGCTGCCGAGCATTTCCTCGAGCTTCTTGATCTGCATCGAGACCGCAGACGGCGTGCGATAGACGGTTTCGGCCGCGGTGGTGAAATTGCCGGTCTCGGCGATGGCGACAAAGGTCTTCAGCACGTCCATTTCAAGAAGCGGAAGCGCGTGGCGCATCATCATGTTCATGGCGGCATCCTCGATCAGAAAAACTGAAAGATAAGTTTACTTCATTTCGTTTGATTGAACATCAGCAATGACCGATAGTCAAGCTCAAGGACGACGAAGGAAGGAGAAGCCCATGTCCGCCGCCGCGCTTGTTATCGCCGCTTCGAAGAGTTCCCTGTGTAACAGCCCCGCGTCGCAGGTAGTGGTACAGATTCAGGATCGAAGGAGCAACGACATGGTCCTCAACACCCTTACCCAAGTGATCGCCGTACTCGACGGCGTTGTCCGGCAGAGACGCGAAAAGCAGATCGCACGAAATCGGGTGGAAGCCCGGCGCGAACTGGCAAAACTGCCGAAGAGAGTCCGCGACGACGTGATGTTTGCGGACCCGCTAATCAATCACCAAGTTTGATGGAAAACATCAAACATATTCGTTGGAATGATAGATCGGGTTGCGCCATATATACGATTATGGTCGCGACCTGCTGAGACACTCAGAAGGAGCCATGAAATGTCCAACATTCAGTTTTCATCGGCCTCGGAACGGGCATCCTCCCACTCGTCCCTTCCGGGTCTCTTCAACCTGCGCGTCCGCGCCTGGGCAGCGTGGAAGCGTCACCGCCAGGAACGGGCGCTGGAAAATCTGTCCTATGACACCCTGAAGGACATCGGCTTCCCGTCGGTGGACGATGCGGTGCATAAGACCGAACAATGAATGACGGCTTGACCTGCCTCGGCGGGTCGAGCAGCCGGATAAAGAACAAAGGGCGTCGCCGAAAAGGCGGTGCCCTTTTTCTTTGCGCGGATGGTTCCCCGCCATGCCGAACCTACCGCGCCCTTATTCTGATCTCAGGCAACGGGAGCACGGCACGGCAAAGGCGCGCCTCGAAAAACGCGCGCGAGACTTAAGTCAGCAGTTGCATGATCATCGACGGCCGCCAGACAAAGCACCCTGCAACGAACCCCACGAACCCGAGCGCCAACGCTCCCACTATGCCGTGGCCTACCCACCCACTGTAGGCACCGATGGCGGTCGTTGTCGTGATGATCAAAACGGCCCAAAGAACCTTCATCAGCCAGACAACGCGATGCACAGCTGTTGGTGGATCCTGATGCATGCAAAAATCGCCTTTCCGATGTGTTGGGCGCTTTGTATGTAGTTTGGAACACGCATACCGCAAACCAAACGTGCGCATCCAACCCGCCTTGCACCCTTGCCGCGAATGCATTGAGACCCGGTAGCCTTGCGCCGTGAGGCAGTACGAACGTCACTTGTCTTTTACCGACACCCGCCGCAGCCGCCGAAAACGTCGCAATCGGCAAACACAACCCTGGGGCGCACTTTGTGATTGTTGCGTATCCCTGGCAGTTCTTGTCAGATAACGTCAGCCACGCTGGAAAAACTGTCGCTTTCCTTACAAAGCCCCCAAAACGCGGCGGAACCGCCTCTTGCCGCCCGATGTCGCAATGCGAAATCTCTTTGCGGTCGCGGCTTTCCATGCCAATGTCGCAAATAGACAAGCCGAAGAGTATCTTCCAAGCGACGAATATACGCCATCGCCAAGCATGGGAAGCCTCATGAACAAGCCACTGACCAAAAAGCGTTCTCTCGTCTTCTTCCTGGTGCCGAACTTTTCCATGCTGCCGTTTTCGGCGGCGATCGAAACGCTCCGCATCGCCAACCGCATGCTCGGCTACGAGGCCTATACCTGGCGCCTCGCTTCGTCCGACGGCGAAAAAGTCCTGTCGTCGAGCGGCATCGCGCTCGAGGTCAATTCGTCGCTTGCCGACGAGCGCAAGTTCCTCGGCGGCGAGAACCGCCCGTCGATGGTGCTGGTCTGTTCCGGCATCTATGTCGAGGATTTCAACAACAAGTCGGTCAATGCCTGGCTGCGCGAGGTCTACAATCGCGGCGTCGCCGTCGGCAGCCTCTGTACCGGCGCCCATGTGCTGGCGTCTGCCGGCCTTTTGACGGGCAAGCGCTGCGCCATCCATTGGGAAAACCTGCCGGGCTTTTCCGAAAGCTTCCCGCAGGTCGACGTCTATGCCGACCTCTACGAGATCGACAGCAACATCTACACCTGCGCCGGCGGCACCGCCTCGCTCGACATGATGCTGAACCTGATCGACCAGGATTTCGGCGAGAACCTCGTCAACCGCGTCTGCGAACAGGCGCTGACCGACCGCGTGCGCGGGCCCCATGACCGCCAGCGCCTGCCGCTGCGCGCCCGCCTCGGCGTGCAGAACGCCAAGGTGCTGTCGATCATCGAGCTCATGGAGGCAAATCTCGCCGAGCCGCTGTCGCTGCTCGAAATCGCCGAGGGCGCCGATCTCTCGCGCCGCCAGATCGAACGGCTTTTCCGCCAGGAAATGGGCCGGTCGCCGGCCCGCTACTACCTGGAGATCCGCCTCGACCGCGCCCGGCACCTGCTCATCCAGTCGTCGATGCCGGTCGTCGAAGTGGCGGTTGCCTGCGGCTTCGTCTCCGCCTCGCATTTCTCGAAGTGTTATCGCGAACTCTACAACCGCTCGCCGCAGCAGGAGCGCGCCGACCGCAAGCTGACGCTGCAGATGGCGCGGTAAAGACCGACATAAAGACCAGTCGAAGGGCGGAGCGATCCGCCCTTTTTCGTTTTGCCTGTGACACGTTTGGCTTGCGTCGTCGCGCCGCTTGCACGCTCCTTCTTTTTGGGTTGAATGGCTGGCGTTTCAGAACAAGAGGCAATGCTTCCTATGGCACCCGTCGAAATCAATCCTGCCAAAGTCCACGAATTCAGGGATTTGCAGTGCTTCTACGACTGGCTCGGCGCCCATCATCAGAGCGAGGACGAGGTCTGGATCAAGACGCACAAGGTGAACTCCGGGCTAGCCTCGATCACGCCCAAGGAAGCGATCGATGTGGTGCTTTGCTGGGGCTGGATCGATGGCGTGCGCAAGGGGCTGGACGACAAGAGCTTCCTGCAGCGCTATTCGCCGCGCGGCAAGAAGAGCATCTGGAGCAAGATCAACGTCGACAATGTCGCCCGGCTGATCGAAGAAGGCCGTATGACCGAGTTTGGCCTGCGCCAGGTGGAAGCAGCCAAGGCTGATGGCCGCTGGGATCGGGCCTATGCCAGCGGCAAGGACATGCAAATCCCCGACGACCTGCAGGCGGCGATCGATGCCGAGCCCAAGGCGAAAGAAATGCTCGCCAAGCTCAGCGCCCAGAACCGCTTCGCGCTCGCCTTCCGCACCCACAACATGAAGACCGAGGCCGGTCGCAAAAAGAAGATCGAGGCCTTCGTCGAGATGCTGAAGCGCGGCGAGACGATCTATCCGCAGAAGCTGAAATAGAACGCCGCAGCCGCGCCTGCCAACTTCACGCTATGGCTAAGCGCGCCCGAACCGCTGGCTCGGCTCTTCGGCGCCTGTGACGGCCGGCGGACCGAAGCGGTTGTCGCCCTCTTCTCCCGCAAGGAAGCCCAGCATCACAAGGCCCAGGAGCGGCCCGACGACCGGGACAAACAGCGCAAGGTTCCACCATCCGGAGCGACCGTGGTCGTGCCAGCGCTTGGTGTTGACGGTGAAGCTGAAATAGAGGTTTGCGATGAGGATAATGAAGACAAGCGAATGCATGAGGCTGAAGCCCGCCGCATAGTTATCGACGCCCGAAAGCGCCAACAGCGCCGCTCCGGCGAACATTGCCGCCGCCGTCGCAATCCAGACAACGATCTGCGCCAACCACCAGGTCTGGCGTCCGATACGACCATCAAAACTCGTAAAAGTCTGCGAATTCACGTCGTCCCCTCCCCATCGGCTTCTCCGCATCCAGGCGCGCCTCCGCGCTGGCCTGCCCTTCCCCTCATATAGAAGATTCGCTAATAAACGCGTAGATGTCATGGCGACAGAAAGCGCTTCATGGTTGCGTAAACAAGTCGCCTCGGAGCTGCCCTCCGGAGCCGTTGGAAGCGCCTCGCTCTCCGTTCCCTCCGCTCAAGGACCAGCCCCACAAACGAGTGCGACCCTAACCGTGGAAGGCGCGCTCCAGTTCGGCGATGTCGAGTTTGATCATACCCAGCATCGCCTCCGTCGCCCGCTTGGCGCGCTCGCGGTCCGAATGGGCGACCATGTCGCCAAGCACCCGTGGCGCGATCTGCCAGCAGAGGCCCCAGCGATCCCGGATCCAGCCGCATTGCTCGGGCTCTCCGCCGTTATCGAGGATCCCGCTCCACAGCCGGTCGATTTCCTCCTGGCTGTCGCACTGGATCATGATCGAGAAGGCATGGTTGAACGGGTCGAGCGGCCCGGCTTCGAGGGCCATGAACTGCTGATTGCCAAGCATGAACTCGATGACCTGAACGCTGCCGGGCGGTCCGCTCGGGCTTTCCGCCGGCAAGGTGGTGATGCGCGTGATCGCCGAGTTGGGAACGAGGGAAATATAGAAGTCGACCGCCTCGCGCGCTTCCTTCGCAAACCAGAGATTTGAAACAACATTCGTCATCTGTCGGCTCCTCTTCGTACCGCTTGATCATGTGCGGGTAACCAAAGGACGTTCGACTTCGTTCCAAGCCGACACGTGGCGCATCTTTTTTCTGAAGGCAGGCCTGCGGCTCGGGCCGGGAGCTTACGACGCCAGCGCGTCGAGCAGTGCCAGTTCCGAGATCACCCGGTTCCGGCCAGCGTGCTTGGCCATATAGAGAAACTGGTCGGCAGCGTGCAGGTAGTTTTCGAAAGCTTCCGACGTCTCGATGGTGGCAAGGCCGATCGACACGGTGATCGTCAGTTCCTCGTCGTCGGCGACGATCCGCGATTTCGCCAGCTCCAGCCTGAGCGCATCGCAGAAGGCGAAGGCGCGGCGCACATCGCAGCCGTTGAAGAGGATGCCGAACTCTTCGCCGCCCAGGCGGGCAAGCAGGTGCTCCTCGCCCACCAGCACCGCCAGGCGCTTGGCCACGTGTCTCAGCACGATATCGCCGATCTCGTGGCCGTAGGTGTCGTTGAGCCGCTTGAAATGGTCGATATCGAGTATGGCGATCGCCGTCGGCTCGCCGCGCCTCAGGCACTGCTCCACCAGGCGCGGGCCTGCAAGAAAGAAATGGCGGCGGTTGTAGAGATCGGTGAGATAGTCGCTGGCCGCCTGCCGCTGCAGCGTCTGCAGGCGCTTCTGGATGCTGGCGGCTTGCGCGATGCGGCCGTTGAACTCCGCTTCGAGGAACGGTTTCTGGATGAAGTCGGTACCGCCTGCTTCGAGAAAGCGGGCGCCCGCCCTTCGGTCGCCGCTGTCGGAAAGCCCGATCACCGGCAGCGCGCCATCGCCCTGCCGGCGTTCCACTTCGGCAAGAAGTGCTGCCCCGGTCATGTCGGCGAGATCGAGATCGGTGACGACCAGATCGACCGCCTCGCCGCTGTCGAGCACCTGCAGCGCATCGGCAGCGGACGCGACCTCGCAGACGGAAATCCGCTGCTTTCTCAGAATGCCGGCAAGCTCGCTGCGCGAGGCGGCATCGGAATCGGCAAGCAGCACCGTCGTCTTGCCATTGGTCAGCGCACGGTCGACGGCGCCGATCAGGAGGTTGATCGATTCAGGCTGATGCTTGATGACGCAATCGAGCACGCCGCGCCCGAGGATCTCTTCGCGCGTTTGGTCGTTGAAGGCTGCGGTGAAGACGACGGCCGGCACCTGATGGGCAAGAACGAATTCGAGCGCCTCGCAATTGGGCGCGTCCGGCAGGTTGAGGTCGAGCACGGCGAGCGAGAAGCTTTCCGGCGCCTGCTCCAGCGTTTCCCTGAGCGCCGCAAGCGAGCTGCAATGGGTGACGCGGATGCCGTGGACGGACTCGAGCCCGTATTTCAGCGCCGTCGCGAACATCCGGGAATCTTCGACAAGGAGCATGCGCTTGTCGCTGTGCTTTTGCACAGAATTCAGCCGGCCTGGCGTGCGGCGCAATCTCACGTCCCTGCAACCCCTCTCGAGCCGCAGGCGTGCTTCCCTTGAAGGGGGTGACGCTGGCTCCGAATATATGAATAGACCTGCCACTGACCGCACCGACCCACTGGCCGGCGTGGTCTGGTGTGACCGGGCTCCCCGCTCCTGCTGGGGCGGATTGAAGACCGATCGGATTGCAATTTCGTTAATGGAGCAACCTGCGCGCGGGATTTCGCGCAGATTGCCACAAAATTTTGGGGATTATTTCTCGTATCAGGCCGAAGATTGCGCCGGAACCCTAACCTTTTCGCTGAGGGTGCGGATCTTGGTCAGCGTGTCCAGGTTCTGGTTGACGCGGCAGTAGAATTCCTCATTGACGAAGGGGCGGACGATGAAGTCGTTGCCGCCCGCTTTCAGGAAACGCGCCGACAAAAGCCGGTTGGTGGAGGACGAGACGCCGATGATGCGCAGCTGATGCGGCCCGTAGGAACCGCGGATGCGCCGCGTCAGCTCGAATCCGTCGATATCGGGCATGTTGTAGTCGGTGATGACAAGGCCGATATCGGGATTGCTCTTGAGAAGTTCGAGCGCGGCTGCGCCGCTGTCGGCCGAGCTGGTGCGGAAATTGTAGCGCTTCAGCTGTGTCGTCAGAAGTGCGCGCGCCGTCGGGCTGTCGTCGACGATCAGCACGTGGTGCTTGTGGTTGGTGAGGAAGCGGCAGACCGATTCCGCCAACATGTCGACGGCAAAGACGCTATCCTTGATAACGTAGTCGACGATCTCCTTGGCGAGGATCTTTTCGCGCGTCGACTCCTGGAACGAGCCGGTAAAGACGACGGTCGGCACGCTCATGTCGATCAGATAGTTGAGCGCCTCGCCGTTCTCCGCCCCCGGCAGGTTGATGTTGGAGATGGCGAGCGACGCCGGAAAAGTCGCGTTTTCGACCGCGAACTGCAAATCGTCATAGTCGCGGCAGACGATGACATCGATGTCGAACAGCTCTTTCAGCCGCTTCGAAACCATCGACGAGAAGAGGTTGGAGTCCTCGGCAAGCACGATACGGTGCTGGGCAAGGGATTCGCCGGAATAATACATTCCGGAAATGCCAAAAAACGACATTGAACGCCTATGTAAAAGAGTGTCCCCCTACAGCGCCCAAGCGTTCTTCGTGCCCGCAAAGTCACTGTAACTTGCAGCCGTCATGCTAGAGGAGAAAGGCTTTCTCTCGTGTTAATGAGCAACCGACGAAATGACGAGGTCGCGTGCCGGCATGACACGAGGGCCGCCGGATCCCACCATCCCGTCAATCCCTGGACGTCCCGCCACGCCGCGCCTCCGCCGTCTTGCGGATGACTTCGGCGATCTCCGGATTGCTGCTCGACAGCATCTGGAAATCCTCCGCATAGAGCGACAGCAGCGAGACCTCCGTGGCTGCGCTGACGGTCGCCGAGCGCGGCTCGCCCGTGATCAGCGCCATTTCGCCGAAGAAGCTGCCGGGGCCGAGTTCGATCGGTGTCGGCGAAGGGGTCGTAATGCTGACGCGGCCCTCGACGATAAAGAACATCTGGTCGCCCGCCTCGCCCTTGCGGCAGATGATGGCACCCGCCGGGACCACCCGCGGGCGCAGTGCCCGCACGATCTCGACGAAGGCGGCCGAGCCGAGCTTCTGGAACAACGGCACGGCCGCAACCAGCTGCCAGTTGCGCACAAAATCCTGGCGGCGCACCTCCTCGAAAAAGCCGGTGGCAAGAATGCCGGCCCACAGCGCGAAGATGCCAATGCCGCACATCATGACGAGGCCCGCCAGCACCCGACCGGCAAAGCTCATCGGAATCTCGTCGCCATAGCCCGTGGTCGAAAGTGTCACCACCGCCCACCACATGGCCTGGGGAATGCTGCCGAACTTGTCCGGCTGGATATCGCGCTCGATGAGATAGGCAAAAAGCGATGCGCCGAAGAGAACGATGCCGAAGACCGAGGTGACACCGACGAGATTGGGTGCCGCCCGCGCCACCACCCGGCCAAGCAGCCGGAAGAAGGTGAAATGACGCAGCGGCTTCAACAGCCAGATACCGCAATAAAGGCTCTGGTCACGCGGGCCAGCGAGAAGAAATCCGGCAAGCGGAACCACGACGGCAAGCAGATCGATGATGAGTTCGGGCGTCCGCCCGCGATCGTCCTTCGCCCGCTGCCGCATCACCGTATCGGCCAGTTGCAGAACATAGATGGCCCAGATACCGGCAAGCACAAGCTCCAGCGACAGCTTGGCCGTCAGGCCAATATCCCGCGCCGTCAGCGCCGCGACCGTAATAAGCCCCGCCGCCGCCAACAGCCCGTTGAGCGGCGCGGAGATTTTCAGGAAAGGCCGTGCCGACATTCACTCCCCCAGCGACCCGCGCTCTCAGGCGATACCTCGGCCCGACATGCCAGCAGCGCAGTAACGCTTTGATCTTAAGCACAATTCCATCGATGAATCGACGCTTAATTAAGGGATGACAGATTGATGGTGACGCGCGCTCTAGTAGCGCGTGTCGACCGGCCCTTCGTCGGCTGCCCGTTCGCGATCCTGCTGGTACTGTTCGGCCCCCTCGACCGGCCTTAGCCATGGCTCGCGCCGCTTGATCCAGAGCTCGTAGCTCGGCTTAAGCGAGGTCGGCGCGTCGGACAGGATACCGAGCTTGACCTCCGCCTCACGCGCATCGACCGAAAAAACCCGCGACCCGCAACCGGGACAGAAACACCGTCCCTGAAACTCCGACGTGTCGCCGGTACGTTCAAATTGATCCGCGGGCCAGATGCCATAGAAGGTGAAGGCCGAACCGCTTTCCTTCCGGCAATCCATGCAATGGCAGATACCGACGCGCAGAGGTTCGCCACGAAGCGATACTTGCACCTGGCCGCAGAGGCATTTTCCCGAGAAGATCCTCATGTGTCTCATCCTGCTTCGCAACTGCTGGATCCGGAAAACGACAGAGGCGGGTGTTGGGTTCCCGCGGGGCGGTTCGGCTTCGATCTCACGCGGTCGCGCAAAAAATGCGCGCTATGCGGCGAGGTCTTTTTGGTCGGAACCTTTGTCCGTCCCATGGCTTCTGCAAATTGTAAACGGAGGAATCAAACCATGGCCCATGCCGACGAACAGGAGATCATCGATCTCGAACAGGAATTCTGGCGAACCATCCTGGAGAAGGATACCGAGGCGTCCGTGGCCATGCTGCCCGAACGGTCGATCGTCGTGGGGGCGCAAGGGGCGGCCATTCTTACCCGCGATGACTATCGCAGGATGGCCGACCAGGCCGAAGGTTCCTGGAAGCTCAACGCGTTTCGCCTCGACGACGTCAGCGTCATCTTTCCGCGCGAGGACGTCGCCGTCATCGCCTACACGGTGACGGAAGAGATGGAAGTCGAGGGAGAGCCTTTGACGATAAAGGCGGCCGACGCCACCACCTGGATCCGCAAGGACGGTGGATGGCTGGCCTCCCTGCACACGGAATCGGTGCTCGGCGATCCCTTCGGCCGCGACCGCAAGGCGGCGTAGAGCACGCGATCGACCCATGTGCGGCGAGGCTATTTCAGCCTTGTCGCCAAGGCGGATTAAAGTGGCGGGAAAGCCGGCCAGGGCCAATCTCCGGCACGCGAACCCACACCGACAAACCGGCTGCCCCGCCGGCTCTTTTCAGTGTAGGATGCAATCATGAGTGACGCTCAGCCTCTCTTCGACATGCTGCGCCAAAACGTGCAGCCTGACATCGCCGGCGTATTGGAGCGATTTGTCCGGGAAGCGCCGGACCGCAAGCTCTGCCGCGTCAATGCGCTCGCCTTTGCCGCCGAACATCGGCTGGACGAAGAAAAGGTCATCGCCGCCTTCCTGCATGCCTCACGCCTCGGGCTCTTCGAGCTGTCGTGGAATGTGCTCTGCCCCGGCTGCGGCGGTGTACTTGACAGCAATACCTCGCTGAAGACCGTGCAGAGCGACACCTATACCTGTTCGCTCTGCGCCGCCGGCTATGAGCCGACGCTCGACGAGATGGTGGAAGTGACCTTCACCGTCAACCCGCGGGTACGCCACATCGAGGCCCACAACCCGCACGAGCTGCCGCCGCTCGAATATTTCCGCCAGATCTACTGGGGCTCCGGCATAGATTTGCCGGAGGACGACTACGAGGCCCAGGTCGACGATTTCATGATCGAGGCGCTCGAACTGCCGCCCGGCGAAAAGGCGGTGATCTCGCTGCAGATGCCGGCGGAATTCATCATCGTCTTCGAGCCGGTGACCCATGCCGCGCAATTCATTGACGTCAAGGGCGAGCCGACCAAGGAACGGCGGACGCTGTCGCTCGTCTTCGATCGCGGCCATCGCCACGACGAGGCGTTGACCATGCAGCCGGGTCCGCTGCGCATCCAGGTGGAAAACCATACGGATGTGCGCACCCTGCCCTCGGTCTGTATCGCCAATGACACCCTGCACGATATTCTCGGCCGTCGGCGTCCGTTCCTCACCGCCAAGCGGCTGCTTTCCAACCAGACCTTCCGCGATATCTACCGCACCGACACGATCGACGTAGACCAGCGGCTGAAGATCACCAGCCTCACCTTCCTCTTCTCGGATCTGCGCGGCTCCACCGAACTTTACGAGCGGGTCGGCGATCTCGCAGCCTTCGATCTGGTGAAGACCCATTTCAGCGCAGTCAACGAGATCGTTGCCGCCGAGGCGGGCGCCGTGGTCAAGACGATCGGCGACGCGGTCATGGCAACCTTCCCGACGCCAGACCGAGCGGTTGCGGCGGCCATGCGCATGCGCGAGGCGATGCGACAGCTCAACGAGGACCGGGGCTCCGAGGATCTGCTGTTGAAAATCGGCATCCACGAGGGGCCGTGCATCGCCGTCAACCTCAACGAGCGCCAGGATTATTTCGGCCAGACGGTCAACATCGCTTCGCGCGTCCAGCATCTCGCGAGTTCGCGCGAGATCTTCGCCACCAGCTCCGTGCTCGACGACCCGCGCACCTCCGGCCTGCTCAGCGACCGCGGCCTCAATCCGCAGTCGCACAATGTCGCTCTTCGCGGCATCACCAACGAGATCAGTATCTTCTCGATCCCGTAAGCTCGTCCGGCCTTCTGGATCGCCGCAATTCCGGACGGAAAACCGCTTCACACTTTTCCTGGAATTTGCTTGGAATCGCCGCAACTCCGGACGGAAAACCGTTTCACACTTTTCCTGGAATTGCTTGGTATCTCCGCAATTCCGGACGCAAAACCGCTTCGCACTTTTCCTGGAATTGCTTAGACCACCGGCGGTATCAGCGTCAGCACGTCGCCGTCATCAGGGATCACCAGCTTCGTCAAGGGGATGCCATGGGCATCGGCTGCTACCCGCAGCTCGCTTCGGCTGACCGTCGCGTGATCCAGCGCCTCCATGTGCGTTGCAATGACGGTGCTGTTTTTCGCCGTCTCGCAGACCTTGATCGTCTGTTCGGCATCCATGACGATGAGATCGCCATTAAACTTCGCGCCGCAGGAATGGGTGACGATGATGTCAGGCTTCGTTTCGCGGATCGTCTTCTCGATCGCCGGATAGAAGACCGTGTCGCCTGCCCAGTAGACCGTCGGCTCGCCCTTCGCCTCAAGGCTGAAGCCGATGACAGGCCCCATGTCCTGGACGACCGGACCGAGCCCATGGCTGCCGTCACGCCGGGTCAGCGTCAGCCCCTGCCAGCTGGCCTTGTCGGAAAGCGGCGTGACGTCGCGAAAGCCGGCGGCGCGGATCGCCTCCTCGTCGCCCGGCTGGCAGAGGATCGGCAGCCCCTTCGGCACCCGCTCCTTGGCGGTGTAGTCGAAGTGATCCTCATGCAGATGCGAGATGATGACGAGTTCGACACCGGCCAGGATGGTGTCGATATCGACCGGCAGCTCGACCGTCGGATTGGGCGAGCGCCCGGCAAAGGACGGCAGGCTGTCTTTCGGCCCGAGAAAGGGATCGATGAGCACGGTATGGCCGGCATAGTCGAGCTTGAGCGTGGCGTTGCGGATAAGCTGGAGTTTCATGGGGAGTCCTCCCTTGCCGGAAAGCGGTGACGGATGTCGCCGTGATCCTTGCTGAGGCGGCGGTAAAATCAAGAGCCGAAATTTGCCCTCTGCCACGCCGCCAAAGGGCGCGCAACGGCGTTCGGCCGGCGGAGCTGAGACGCTCCAGCCAACGCCGGCAGCGTACGGATCGCCGCTTGCCACACGCAGCTTCACCGCCAGCCACAATCCCAGGGCTGGCCCCTTGCCGCCCGGTGACAGGCGAAGGCGCGACCGCAGGAATGCGTGGCGGTAATCGTCGTCCTGCCGCGGCCAGAGCCGCGGGAAAACATCTGCCGGAAGGCAACGTCCGCATTGTCGGGGCAGCCGGCATAGCTCTTCTTTTTCAGCTCGGCCGGCGGGCTGATCGCTCGCGTGCCGGTGCTCTTCGCCGGTGTCTTGGCGGTGCCCTGGGTCGCACTCGGCTCGGGCAGTTTGGCCTCGCGCCGGATCGTCACGCAGCGGCCGTCTTTTGCCTCCTGGTTTCGCGCGCAGGCAAGCGGGCATATCCGCGCCTTCTCGGCCTTCAGGCGTTCGAGCACGTCGCTGGAAGGTTCGAGCGTCGCGAGTTCAGCCTTGCTGTGCCTGGCAAATGCCTCCAGCGCCTTGCGGCTGCCGGCGCCCCACAGCCCATCCTCGCTGCCGGCCCGACAGCCGAGCCGGTTCAGCTGCTGCTGGATCGATCGGGTCAAGGCGCGATCGTCGGTACCCGCTGCGGCTGCGGCCGGATCAACGGCCGCCACGGCCTGGCCGGCGGGCACGTCAGTAACTGTTGCCGGGGCGGAGACCCGCTCGATGATGCGGATCTTGGCCTTCGCCAGGGATGCGAAAGCACCATCGGGATATTGCTGCAGATAGGCGTCGAACAGATCGCGCTCCGTCCCATCCTTGATCGTTTCCCAATAGGCAAGCTCAGCAGTCTGGTCCGTCGCCGGCTCCCTGACCGACGCCGGTTGGCCGCCATCGGCAGGCTTCAGCACCACCTCGCCGGTCAGCGAGGAATTGTCCCAGGGCACCTGCTTGCCGCCGGTTGCCGCAAGAACGTCGCGGCGCACCTCGATCAGCTCGCGGGTGATGTCGCGTCCCGGCTGGCCGAGATGCTTGAGCAGCGCCGATGTAAAGGGCGAGTTTCGCCCGCTGCCGTCGAGCGCGACATTGCCGGGCTGGGTGGCAAAGGCGATCAGCGTGCCGATGCCGGTGCCGACCTTGGCAAGTCCGCGGCCGACCGAGGCCGATCGGGTGCCCATGGAGCGGGCGAGATTGACCGCGAGCGGATTGTCGCGACAGGCATCAAGCAGCACGACATTGACCCTGGTGCTGCGCTCCATCGCCGACAGGATCAGGTTCATCGGCACCGCCTCGAAATCGAGATCGACATGGGAGGCGAGCTTGGCGTCGACAGGGGCAAGATAATTTTCGCCGTCCACCTGAAGACCATGGCCGGCATAGTAGAAAAGCGCCAGATCGGCGCCATCGAGACGGTCGACGAAATCGCGCAATACGCGCCGCACGCCCGAGAGGTCGAGATCCACACCGGTCACCACCTCGAAGCCGAGCCCTTCGAGCTTGGCCGCCATGTCGGCAGCGTCATTGCCGGGATTGGGCAACGCCGCCACATGCTGATAGGCGGAATTGCCGATGACCAGCGCCACGCGCTTCTCGGCAAACGCTTGCGTGGCGCAAAACACCAATAGGACGGCCAAGGCGATGCGAAGGAATGGCATGGTTCCCCTCCCGCAATACGCGAACGACCGTGGCGAGCAACGTCGGCCGAACAGCCGAGCGTGCTACCGGGCATGGATCGTGTCAATGCGCTTCGAAGGGATGGCAAAGGCATTCGCCGGACCACCCTGTCTCTCGTCGTATTGACGGGCGGGAGTGCCGGTTCATTCGCCATCCAATGGGATTGGCGCGCCGTGATTAGCTGTGGGCGCCAATGCATTCCGCTCTCAAGTGGAAACATTGAGAGCGGAAAACTGCTCTCAAGAGCCAGAGCGTCTTTGTGCGTTCGTCTGAAACTGCGGCGCTATAGAGCGTCCGAGTGGAATCACTTGAAGCGGAAAGATGCTCTACGATCAAAGTACTAGAGCGTCCTTTGCGCGTTCGTCTGAACGCACGGCGCTCTAGGGGCGCGGAAGAGTCCGCGCCCTTCAGTGGCTGGTTTCCGGTTACTTCACCACGACATTGCCGTTGACGATCTCGACATTCTCGTCGCCCTGCAGGCCGATGCGGTCGCCGCTCGGCGCCGTCACGAAACAGCCGCTCGGGCAGATCATCTCCGTGGCGCCTGCGGCGATCGCCACTTCCATGCGGCTTTCGCCCTCGACGACGACCAGAACGGCGGTCTCGCTGTCCTTGTTCGTGACCGTCGCGGCACTGGCCGCGCCTGCCATAGGCGCGTAGGCCACCAGTACGCCGGAAAGCAAAGCAATCACGGATTTCTTCATTGCCCATCGGCGCGCGAAGCGCCGCCCTCTCGCCGAGCCGGCCGCCCCGTCGGTTTCGCGACGCTGCGCCGGCCACCTCTTCAGCCAATGACAACGTAATCGGTCACCAGAAGAATTGCATGCTTTTTATGGCACGCCGGCTGAATAGCGGCTGAACGCTCCGTTTATCAGCGGTTCGGGTTTGCGCGGCGGCTGGCGGTTCGGCGACTGCCCGTTTCTTCTGCCTCGCGTTCCTCGTTGAGCGGCGCTGCGGAAGCAGCCGGTTTGCCTGAAGCCGTCGCCTTGGCCGACGCTCTTGCCTCGGCGGAGGTGGCGCCCTTCGGTTCGCCCACCTCTTCCGGGTGGTGGCTTTCGATGCCGGTCTGGTCCTCGACCGGCACGTCCTCGATCTTGACCGGGAACGGCTCGCCGATCCGCTCGTCGCGGAAACGCTCGTAGATCGACACGCGCAGGTCGTTGCGCACGCCGCCGCCGGTCAAGACGTCGGCGACGTAAATCCGGAGCTCGAAGGTCATGCGCTCGTCGCCAAAGGCAGTAAAACCGACGGTCGGCGAAGGGTTCTTCAAGACCATCGGATGGGCGGCGGCGATCTCGGACAGCAGTTCCATGATCCGGCGCGGATCGCTGGCATAGGTGACGGTGACGGCGATTTCGGAGCGGCCGAGCTTGTTGCGGTGCGTCCAGTTGCCGACCGAGGCGTTGATCAGCAGCGAGTTCGGCATCATGATCGACTGATGCTGGAAGGTTTCGATCTCGGTCGCGCGTACCGAGATGCGCTTGACGAAGCCTTCCGTCGTGCCACTGACGATCCAGTCGCCCACCTTGAACGGCCGCTCGACGAGCAGGATCAGGCCCGACACGAAATTCGAAACGATGTTCTGCAGACCGAAACCGACGCCGAGCGAGAGAGCACCGGCGACGAGCGCGAGGTTGGAGAGATCGATGCCCGCTGCCGAGAGGCCGATGAGGCACGCAAGGCCGACGCCGGTATAGCCGATGCCGGTGCGGATCGAGTTGCGCACGCCGGCATCGACCCGGCTTCTCGCCATGATGTTGCCGTCGATCCAGCGCTGCACGAAGCGGGTGACCGCAAAACCGAGCGCGAAGAACAGGACGCCCGCGAGGATGCCGACCAGCGAGATGGTGATCGAGCCGATCCTGATCTCGGTCACCATCCGGTAGGCCCAGGACTCGATGTCGGCGACCTGGAAGCCCCACTGCAAGAGGATCAGCGGGATGAAGACCATCACGACCAGGGCATAGATGCTGAGGCCCGCGGCAAGACCGATCTGGTCGAGCGCCACCTGTTCCAGATTGTAGCGGCGCTCGAGATAGCGCCCGGCCGCCGTCTCGGCAAACGCACCCTGCTTGGCCACGGCCCGGCCGGTGAGAATGCCGATATACATCGTCACCAGGATCGCGCCGGTGATGATGATCTGCGTGGCGATGAAGCGGGCGAGACCGACATAGCCGGAGACGGCCGCAATGATCAGCAAGGCCCCGGTCGCAAGCAGCGCGAACGACACCAGCCGCGGCCAGGCGCGGCCATGAGCATCGAAGGACTCGTCCTTCCTGAGCGTCGGCTTGATCCAGGCCGACGCCATGATGATGAGGCCGATGACGATGGAGGCGATGTAGCTCTTGACGACGGTGAGGACCACCGGCGAACCGAGCGCCTCGCTGACGCCGCCGAACAGGTAATCAAGACCGTTGACCAGCGCCATGGCGAAGATCGCGATCATCAGCATCCTGGCGCCGCGATCGGAAACCCTGACGAGCCGCCAGCGCGCATCGCGCGGCGACAACACCGCCTGGGCGAGCCTTGTCACGAAGAACACCACCACTGCCACCCCGAGCGTAATGGCAATGATCGGTGCGATGTCGGAGCGCAGCACGTTGAAGCCACGCAGGAACAGGAAGCTTGAAATCGCGAAGGCGGCCGAGGCGATCGTCGGGATCAGCGTGGACCAGAAGGCGACCGACAGGCGGCGGAAGTAGCTCGGTTCCTCATCGGTAATGTCATGCTGGATCAGCGGGCGAAAGAGCCTGCGGCTGCCGGCAAGGAACACGAGCGCCGCCAGCAGCGACAGGAACAGCGCCGTCAAAAGCGGCACGCGCTTGTAGTTCCAGGCAAAGCTCAGCCAGCTCCCGACACTGCGCGAGAGCACGCGCGTTTCGTCCGCCGTCGCCGTCAGAGCGTCGTCGAACATGCCGGTCGAGACTTCGGTGTTCTTCAGCAGCGTGTTGGAAAACAGCGCGCGCCTTGTCGCGGTAATGGTGTTGGAAAGCTTCGTCGCCTGGATCGAAAGACCCTCGGCCTCGCCGGTGAGCGCGTTGATGGCGCCGCGCTCGGCCATCAGCCGTTTGCGCTCTGCGGTCACGATGTCGGCTTCGGGCGGCTGTCCCTCGGCCGGCGGATCGCCGAGTTCGGTGAGCCGCCCCTTGATTTCGTCGAGGCGCGGCCGGGTCGAGACCGACACGCCGATGATTTGCTTGGCGAGCGCGTCGACCTGAACCTTGAGGTCGGCAAGCACGATGTCGTCGTCCTTGGCCTTGTCGACGAGGTCCGTCAGCCGCTTGAGATCCTCGGCGGCCTTGGAAAGCTGATCGGCCGCCTGGCTCTGGGCCGGCGGCGTGGCATCCGCCGGCACCGCCTCGCCGGCCGGCGGTGTTGCCGTCTGCGCCGGTTGGGTGGCCGTCGCGGCCGGCTGGGTGGCTGCGCCGGGTGTCGCGCCGCCGGGTGCCGCGCCCTTGTCAGCGGGCTGCGCACCATCCTGCGCGGGTGCCGCCGCTTTCCCAGCTGGTTGCGTTGCGGTCTGGGCCGGCTGAGCCGGCGTCGCCTTCTGCTCTGGCTGCGCTGCGCTCTGGGTCGTACCTTGTGCCGGTTGCGTCGTGCCTTGCGCCATGACCGGGCCGGCGGCGGCAAGCGCCAGCAGGCAGACGAGAATGGCAGGCAATTTTCCGACAGAACGCAATTTCATGATCCTTGCAGGTTGAGACCATGGTGCGGAATCGCGTCAGTGGTCGTCACAATGCGGTGTGAATACGAAAGACGGCGGAAAGATGCAAAAGACGCCGCCAATTGCGCTCCACCGCCGGATTTTTCGTCAGAAACCGGCGCCGGGCTGTGCCAGATAGGCAAGCTCGGCGTCTGTCGAGACGCGGGCCAGGAGGGCATTTCGGTGCGGGAAGCGGCCGAATTGTTCGATCACCTCGCGGTGGCGGATGGCATAGTCGAGATAGTCGGCATCGCCGAGTTCGGTGAAAAGCTTCACCGACATGGTCTGGTCGGTCAGGTTTTCCGAATGCTCGAACGGCAGATAGACGAAGGCGCGCGCTTCCGGCTTGATCGCCATGTCGGCACCGATGCCGACGGCAAGCTTCGCCTCGTGCAGTGCCAGGCAATCGGTCGCGAAGGCAAGCGGCGTGCCGCGATACATGTTGCGCGGCATCTGGTCGAGCAGGATGATCGCCGCCAGCCGGTTCTCCGGCGTTGCCCGCCAGATCTCGCTGACCCCGCGGGCAAGCGCCAGGTGCGATGCCTGGAAACGACGAATGCAGGCCTTATCCAGTTCGCCGCTCATCGTGAACCAGTCGTCATAGGTGAGCTCGCCGAACCAGAAATTCAAAACGTCATCCGGCGTGCAGATTTCAACTTCGTTCGTCATTTGCTCCCTCGCACCGCTCTTCTGCCGGTCCTGCCCCTTTCGAGGCCTGATCGGCAGCCATGCATGCGCTAAAACATAGGCGCGAACCGGCCCATTTCCATGCATGCCCAATGTCGATACACGCCTTACGCGCGCCGCGTGAGGATGGCAACAAAGGCGATGCCGCCGACAATGCCGGTAACGACGCCGATCGGCATGTCCTCCGGCGCCATGATGACGCGGGCGACGAGGTCGGCCATGATCAGCGTCAAGGCGCCAAAGAAGGCCGAGAGCGGGATCACCCGCACATTGTCGCTGCCAGCGAAAAGCCGCACGAAGTGCGGCACCATCAGCCCGACGAAGCCGATCGCTCCGGAAAAGGCCACCATGACCCCGGTCAGGAGCGCAGTGACGACGAAGAGCGTCAGACGGAAGCGGCGCACGGGAATGCCGAGCGTCATCGCCGTCTCGTCGCCCATGGCAAGCGCGTTGATCTCCCGCGACCGGACGACCAGCCAGCCGAGCGAGACTGACAGCACGAGCGCCGGATAGATGAGATGCGGCCATTGCGCCAGGCCAAGGCCTCCGAGCATCCAGAAGATCACCGTGTGCGTCGCCCGCGGATCCCCCAGGAAGATCATGAGATTGCCGATCGACGTCAGCACGAAGGCGACGGCGACGCCGGCAAGCACCAGGCGATCGGCACTGGTGCCTAGAGCGCGGGAAACGAAGGCGACCAGTACGGTTGCCAGCAGCGCGCCGCCAAAGGCAAAGAGCGGCACCGTGAGAAGACCGAGGATCATTCCGGTGTGGAGCAGTGCGACAATCGCCCCGAGCGCGCCACCCGAGGAGACGCCAAGCAGATGCGGATCGGCAAGCGGATTGCGCGTGACCGATTGCAGCACCGCACCCGTCAGCGCCAATCCGGCGCCGACAAGCCCCGCCAGCATGACCCGCGGCAGGCGCACGTCCCAGACGATGCTTTCACGCCCCGCCGACCAGAAGGCCTCGACGCTGCCGGGCGCGAGCTTGCTTGCGACGATCGACCAGACGGTGGCTACCGGAATCGGCGCCGAGCCGAGCGAAACGCCCGCGGTCACGGTCAGGAGAAGCAAGAGCAGCGCCGCTAACACCCCGACCCCGCTGCGGAGCGCCCGAACGGGAACAACCCGCGAAACGGCAGCGGGACCAGGCGACGTATCCTCAGCCAGCATCGGTTACAGGCCTTCGCCGTGAAAGACCTTGGCGAGCCGGGCGATGGCGTCGATGTTGCGCGGCCCCGGCGTCGCCTCGACATAATCGAGCACCACGAAGCGGTCGTTCCTGACCGCATCGATATTGGCGAAGGCCGGATTGTTCTTCATGAAGGCGATCTTGTCCTCGGCTTTCACCTCGCCGTAGTTGACGATCACCACGACCTCCGGATTGCGATCGATCACCGGCTCCCAGGAGACCTCCACCCAGCTCTTGTCGACGTCGTCCATGATGTTGGCGCCGCCGGCCGCCTCGATCATCGCCGTCGGGATGCCGAAGCGGCCGGATGTGAAGGGCTTTTCCTCGCCGGAATCATAGACGAAGACGCGCGTCGGCTTTTCGCGGCCGGCATTTGCCTCGGTGATCGCGGCCAGTTGGCGGCGGTAGCCGTCGACCAGCGCCTCGGCGCGATCCTCGACCCCGAAGATGCGGCCGAGGTTGAGGAGATCGACGAACATGTCGTCCATCGTAGGCTTTTCCCTGGCAATGACATGGATGCAGGATTCGGTCAGTTCGTATACGCCGATCTTGAACGGCGCCAAGGTCTCGGGCGTCACCTCGCCGCCGACCTTCATGCCGTAGTTCCAGCCGGCGAAGAAGAAATCGGCGTCGGCGTTGAGGAGCACTTCCTTGGTCGGATATTTTTCCGCAAGCTCCGGCAGTTCCTTCACACCTTCGCGCAGCTTTTCATCCAGCGTCTTCCAGCCGGAAACGCCGGTGTAGCCGACCATGTGGTCCTGCAGTTTCAGCGCCAGCATCATCTCGACCAGATTGACGTCGCTGGCGATCGCCCGCTTCGGCGCGGCATCGAAGGTCACCTCGCGGTTGCAGCTCTTGACGGTGACCGGATAGGCGAGCGCCGGCACAGCAGTGGCGATGAGAAACAGGAAGGCAGAGGAGGCAATGTTGATCTTCATGAAATGGATCCCTGTCGAGGAAGTGAAAAGGAGAAACGGGCGGTGCCGGCAACGGCGGTGCTGTGGGCGGTGGCGGTGACACCGAAGGCGGAGGACAGCGCCCGCGGGCTCAGCACCGCGTCGGGTGTGCCAAAGGCGGTGAGCCGCCCCGCCGTCACGATCGCCACGTCAGTCGCGAATTCGGCGGCGAGATTGATGTCGTGCAGCGTCGATACGATCGTCAGCTTCAACGTCTGCAACAGCTCGAGGATTTCGAGCTGGTGGCGGATGTCGAGATGGTTGGTCGGCTCATCAAGGATGATGATGCGCGGCTCCTGGGCAAGCGCCCGGGCAATCAGCACCCGCTGCTTCTCGCCGCCCGAGAGCGTCGAGAACTGGCGGCCGGCGAGATGGGCGAGATCGAGATGGGAGAGCGCATGCTGCACGCGCTCGCGGTCGGTGTCCGTCCAGCCGTTGAGCCCCTCCCGCCGCGGGATGCGGCCCATCATCACCACGTCGCGCACGCTGAAGGGAAAATCGCCGGGCATTTCCTGAAGCACGACGGCGATCGTTTTCGCCGCTTCGCGCGCCGAAATCGACCACAGGTCGACGCCGTCGACCTCGATGCGGCCCGCATTCGGCTGCACCGCCCGGTAAAGGCAGCGTAAGAGCGAGGTCTTGCCGGCCCCGTTCGGCCCGAGGATCGCAAGCCGGCTGCCCGCCTCGATCGCGAAGTCCATGTCGTCGACCAGGGTCAGCCCCGGGCGCGGCCCCCAGCAAAGCCCCTTAACGCGAAGGGCGGCTCCTGTTGCGGTGCAGGTCATGGTCTGATCCCTTCCCGGCAGCGCCACGCGTCCATCCCCGACGCACCAAACGCGCTTGAGCGCATGCGTGTCGCGCTCATTGGAAATGGCCCGCAACGTCTTCGGAGACGAGCATGGCCGCCGGGATGCGGGCGAGCGTCTTGCCCTTCAGCCCGCGCGGCCGTTCGGCAGCCCGCGTCATGCCGTCGCCGCGCTCCACATAGGTGGCGGCAAAGCGGACGAGATCGTCGATGTCCGCTTCCGGCGAAATGTCACCAAAGAGATAGGTCGCCTTGCCCGTCGCCTGGAAGGCGATGGTGCAGGGGCGCGTGCATGCCGCCATGCAGACCGTGCCGGCAATCGAGAAATCACGATCGAGCGGCGCGCCGAGGGCGGCGATGCTGCGGTTGAGACGCTTTATTAGCTCGGCGCCCGGCATGCAGGGGCCGCCGGTAAAGCGGCAATCGGTGCAGACCGTTATCTTATGCTGTCGGGAAGTCGGCTCAGCCATTTTCTCTCTCCGCCGGACTGACGGCAAGAGATGGCGAAGCCGCAGGATGACGGAAAACCGTCGCGCGAAAGCCAGTTCTTTTCCATCGGAACACCCCGTCCGTTGTGGTTGATCGGTTCGATGGCAGGTCTCCTGGCTCGCGGGTCGCGGCGCATCCACGTCTTCCCGGCCTTTGGCCAGTGACATGGTGTGAATGCGCTGTCCGCTCACAGTTGCGGGGGCAGCCACGGTTTCGGTCCCGTCAGGGTCGTCCGTTCCGTGTTCCCTTTTCAGCCGCCTCCGCATTGTCGCGGACGCAGCACCATCGCGCTCTTCCTCGCATGAATCGGCAGCGGATACAACCGATGGGGTCGGGCGGCCGGGATCTATCAACATGCGGCGTTTCGTCATGTACTGACTGTTATAAAATAACATAACAACAATCAACAAGGTAATGATCCTAAGTCACCCTGCCGGCCGCCGCGGGCGAGAGTCTCGCCTGACGGCGACGACCGGCGTATCCTTGCTCCTTGGCTTGTCGGGAAAGGAGCTCTGCCATGGCTGCCTATTTGATCGCCGATGTCGATATCACCGATGCAGCGACCTTCGAGGAATACAAAAGAGAGGTGCCGGCGACGGAGGCCCGCTATGGCGGGCGCTATCTCGGCCGCGGTGGCGCAACCCGGGTGCTTGAAGGCGACTGGGAACCGCACCGGCTCGTCATCCTCGAGTTCCCGGACATGCAAGCCTTGCTCTCCTGGTACCAATCGCCGGAGTATCAGCGCCTGAAGACGATCCGTGAGCGCTGTGCCAGGACACGGATCATAGCACTCGAAGGCGTCGCCATCTGAAGCGGAGCGCAAGACTGGCCGCAATTGCCGGCCTTGCTCGTGAAACGAACGGATGAGCGCGCCCGTCACTTCAAGCTTCGCGGCGCGCGGATGAAGCAACTGCGGGGCATGTGCTCCGGGTCCATCGACATGCGGCGTTTCGTCATGTCCATCCGTTATGCGATAACATAAAAATACAACGCCAGAGTTGAATAGCCGGCGAAATCCGCCGTGGTGGGACCGTGTACCTTCATCGGGGCCGGCGCGCCGCCACCCTCTCGAACTTGCCTTCGCACGACCGCCCGGCCCGACGCTTTCGGACCGGTGCCGCGCAGCGCTCATCAGCCCCCACTGCGCGCAAAAGCCGGAAATTTAACGTACGTTACGCTCACGTAACCCCAAGGCCGTTGAGAAAATCAGCAGCCGAAGCGACAATTGCCAAAGCTAGGATTGGGCATCGACAAGCCACCGATAAAATCAACTTAGCCGCGCAGGTCCCGAAATGAAGTGATGGCAACGCAACTTTCTAAAGGGGATGGCAGTGAATCCAATTGACTTCTTCGTCGAGACGCTTCGGACCTATCCTCCGGTCGCTGTCTTCCTCGCCCTCGGCATCGGTTTCCTGATCGGACCCATCAAGGTCGCGGGGTTCAATCTCGGAAACGTCACCGCCACGCTCCTGGCGGGCGTCCTCATCGGGCAGCTGGGCATCCAGGTTTCCGGTGATCTGAAGTCCACCTTGTTCCTGATCTTCCTGTTCGCCGTCGGCTACGGTGTCGGCCCGCAATTCGTGCGCGGCTTGAGCACCGATGGGCCGAAGCAGATTGCCTTTGCGCTGTCTGTCCTGGTGCTGTGCCTCATCGTTCCCTATCTCTGCGCGCTGATCGCCGGGCTTCCGCTTGGCTACGGCGCCGGCATGTATGCCGGGTCGCAGACGATCTCGGCTGCGATCGGCGTTGCCACGGACCAGATCAATTCGCTCGGGCTGACGCCGGAGCAGGCCAAGACCTTTGCCGACCAGATTCCGATTGCCTATGCGGTCACCTACATCTGGGGCACGATCGGCTCTGCCATCATCCTCGCCCAGCTTGGCCCAAAACTTCTCGGCATCGATCTTCCGGCGGCCTGCAAGGAGTATGAGGCCAAGCTCGGCGGCGGCACCGAGAGCAGCGAACCCGGCATCACCCGCGCCTATCATGATTTCGGCCTTCGGGCCTATCGGATCGACGAAGCAAGCGGGCTAACCGGAACGCCGGTCAAGAACCTGCTTCCCGGCATTCGCGTCTTCGTCGAGCGCCTGCGAAGAGGCGATCAGATCATCGAAGCGGATGGCAACACCGTGCTGCAGCCGGGCGACGTCGTCGCCTTCTCGGGCAGGCGCGCCCTGCTCGTCGAAAACCTGGACAGCAAGCTGACGGAGGTCGAGGACAAGGAACTTCTGAACGCGGAGGCCGAGATCGTCGACGTCTACGTGACCAGCAAGGCGCTGGCCGGAAAGACACTCGCCGAAGTCAGCACGATGGATTGGGCGCGCGGCGTCTATGCCCGCAAGATCGTGCGCTCGCTGGTCGAGATCCCGGTCCTTCCCGGCACGACCGTCGAGCGTGGCGACATCGTCACCATCGGCGGCGCCAGGAGGCACGTCGAAGCGGCGATCAAGGCTCTCGGCTTTGCCGATCGCCCGGTCGAAACCACCGACATCGCCTTCCTCGGCTGGGGTCTGTTCATCGGCGCGATGATCGGGGCGCTGACGATAACGATCGGCGGTATTCCGATCGGGCTATCCACGTCAGGCGGCGCCCTGCTTGCCGGTCTCGTGCTCGGCTGGCTGCGCACCACCTACCCCGCCTTCGGCCGCATCCCGTCGCCGGCGCTGTGGCTGTTGAACACGCTCGGCCTCAACATCTTCATCGCCGTGGTCGGTATCGGCGCCGGACCGGGCTTCGTCGCAGGCCTCCAGGAGGTTGGCATTTCGCTGTTCATCTGGGGAGTCGTTGCAACCTCCATCCCGATGATCGCCTCGGTGCTCATCGGCCACTTTGTCTTCAAGTTCCACCCGGCGATCCTGTTTGGCGCCTGCGCCGGCGTCAGAACCACGACGGCCGCACTCGGCATGATCCAGGAGGCGGCCAAGAGCAAGGTGCCGGCACTCGGCTACGGCATGCCCTACGCCATCGGCAACACGCTGCTCACCATCTTCGGCCTCGTCATCGTCATCATGCTTGCCTGAGGCGGGCAGGCAGAACCGAGACCATTGTTCCAATTTCATAGATCACAGGGAGTGTGGATCATGTTGGACAGAAAATTCTACGACAGCATTTCCGATCTCAGCCCATTCGAGATCAAGGACGAACTGATCAAGCTCGCCAAGACGAGCTCGCAGAAATCCGCCAAGGCCTTCCTCAATGCCGGCCGCGGCAACCCGAACTGGACGGCAACGCGGGCCCGCGAAGCCTTCTTCCTGCTCGGCCAGTTCGCCCTGACGGAGGCGAAACGCGCCTACTACGATCCGAAGGCGGGTGTCGCCGGCATGCCGCCCCAGGACGGAGCGCATGCACGGTTCCAGAAGTGGATCAAGAAACAGCTTCAAAGCACGGAAACCGTGGACGAGGACGACGAAGGCATCCCGGCCGCCAAGACCCTTGGTGACGCCGTCACCTATGCCATCAACACCTTCGGCTTCGACCCGGATGGATTCGTGCACGAGCTGACCGACTCGATCATCGGCGACAACTATCCGGTCCCCGATCGGGCGCTGCATCACAACGAGATCATCACCCACGAATATCTGATGTGGGCGATGTGCGCCGGCCACCGGCCAAGCGTGAAATTCGACCTCTACCCGGTCGAAGGCGGCACCGCCGCCATGTGCTACATCTTCAAGGCCTTGAAGAACGCCCGCATCCTCAACGCCGGCGACACGATCGCGCTCGGAACGCCGATCTTCACGCCCTATCTCGAGATGCCGCAGCTCGAGGACTACACACTGAAGACCATCAATGTCAGCGCCGAGCAGGAAGACCGCTTCCAGTTCACCGACGATGACATCAAGGCGCTGGAGAACCCCGAGGTGAAGGCGCTGTTCCTGGTCAACCCCGGCAACCCGTCCGCCGTCGCGATGGATCCGGATTCGATCAAGCGCCTTGTCGATCTCGTAAACAACAAGCGACCCGATCTGATCATCCTTACCGATGACGTCTACGGCACCTTCGTCCCGGGGTTCCAGTCATTGCTCGGCCATCTGCCGCGCAACACCATCGGCGTCTATTCCTATTCGAAGTACTTCGGCTGCACCGGCTGGCGCCTCGGCGTGGTGGCCGTTGCCCAGGACAATATCTTCGACGAGAGGATCAAGGCGCATCCCGAGCCGATCCAAAAGCTTCTGGAAAAGCGCTACAAGGCGATGACGCCGAAGCCGCGCGAGGTGAAGTTCATCGACCGCATCGTCGCCGACAGCCGCGACGTGGCGCTGAACCACACCGCCGGCCTGTCGCTTCCCCAGCAGGTGATGATGTCGCTCTTCAGCCTGGTCGAGCTGATGGATGTCGAGAAGGCCTACCAGAAGGCCTGCATCGCCATCTGCACGAAGCGGTTCTGGAACCTCGTAAACGGCATGGGCGTCGAGTCCAACCCGGGCATCTATTTCGACCACTACTACGGCATCATCGATTTCGAGTTCTGGCTGCGCAAATATGTCGGGCAGGATGTTGTCGAATGGGTGAAGGACAACATCCATCCGCTCGACATTCCCTTCCGACTGGCCGAGGACCACGGCATCGTTCTCTTGAACGGCTCCGGCTTCGACGCGCCAAACTGGTCGGCGCGCGTTTCCTTCGCCAACCTCAATGACGACGCCTATTCGCAGATCGGCCGTGCCGTGCGCTCCGTGGCGCGTGGCTACGTGCAGACCTACCAGGCGGCCAAGGGCCTGAAGATCAGCTAGCCGAGCAAAGCGGCCGGCAAACCCGTCGGCCGCCTCCCCCTGCAGCGCCGCGCGTCCAATTAGACGCGCAACGGTCGCTGTAGCATTTTCGAATGCTGCATGTTTTGTCCTTCAAGCGGCGACGATTGAAGGACACATGCAGAAGGGCGTGAGCAGACGCCCTGTTACCCAGCCACCCCGGATTTTCCGGCAGGGTCCTGCCGGCAAGTGAGCAGCGCATCATCAGGCTGAAGGCGCCCCTTCGGCATGGAGTTGGGAGTAAAGCGGCGTGATCGATCACCTGTTCGGCATCCTCAGAGCGCATCCGGAGCTCGCCCTCTTCCTCGCGCTCGGCATCGGCTACGCCGTCGGCAAGATCACCATCTTCGGCGTGACCATCGGCGCCGTTACCGGCTGCCTGCTGGCGGGCGTGCTGATCGGACAGACGGGCGCCGTGTTGTCGAACGACGTGAAGCAGGCGTTCTTCCTGCTGTTCCTCTTCGCCATCGGCTACCGCACCGGCCCGCAATTCTTCCAGAGCCTCAATGCCGATGCCCTGCCCCAGATCGCCGTCACGGTGACGCTCTGCGTCGCGGCGCTCGCGGCGGCGATCCTTCTTTCGATCCTGTTCGGTTTCGATCTCGGCACGGCCGCAGGCGTCCTTGCGGGCGGGGCAACGGAATCGGCGACCGTCGGCGTCGCCATCGACACCTTCCGCAAGACGGCGCCAACACCCGAAGCCGTCACCCAATTCGAATCCGCCGTGGCCACCGGCTTTGCCGTCGCCTATCTCGTCGGCGTCGTCACCGCGATCCTCGTCCAGTCGCAGCTCGCACCGCGCATGTTCGGCCGCAGCCTGAAGGAAGCCTGCGCCGAGCTCGAAGCCGAACTCAACATCGCCCCGGAGAACAGCGGCGATACCGCCCGCCGCGAGATCGAAGCGCGCGCCTTTGAGATCGCCGATAATCTGGTCGGCCTGACCGTGGCGGAAGCGGAGGCGCGAGTCCCTGAGCATCAGAAGGCCTATATCGAGCAGATTCGCAGGGGCAATGAGATCATCTCCCCCGCCCCGCAAGAGCGACTGCAGGCCGGGGACATCATTGCGGTCGCCGGGCTTCGCGGTTTCCTGGTGGAATATGCCAGCCGGATCGGCACCGAGATCGATGACCGCGAGCTTCTCGACATTCCGGTCGAAATTCTCGACGTGGTGGTGACCAACAAGGACGTCGCCGGCAAACGCCTTTGGCAGCTCAAGCAGCAGCCCGAGACGCGCTCGGTCTTCCTGCGCGGCATCCTGCGCGCCGGCCAGCCGATCCCGATTTTCCCCGGGCTGACAATCCGCCGGGGTGACGTGATGTCGATCGCCGGTGCCAGGCGCCATGTGGAGGATGTCGCTGCCCGGCTCGGCTATGCGGATCGCAAGACGACGGCGACCGACATGGTCTATGTCGGCGTCTTCATCTTCCTCGGCGGCCTCATCGGCATACCCGCGCTGAAACTCGGAGCGCTCGAAATCGGCCTCGGCGTTGCGGTCGGCGTGCTGATCGCCGGTCTCGTCGCCGGCTGGCTGCGCTCGGTCAGGCGCACGTTCGGCTTCGTGCCGGAGGCAACCCTCTGGTTCTTCGACAGCGTCGGGCTCTGCGCCTTCATCGCCTGCGTCGGCATCTCGGCCGGCCCGAGCTTCGTCACGGGCCTCGTTCAGTCCGGTCCGGCGCTCGTGATCGCCAGTCTGCTGATCTGCCTGATTTCGCACCTCGCAGCACTTGCGCTTGGCCGTTGGGTCTTCCGCATGAACGAAGGCGTGCTCGCCGGCACCTGCTGCGGCGCCGGAACCTCGGCGCCGGCGCTCGCCGCGGTGCAGGAGGCTGCCGGCAGCCAGGTGCCAACCCTCGGCTACGGCCTTGGCTATGCGATCGGCAACGTGCTCCTGGCGCTCTGGGGGGCTGTGCTTGTCACGGTTCTTGGGTAGCGTCTAAACCGCCGACGTCAGCATGCCGTGCCGGCCGATTGCTGCGTCATGCACGGAGCGGCCTGACGTCAGGTCAGGAAACTACCGCAGAGGCCAGACCACCATCAGCGTCGGTATGCTGACGATAACGATCACGAGCGAGAGCGGCAGGCCGAGGCGCGGATAGTCGCTGAACCGGTAGCCGCCCGGCCCCATGACCAGTGTGTTGCACTGGTGGCCGATCGGCGTCAGGAAATCGCAGCCGGCGCCGATGGCGGTCGCCATCAGGAAGGCTTCCGGCCGATAGCCGAGCGCGTCGGCGAAGCTCGCGGCGATCGGCGCCATGACCAGCACGGTCGCGGCGTTGTTGAGGAACGGTGTGACCGCCATTGCCGCAAGCAGGATGATGGTCAACGCGCCTGCCGGCGGCAAGCCGGCGGCAACCGTACCGAGCCACCCGGCAATGACTTCCGTCCCCCCGGTCGTGCGCAGGGAATCGCTGACCGGGATCAGTGCCGCCAGCATCACGAGGATCGGCCCGTCGACGGAACGGTAGAGGTCGCGCAGCGGAATGATGCGGAAGATGACCATGGCAAGGGCCGCTGCGAAAAAGGCGATCGGCACCGGCACGAGGCCGACTGCCGTCGAGCCCATGGCGGCGGCCAGGACCAGAAGCGGCAACGGCGCTTTGCGCGTGGTGCCGAGCAGGATCTCGCGCTGCGCGAGCGGCAGGCAGCCGAAGTCCTGCAGAAAAGACGTCAATTCGCGCCGCGCGCCTTGCAACACAATGACGTCGCCGGCGCGCAGACGAATGCTGCCGAGCCGCTGCTTCAGCCTTTCGCCCTGGCGACTGACGGCGAGCAGGTTGATATTGTGGGTGTTGAACAGCGCCAGGCGCTGCGCCGACATGCCTTCGATCGGCGAACCGCTGCCGACGACCGCCTCCACCGCCTCGATTTCGGACCCTGCCTTCTCGCGGCTACCCGGCGAGCGGTCTCCGGCGATCTTCAGCTTGGCCTGCGAGACAATACGATCGAGCGCCCCCGGCCCGCCTTCAAGCAGCAGGATGTCGTCGGCTTCAAGCGTGATGTCGGGCAGCGGCGCCAGATGTAGGCCGCGGCGGAAAATGGCGATGACGACGGCACCGCCATCGCCGAGCTTGACCAGAGCGCTGAGCGACTTGCCGATCGCGGGAGATCCGGCAGCAACGACGGCCTCCGACGTATAGTCGGTAATCTCGATCGCCGAATGAACCGAAACTTGGCTGCTGGTCCGTTGCGGCACGAGCTTGTAGGCAAAGAGCAGGAAGATGCAGCCGACCAGCGCCAGCGTCGCACCGACCGGCGTGAAGTCGAACATCGTGAAACTCTCGCCGGTCAGTTCCTGGCGGACGCGCGAGACGACGATATTCGGCGAGGTGCCGACCTGCGTCATCAGCCCGCCGATCAGCGAACCAAAGGCCATCGGCATCAGGAAGACCGAAGGCTGGACATTCGACCGCCGGGCAAACTGGAAGGCGACCGGCAGCATGATAGCCAGCGCCCCGATGTTCTTGATGAAGGCGGAAAGCACCGTCACCGTGATGACCAGCAGCGCAAGCTGGGCCCGGACGGACGAGATATTGGGCAGGAACCGCTGGATCGCCGCATCCACCACGCCTGAGCGCGCCACGCCGGCGCTGACGATCAAGGCACTGCCGACGATGATGACGATGTCGTCGCTGAAGCCATCGAAGGCATGGTCGTAAGGCACGATGCCGACGGCCACCGCCAGCATCAGCGCCGAACAGGCGATCACGTCGTACCGGAAGCGCCCCCAGATGAAGAAAACCATCATGGCGCCGATGACGATAAACGCGAGAGACTGTTCGGCGGTCATGCAATACCCGGGTTCGGCGAAAGGACTGGGCGGGACGGAACGTGCAGTTGGCGCAAGGCCGAAACGCGCGATCCGCCGGAACGTTCACGAGAGAAGTAACGCATCTTTCTCCGCACCGGAATCCGGCTCAGCGACAAATCTGGGTACGAAGGCGAAATTCTCCAGCGACCGCAAGGCACTCACGCGACGTTGCCGACTTGGAAAATACCTTTGCCGCCCTACACTTTAGCAAAGGGTGTTGGAGCGCCGTGGCCGCCGCTTTTGCCGCCAGTGCCAGCGGACCATCTGATTCCTCCACCGCGTCGCCCCAGGCTTGCCCAGATAATTGCGAGCCCTTGGATTTGCATCAGGAAATTGTACAATAGATCAAAGTGTTGCAGCGCGTTCCGTAGTCCATTTGAAGGCGAGGAACCTGACTGCGCCTCCCCTACCTAGCGCACCCGTAACCGAGGATCGCCGACATGAAAAACGCCCTTGCCGCCCTCTCCGTCGTTCTACTTCTGAGCGGCTGTACCGCAAGCGGCGGCTCAAGCTATTACGGCTATTCGTCGAACCTCGAGCCGATCCCCGGCAGCATCACCTATGGCGGCCAGCCGCGCACCAAGCTCACCAAGTCGCCTGTCGGCAGCATCGTGCCGCACCAGTTTATCGACCAGTACGGCCGCAAGGTCTACGAAACCTATATCATCGAGCCGGACCGGTCGTTGCGCCTCACCAGCCGGCGCTGGCAGCCGGATGATATTTTCGATTTTGACTGACGCACTTCGTGGGGCGACTACGGGAGGGAGCGGCAGTCGCCGCTGCCGAATTGTGCGATCACCCAATCGCGCAACAACTGCGTCGCCGGTCGATCTGCCATCCGTGGGCTATAGACGAGATCGTAGCGGTCGCTTTCGAGCGTCACAGGAAAAGGCTGGACGAGAATGCCCGAGGCGAGTTCCTCGGCAACCAGCGTCAGGCTCAAAAGGCCGATGCCCTGCCCGGCCACGGCGGCCTGAACGGCATGGATTTCATCGGTAAACGACAGGCCCGCGTTCGCATCGACATCTGCGATGCCAGCCCGCTCCAGCCATTGCCGCCAGACCGGCGCACGCGGCTCGTCTCGGCGCGCCACACCCCAATCGAAATGAATGAGCGTTGAGCGTTTGAGATCCGCAGCACTTGCCGGCACCAGTCGCGGCGCGCAGACCGGGGCGAAACGATCGGCAAAGAGCGGCTCGGTTATGAGACCCGGGTAGTGTCCGCCACCGAGACGGATTGCGGCGTCCGCGTCCGCCTCCAGGTCGATCGTCCGGTTGGAAGCGTCGAGCCTCAGCGTCCAGTCCGGATAGGCTTCGCGAAACGAGCCGGCGAGCGGTGCCAGACGCTTGGCGACGAAGGCGACGGTGGAGGTCAGCCGCGCGACCTTGCTCCCCTGCTGGCGGCGCACGTCGGCAATCGCCTGCTCGAAGCGATCGAGACCATCGCGCAGCACCGGAAACAGCGCCTTGCCGGCAGCCGTCAGATGCACCTGTCGCGTCTCGCGCTCGAAGAGTTTGACCTCCAGTATCACCTCCAGCTGCCGGATCTGGTGGCTGACGGCGGTCGCCGAAACGTTCAGCTCTTCCGCCGCATGCTTGAAGCTCAGCCGGCGGGCGGCCGCTTCGAAGACCCGCAAGGCGCCGAGCGGCGGCAGCTTTCTCATCGCATCCCCATGGATGAATTCAACTAATCTATCAACTGAGAAATCACTCTTTGTCAGCCTGCTATCTCCTCAGCATATTGAGTTCAACAGCCAAGGCAACAGCGCCAAGCTGAGAAAAACTCAAGTATGAAAGGACAAAGCATGTCTCTCGAACAGGTCATCACCAAGCCGGATCCCTACGCGCCCTTCCTGCTTTCCCAGGCGATCAAGGCCAATGGCTTCGTCTTCGTCTCAGGCCAGGCGGCGATCGGTGACGACGGCGAACTCGTCGGCATCGGCGACTTCGACCGCCAGGCCGAACAGGCTTTCCACAACCTCGACCGGGCCTTGAGGGCCGCCGGATCCGGCCTCGACAAGATCGTCAAGGTTACAATCTTCCTGCGCTCCATGGAGAATTTCGCAAAGATCATCGAACTCCGTCGCAAGTGGTTTTCGGCACCCTACCCCGCCGACAGCATCATCGAGGTCTCCTCGCTCTACTCGCCTGACGCGCTGATCGAGATCGAGGCGATCGCGCTCGCCGCAGGCCGTTGAGATGAGCGCCGGAAATCGTTCCGGTATCGAAAGGACATTCCATGCATCTTGAACAGGTCGTCACCACGCCGGATCCCTACGCGCCGTTCCTGCTCTCCCAGGCAATCAAGGCCCATGGCTTCGTCTTCGTCTCTGGCCAGGCGGCAATCGGTGCCGACGGCGAAATCGTCGGCATTGGCGATTTCGACCGCCAGGCCGACCAGGCTTTTCACAATCTCGACCGCGCCTTGAAGGCGGCGGGCTCCGGGCTCGACAAGGTCGTCAAGACCACGATCTTCCTGCGTTCCATCGAGAACGCGGGAACGATGGTCGAGCTCCGCCGCAAGTGGCTTTCGGCACCCTACCCGGCTGAGAGCATGATCGAGGTTTCTTCTCTCTATTCACCCGATGCACTGATCGAGATCGAAGCGATCGCGCTTGACGGAGACCGCTGACATGAACGCGCCACAGATCCTCCCATCTCCCGTTTTCACTGGCATCACCCGCAAGGGGCTCGATTTCAGCAACCGCCTGTCGGTCGCGCCGATGACCCGCATCAGCGCTTCGGCCGCGGGCGTTCCAGGCGAACGCATGCAGCACTACTACGAACGCTTCGCCCGAGGCGGCTTCAGCCTGATCACGACCGAAGGCATCTACACCGACAAGGCCTATTCCCAGACCTACAGGGACCAGCCCGGCCTGACCGACAGGGAACAGGCGGCTGCCTGGCGAAAGATCGTCGACGCGGTCCATGCCGCCGGCGGGCGCATCTTCGCACAGTTGATGCACGGCGGCGCATTGGCACAGGGCAACCCCTACCGCCCGGATACGGTAGGCCCCTCGGCCATACGTCCGAAGGGCACCCAGATGACCGGCTACCATGGCGACGGCCCCTATCCTTTGCCGCGCGAGATCAGCGAGGGCGAGATTGCCGAAGCGATCGAGGGCTTTGCCAATGCCGCTCGCCTGGCAATCGAGGTCGCCGGCTTCGACGGCATCGAGATCCACGGCGCCAACGGCTACCTGCTCGACCAGTTCTTCACCGACTTCTCGAACCGGCGGACAGATGGCTGGGGCGGCGATATCGTGCAGCGGCTCGGCCTGTCGCTCGAGGTTCTGAGGGCGGTGCGCGCGGCGATCGGCCCCAACATCCCGCTCGGCCTGCGCCTCTCCCAGGGCAAGGTCAACGACTTCAGGCACAAATGGGCCGAGCGCGAACAGGGGGCAGCGCGCGTGTTCGAGACGCTGGCCGAAAGTCCGGCCGACTTCGTTCACGTGACCGAGTTCGAAGCCTGGAAGCCGGCCTTCGAGGGTGGCGACGCCTCGCTCGTGGCGCTTGCCCATCGCCATGCGCCACGCCTGTTCCTCATCGCCAATGGCAGCCTGCACGATCTCGCACGCGCAGAGGAGGTGATGGAAGCCGGAGCCGACATGATCGCGCTTGGCCGCGGCGCGCTTGTCAATCCCGACTGGCCGCGGCTGACAGTCGAACGCAACGATCTTCGCCCGTTCGACCTGCCGTTCCTCGCGCCGATCAGCGACATCAAGGACAGCGAACTCGCTCTCTGAGAAAGAAAGGACCGACGGGCGCTTGAGAAGGCGCCCGTCGGTTGCGTCGCTCGCGCTCGTTGAAGACTGCTCTCCGCGGTTACGAGGCCGCGACGAAACGATAGGCTGAGCCGTTCCGCTCGGCGCGCCCGATCCCCGGATAGGCCCAGTGATAGCCAAGCAACGCCAGCCGCTCCGATGCCGCCCTGTCGATCAGGGCCTTGCGGTTCTTCAAGGCCAGTTCCGCATCCGTGTCGAAGCCGAAATGCCAGTCGGGATGTTCGAAAAAGACGACATTGCTGGTCACCGCATCGCCCGTTATCACCATGCCCTCATGCCCGGCGCCGTCGCCACCGGCAAGCTGAAGCGAGATGTGGCCGGGCGTATGGCCGCGCGTATCGATCACCTGCATGCCGCTGACGATCTCGTCGCCGGGCTTGACCAGGGTCAGACGATCTTGCACCGCGAAAAGATCGCGCTGCGCGCCCTTGGCAAAGCCATGCAACGCCTGCGGCATGGTCTTTTCGAAGTTCGGATCGGTCCAGAACTCCCACTCGGCCTCCGATACGAAATACTGCGCGTTCGGAAAGGTCAATTTGCCATCGGCACCAAGGGTCCCTCCGGCATGATCGGGATGCGCGTGGGTCAGCACCACCTTCGTGACCTCACCCGGATCGATGCCGGCAGCCAGCAGATTGGCGCGCAGCTTGCCGGCGCTTTCCTGGAAGTGGTTGCCCGAACCGTCGTCGACCACGATGACATCACCGCCGGTGCGGATAACAGGGATATTGGTATGAAATGGCGCGCGTTCCGGTGTGCCGCCGAGCCGACGCATGATGTCCGGCCGCTCCTCCGCCGTCGCATCCGGCAGCACGATGCCCACCGGCAGCATGATGAAGCCGTCGCTGACGACGGAAATGTCGAAACTGCCGTGCTGAAGGCGATGGACGTCGGCGGCGTAGACACCTTTCGGCAGGAGGGCGGAAGCGGCAATCGCGCTGGATCCGGCAAGGAATTCGCGGCGATCGGGGCCGGATGCGTCGGTGGGAGTACGGGAAGAGGTCATCGTTCTGGTCCTTGGCTGAAGCGTTTGGCGAAGGGTGCCGGTGCGCTCCGTGGGCCGCACCGGCGAGCAGGCGTTAAGCCTTGGCGAAGGCGAGCAGGTCGGCGTTGAGCTGATCCTTGTGTGTGTCGGTGATGCCGTGCGGCGCGCCGGCATAGACCTTGAGCTCGGCATGCGGCACCAGCGTCTTCGAAGCTCTGGCGGCCGCATCGATCGGCACGATCTGGTCGTCGTCGCCATGGATGATCAGCGTCGGCACGTCGAACTTCTTCAGGTCCTCGCTAAAGTCTGTCTGCGAGAAGGCGACGATCGAGTCATAGGTGTTCTTGTGCCCGCCCATCATGCCCTGCAACCAGAAGCTGTCGATCATGCCCTGAGAGGCGACCGCACCCGGGCGGTTGAAACCGAAAAACGGACCCGAGGCGATATCGCGGTAGAGCTTCGAGCGATCCTTCAGACTTGCCGCCTGCAGCCCGTCGAACACCGCCTTCGGCAGGCCGCCGGGGTTCTTGTCGGTCTTGACCATCAGCGGCGGCACCGCCGAGATCAAACCGGCCTTGGCGACACGGCCCGTGCCGTGCCGACCGATATAGCGGCTGATCTCGCCGCCGCCGGTGGAAAAGCCGGCAAGAAAGATGCCCTTCAGATCGAGCGCGTTGATCAGATCGGCAAGGTCGTCGGCGTAGTGATCCATGTCGTTGCCGTCCCAGGGCTGCGACGAGCGCCCATGGCCGCGGCGGTCATGGGTGATGACGCGGAAGCCATTGGCGGCGAGGTGGAAGGCCTGCGCTTCCCAGCTGTCCGACGACAGCGGCCAGCCGTGGCTGAGCACGACGACCGGGCCATCCTTTGGACCCCAGTCCTTGTA